>NZ_JBXAWH010000005.1:0-370588 GCF_057291635.1 Pseudomonas sp. 1L-C-7-B-C1 | reverse complement strand
CACGATGGAGCTGCGTTTGCCGGAATATCGGCGTCATGCACTGAACCTGTGGGAGTCAGCTTGCTGGCGAATGCGCTGGGTCAGGCGAAGTTGATCGCCCAAGCGGTCCCCACTCGCAAGCAAGCTCGCTCCCACGATGGAGCTGCGTTTGCCGGAATATCGGCGTCATGCACTGAACCTGTGGGAGTCAGCTTGCTGGCGAATGCGCTGGGTCAGGCGAAGTTGATTGCTCAGGCGGTCCCCATTCGCGAGCAAGCTCGCTCCCACGATGGAGCTGTGTTTGCCGGAATGTCGGCGTCATGCACTGAACATGTGGGAGTTAGCTTGCTGGCGAATGCGCTGGGTCAGGCGAAGTTGATTGCTCAGGCGGTCCCCATTCGCGAGCAAGCTCGCTCCCACCATGGAGCTGCGTTTGCCGGAATATCGGCGTCATGCACTGAACCTGTGGGAGTCAGCTTGCTGGCGAATGCGCTGGGTCAGGCGAAGTTGATTGCTCAGGCGGTCCCCATTCGCGAGCAAGCTCGCCCCCACGATGGAGCTGCGTTTGCCGGAATATCGGCGTCATGCACTGAACATGTGGGAGTCAGCTTGCTGGCGAATGCGCTGGGTCAGGCGAAGTTGATCGCCCAAGCGGTCCCCACTCGCAAGCAAGCTCGTACACAGGGGAAAATTAGCGAAGTCGTTATGAACTAGGTACTAAAACCTCACTTCGCCAAATACCGCATCCCTTCCTCCAGTCCGCGCAACGTCAGCGGGTACATCTGATCTTCGATCAAGTCGCGCACGATGTTGGTGGAGGTGGTGTAGGCCCAGGCGTCTTTGGGGTACGGGTTAATCCAGATGATTTTCTTGAACTTGGCCATGAACCGCTGCATCCAGACGTAGCCCGCTTCTTCGTTCCAGTGCTCGACGCTGCCGCCCGGTTGGGTGATTTCGTAGGGCGCCATGGCGGCGTCGCCGATGAAGATTACTTTGTAGTCGGCGCCGTATTTATGCAGCAGGTCCTGGGTGGCGGTGCGCTCGGAGGTGCGGCGCTGGTTGTTCTTCCACACCGATTCGTAGACGAAGTTATGGAAGTAGAAATACTCCATGTGCTTGAACTCGGTCTTGCAGGCTGAAAACAGTTCTTCGCAGATCTTCACGTGCGCGTCCATCGAGCCGCCGATGTCGAACAGCAGCAACAGCTTGATGGTGTTGCGACGTTCCGGGCGCATCTGGATGTTCAGCAGGCCGGCGTCACGGGCGGTGTGATCGATGGTGCCGTCGATGTCCAGCTCGTCCGCCGCACCCTGGCGCGCGAACTTGCGCAGGCGCCGCAGGGCCACTTTGATGTTGCGCGTGCCCAGTTCAACGCCGTCGTCGAGGTTCTTGTACTCGCGTTGATCCCAAACCTTCGCTGCCTTGCCCTGACGCTGGCCGGCGTCGCCCACCCGAATCCCTTCTGGGTTGTAACCGCCTGAGCCAAACGGGCTGGTGCCGCCGGTGCCGATCCATTTGTTGCCGCCGGCGTGGCGCTCCTTTTGCTCTTCCAGACGCTTCTTGAATTCTTCGATCAGCTTGTCCAGGCCACCCAGGGACTGGATCTGCGCGCGCTCTTCAGCGGTCAGCGAGCGCTCGAACTCCTTGCGCAGCCAGTCCTCGGGGATCAGTGCCTGCAGGTGATCGTCGAGCTTTTCCAGGCCATTGAAGTAAGCGCCAAACGCCCGGTCGAACTTGTCGAAATGGCGCTCGTCCTTCACCAGAATCGTGCGCGACAGGTAATAGAACTCGTCCATGTCAGCGAACGTCACGCGCTGCTTCAGCGCGTTGATGAGGTCGAGCAGTTCACGTAACGAAACTGGCACTTTGGCCGCACGCATTTCGTTGAACAGGTTGAGCAACATAGTCGGCGTCCCGCGCTTGATCTAATTAAGCTTGACCAAAAAGGCTCAGCGATTGCCGCGACGGCTCATGAATGCCAGGCGTTCGAGCAGGTGCACGTCCTGCTCGTTCTTGACCAGCGCACCGGCCAGCGGCGGGATGGCTTTGGTGGGGTCGCGCTCGCGCAGTACCGCTTCGCCGATGTTGTCGGCCATCAGCAATTTGAGCCAGTCCACCAGCTCGGAGGTCGAGGGTTTTTTCTTCAGGCCCGGGACTTTGCGCACGTCGAAGAACACGTCCAGCGCCTCGCTGACCAGGTCCTTTTTGATGTCCGGGTAATGCACGTCGACGATCTTCTGCAGGGTGCTGCGATCGGGAAACGCGATGTAGTGAAAGAAGCAGCGGCGCAGAAACGCGTCCGGCAGCTCTTTCTCGTTGTTGGACGTAATGATGATGATCGGGCGCTTTTTGGCCTTGATCGTTTCGTCGATCTCGTTAACGTAGAACTCCATTTTGTCGAGTTCTTGCAGCAAGTCGTTGGGGAACTCGATGTCTGCCTTGTCGATCTCGTCGATCAACAGAATCACCCGCTCTTCGGATTCGAAGGCTTCCCAGAGCTTGCCCTTCTTCAGGTAGTTGCGCACGTCGTGGACTTTGTCGACGCCCAGCTGCGAGTCGCGCAGGCGGCTGACCGCATCGTACTCGTAGAGCCCCTGATGGGCCTTGGTGGTCGATTTGATGTGCCAGGTGATCAGCCGCGCGCCGAAGGATTCGGCCAGTTGCTCGGCGAGCATGGTCTTGCCGGTGCCGGGCTCACCCTTGACCAGCAGCGGGCGCTCCAGGGTGATGGCGGCATTGACCGCAAGCTTCAGATCGTCGGTGGCGACGTAGGCATGGGTGCCTTCGAATTTCATCGGGAAAATCCTCGAACAGCGCGAACAGGCCTGTGGCCTGAATCGCGCAAGATAGGGCGCAATGAGTGCAGCGACTATACCGCGCACCCCGCGCCACTGTGAATGCAGACGCTTTATTCAGTACCTGAATGGGGCGTCACGGCCTGACCGGCTAAAATTTGTAACGGTCGTTGAGGTATCGCCAAAATAGCGATACCTTCCTGCGCATGTCGACCAAATACAGATTCAGGGACAAATACAGGATTCAACTGCGGGAAAAGGATCACCTGCCGCCCCACGTGCACCTCACCGGTGGCGGGCTGGATGTGTTGATCTGTCTGCAGTTGGTTGAACCCATGCTCGGCCACGCCCCGGCCGCCGTCCTCAGGGAGGCGCTCGAATGGGTAAGGACCCACCAAACAGAATTGCTGGAGGAATGGAAACGATGGCATCCATGAAACGTCCACGCCTCAAAACCGTAGAGGCGTTGGCTCATCAACAATTGGCGCTGACATTTATCAACGACGTGAAATACGTCCTCGACCTGAGCGGCGACATCACTGCATTTCCAGGGCTGCAACCGCTCAAGGATCCGAACGTGTTCAAGCAGGCTCAGATCGGCGACGACGGCTGGACCGTCGAGTGGGCCGAGCCCGACATCCAGATCGGCGCCGATACTCTTTATCTGGACGCCAAGGCGCAGGCCGCCACCGACGAAAACACGCGGATCTTCATCGGCTGGCGCGCGCGCACCGGCTTGCCGCTTGCCTTGGCGGCCGAAGCGCTGGGCGTGAGCACGCGCAGCATCACCCGCTACACCAACGGCAGCGAGGCCGCACCGCGCACGTTGGCGCTGGCGTGCCTGGGATGGGATGCGTTGCAGAATCAGGCAGAGAACGGCGTGTTGCTGGCGGAAAAGCATGCGGCCTATGGCGTTGATAAACCGAGCGGGGAAGGTGAGGCGTGAGCCAGGCACGCAATGGCGTTATTTCAGCCATTACGTATCGCTGAAATAACGCTTCGCGAGCAAGCTCGCTCCCACATTGACCGCGTTTGTTGCGTCACAACCCGGCATCGACAAGACGGGTAGCCTCTCACACACGACTTACCGAGCGACAGGCTTACTTCGCCTCGCTCTTGCCACTGTCATAGCGGGTGTTGAACGCTTTTATGAACGCATTGCGCAGGATCTGCAAAAACGCCTCGAACGCATTGATGTCCTGTTTGTGAACACTGCCGCTGAGTTCGACGCGGGTGGCAAACTGATTTTTCCCTTGGTTCTTGAGCACCGTTTCGCTGCCGCCGACCACGGCTTCCCAGATCGAGCGGAAGAAGCCTTTGTTCTGATTCTCGACGTCCTGTTGCCAGTCGAATACATCGACGTTACGCAGCAGGGGCTTTATGTAGCCGCTGAGCTGGCCATTGGTGGCCTGCGCTTCGACGACCACATCGCCGTCCCCCGCGTTGAAGTCGAATTTGCCGTACGCCGAGGCGAAGTCGTTCAGGCGCTTGAGCTGAATACCGGTCGCGCGCAGCTTGAAGTCAAAGTCCTCCAGGCTGAACGGGTCGAAGGTTGCGGTGCTTTCCAGCGGCGCGTGCCCCAGCAGCATGGCCTTGCCCTCGAAGCGGGCATCACGCTTGCCGGCCTTGTCTTCGACGTTGGTCAGGTTATAGATGCTGGCGTTGATGTTATCGGCATCGATTTTCACTTTCGGCGTCGAGTTGAAATTGCTGAAGGTAATCTTGCCGTCCTGAATGCGCAGCTCGTTGAGGGTGATCGGCAGCAGCTTGTCCAGCTGGGCGCGCCAGTCTGTGCCCGCACCGGTCTGGGACTGGCGCTTGTCCGGGCCGCCGTCGACGAAGTTGAGTTCGGGGCTGACGAACGCGACCTCGGCGACCACAGCATGGTCGTACCAGAGCGAATGCCAGCTGACCGCGAGGTCGATGACCGGTGCATCCAGCAGCGGCACCGGGACCTTGCCGTCGACCTTGACGATTTTCAGACCGTTGATCCGGTACGCCCCGCGCCACAGGGCCAGGTCCACGTCGGTAACCTGGCCGCGGTAGTCGCCCATGTCTGCCAGCTTGTCATTGAGATAATTGCGCACCACGTAGGGCAGCGCGATATGCACCGCGATGAGCAGCACCACCAGGCCAACAATTGTCCATAACGGCCAGCTGTAACGACGTTTCATGCTTCCACCCTCCAGTCACGTAGTTTTGTTGACTGCTGGCGATGTGATCGGTTCGCTTCGACTGGACGTTGCACCGGCTCAAGGCATAGGCTTTGAGCTTTTCCAAACCTGCACAAGGACCCGGTCATGAGCCGTATTTACGCAGATAACGCCCATTCCATCGGCAACACGCCACTGGTGCAGATCAACCGAATCGCGCCGCGCGGGGTCACCATCCTGGCCAAGATCGAGGGGCGTAATCCGGGGTATTCCGTCAAGTGCCGGATCGGCGCGAACATGATCTGGGACGCCGAAAGCAGCGGCAGACTCAAGCCCGGCATGACCATCGTCGAACCCACGTCAGGCAATACCGGCATCGGCCTGGCATTTGTCGCCGCAGCCCGTGGTTACAAACTGACCCTGACCATGCCGGCCTCCATGAGTATAGAGCGGCGCAAGGTGCTCAAGGCCCTGGGTGCCGAACTGGTCCTGACCGAGCCGGCGCTGGGTATGAAAGGCTCCATCGCCAAAGCCGAGGAGCTGCTTGCCAGTGATCCCGACACCTACTTCATGCCGGCGCAGTTCGAGAACCCGGCCAACCCGGCCATTCACGAGAAGACCACCGGGCCGGAAATCTGGAACGACACCGACGGCGCCATCGACGTGCTGGTCGCGGGCGTCGGCACCGGCGGCACGATCACCGGCGTCTCGCGCTACATCAAGCACGCCATGGGCAAGCCGATCATTTCTGTGGCGGTAGAACCCATGGGCTCGCCGATCATCACCCAGGCAATGGCCGGTGAAGAGATCAAACCCAGCCCCCACAAGATTCAGGGCATTGGCGCGGGCTTCATCCCGAAAAACCTCGATCTCTCGATTGTCGACCGCGTCGAACTGGTCAGTGATGAAGAGGCCAAGGCCATGGCCCTGCGTCTGATGCAGGAGGAGGGGATTCTCTGCGGTATTTCTTGCGGCGCGGCCATGCACGCAGCGGTGCGCCTGGCCGAGAAGCCGGAAATGCAGGGCAAGACGATCGTGGTGGTGCTGCCGGATTCGGGTGAACGTTACCTGTCGAGCATGCTCTTCAGCGACCTGTTTACTGAACGCGAGCTGACCCAATAGTCGTGTCCGCGGCCGCTTCGGCTTTTTACCCGGCGGACTAAAGCTTATGATGGCCGCCATTCGAAGCCCGCCGGAAGATTGTCCCAGGTCATCCGGCAGCGGTTTCAGCAGCGTAAGCTTCGGGCCGCGCCGTTCGGCCCTGTTCCAAGGAGAGTTTCATGACCCTTTCTTTTGCTGTCAAAGCGGCGATTCTGCTGCTGTTTGTCGGCAGCACGCTGTACGTGCATCTGCGCGGCAAGGCGCGTTTGCCGGTATTGCGCCAGTTCGTGAATCACTCCGCACTGTTCGCCCCCTATAACGCCTTGATGTACCTGTTCTCCAGCGTGCCGTCCAAGCCGTACCTGGACCGCAGCAAGTTTCCCGAACTCGATGTGCTGCGTGATAACTGGGAAACCATCCGCGACGAGGCCATGCACCTGTTCGACGAAGGCTATATCCGTGCCGCCGCCAAGGACAATGACGCGGGTTTCGGGTCGTTCTTCAAGAAAGGCTGGAAGCGTTTTTACCTGAAGTGGTATGACAAACCGCTGCCATCGGCCGAGGCGTTGTGCCCCAAGACCGTCGAACTGGTCAGCCGTATTCCCAATGTCAAAGGCGCGATGTTCGCCCTGTTGCCCGGTGGCAGTCACTTGAACCCGCACCGCGATCCGTTTGCCGGCTCCTTGCGTTATCACTTGGGCCTGTCCACGCCGAACTCCGACGATTGCCGCATCTTCGTCGACGGTCAGGTGTATGCCTGGCGCGACGGTGACGACGTGATGTTCGACGAAACCTACGTGCACTGGGTCAAGAACGAAACCGACGTCACCCGGGTGATTCTGTTCTGCGACATCGAGCGGCCGCTGAGCAACCGCTTCATGACCGCCGTCAACCGCCGCGTCAGCGCGTTTCTCGGCCGTGCCACCGCGCCGCAGAACACCGATGACGAGCGCGTCGGCGGGATCAATCAGGCTTATGCGTTCAGTAAGCGGTTCAGCAACAGCTTCAGCGGCAAGGTCAAGCAGTTCAAACGCGCCAACCCCAAGGCCTATCGCATCTTGCGTCCGGTGCTGGCCGTGCTCGTGCTGACGCTGCTGGGCTACTGGCTGTTCGGATGAACGAATGGCTTTATCAAGCGCCGTTGCACCCTGTGCAGCGGCGTTTTTTTATGCCTGGCGCCAGGGCATAACCGGCAAATAGCACGTCTATTCAATCCTCTTCGGGCCAGTCGGCGGACCCTGCGTTCAGCCCTTTTACCCGGAGACGTTGTTCATGCGCGCCAGATTCCTGATGCTTTCCGCCACGCTGTTCTTGGCCGGTCCGATGGCGGCTGTGGTTGTGCCCACCGTTGCCTTTGCCCAGTCCGCCGCCGTGGCCGTTGCCCCGCAATACGACACCACCCATGTCTACGTGGCCCCCGCAGACGTGGACCGCTTCGTTCAGAGCTTCACCGCCACATTCGGCGGGCAGAGCACGCCACAGGTGGTGGTCAATGTCTTGCCGGTGCCGAGCAGTACCACGTCCCAGCTGATTCAAACGCCGGTCGGCACGGTTTCGCTGTTCGGTTTCAAGACCCCGATCCCGCGTCCGTTTGGCGATGAGCGCAACGGGTATCTGGTCAAGGACATGGACGTTGCGATCAAAGAGGCTCGTCAGGCCGGCGCCGACGTGATCGTCTCCGATTTCCCGGACCCGATCGGTCGCGACGCCGTCGTGCAGTGGCCGGGTGGCGTGAACATGCAGCTTTACTGGCACACCAAAGTGCCGAATTACGCGCCGTTCCAGACCATTCCAGAGAACCGTGTCTACGTCTCCAATGACCGGGCTGCAGCTTTCGTGAAAGCGTTTGTCGCGTTCTCCCACGGCAAAGTCGTCAGTGACGAGCAGAAAGCACCGGGCATCGAAATCGGCCGCGCTGATGCTACGTTCCACCGCATCCGCATCGAGTCGCCGTTTGGCAAAATGGTCGTGCTGGCCACCGACGGCCATCTGCCGTATCCGTTCGGCCACGACAACACCGGTTATGAAGTCGCCAACCTGCAGGACACATTGAGCAAAGCGAAGGCGGCGGGTGTGAACGTGCTCGTCGAGCCGTTCACGAGCGAGGGGCGCACGGCAGCAGTCGTTGAGTTCCCGGGTGGCTACGTTGCTGAAATTCATCAGACCGCTGCGGCCGGTTGACCGATGGCGCGTACTCGATTCGCTGCAGGTGTGAGCGGTCTGTGCCTGGCCGTGGCGTTGCCAATGGTCAGCAGCCTGGCCCGTGCTGCCGACGCTGCAACCAGGCCGACGATCAAGACCAATCGCTGGCAGGAGGATTGGTCGGTGCTCGCCAATCCGACCCTCAGGACCGCACCGCTGGACAGTCTCAAATACATCCCGTTGTCCGCCGACAATCCTCAGACCTACCTCTCACTGGGCAGCACGTTGCGTGAGCGCTTCGAGATGAACGACGCCAGCGCGTTCGGCACCCGCAATGTGGCCCGCGACAGGTATCTGCTACAGCGCTTTCAGGTCCACGCCGATCTGCACTTCAACGAGAACTGGCGCGTGTTCACCCAGTTGGAGGACGTGCGCGCGCACGACAAAACCACGATTGGCGGCGCCGATCAGAACCGTACCGACCTACGCCTGGCGTTTCTGGAGTACACGAAAAAGCTGGGCGACAACACGTTCAAGGCGCGGGTGGGACGGCAAGATTTCGCCTTCGACCTGCAGCGTTTTATTTCTTCCCGCGACGGGCCCAACGTGCGCCAGTCGTTCGATGCGTTGTGGGCGGACTGGGAGACCGGCTTGTGGCGCTTCATCGCGATTGCCAGTCGACCGGTGCAGTATCAGGACGAGCGCCACTTCGACGATCGCTCCAACCATGAATTTCGCTTCCACATGCTCCGCGCCGAGCGTCTGGTCGGCGGCAGTAACGAGCTCTCGGCGTACGTCGGCCTGTATGAACGCGACGACGCCAACTATCTGGACGCCAGCGGCGCAGAGCACCGGAACATCTTCGACGCTCGATTGGGCGGCGCGGCCGATGGCTACGACTGGGACCTGGAAGCGATGGGGCAGACCGGTTCGGTCGGCGCCAAAAGCATTCGCGCCTGGGCAGCTGGCAGTCGTGTGGGCTATACGTTCGCCGATGTCAGCTGGACGCCGCGCCTGGGCCTGCAACTGGACGCGGCCTCGGGCGACCGAAACAACGGCGATGGCACGCTGGGCACCTTCAATCCGCTGTTCCCCAATGGCTATTACTTTTCGCTGGGCGGCTATACCGGTTACGCCAACATCCTGCACGTCAAACCGTCGATTACCATCAAGCCCATCGCCAAGCTGAGCATTCAGACGGCGCTCGGCCTGCAATGGCGGGAAACGACCGAAGATGCCGTTTACGTGCAGCCCAACATTGCGGTGGCGGGGACGGCGGGGCAGGGCAGTCGCTGGACCGGCGCGTATGGACAGGTGCGCACGGACTACGCGTTCACCGGCAATCTGAGCGGCGCGATCGAGGCGGTTCACTATGATGTCGGCCAGTCAGTGCGCGATGCCGGCGGGCACGACAGCAACTACCTCGGCGTTGAGCTGAAGCTGTCTTGGTAGGGCTCCCTCGGTAGTAGCGCATCAGGGGCATTCACGACGTCGCGTTATGACATTGCACGAGGCACCGATGGCTGGTTATAGTCGGCGTCGTTGCCGTAACACTTGGCAACACCGAGTCACTCCTTTCAGAAGATGAACACGATGCCTGCATCCAGCAAACGGTTCGCTTTATCCGCCACGGCTTACGCTGTTGCGGAACCGTGCAGCTGCATGCAAGTCGCCGTCATCACGCACTACCCGCCACCCCCACCTGTGAACAGTCCTGTCGTGTGCGCCGTTGCACCGCCAGGGGTCGTTGTACTCGGCTGATCGACTGCCTCAACGCTGTCGGTCCAGGCCTGCAAACGCCCGCAAAACATCCGTGAATCCGGTTCGTGCCGGGTCCGATTTTGTCTGAATCACAGGTGACTCATGTTCGCTAATAAAGCTTTGGCCTCGATGGCCACCACGACGCTGTTCGTACTGCTCTGGAGCAGCGGCGCGATCGTTTCCAAGTGGGGCCTGACCCATGCTTCGCCCTTTGCGTTTCTGCTGTTTCGTTTCTTGCTGGCGCTTGTCGCGCTGGCGATCCTGATCCCTGCATTGGGTTACAAGCTTCCCGCCACCCGCGCCTCGATGGGCTTCGCGTTGCTGACGGGCGCTGTGCTGCTGGGCGCATATCAGATCTGCTACCTGCTGGCGCTGGACATGAAGGTCGCGCCCGGCGTCATGGCCACGATCATGGGCGTGCAACCGATACTCACGGCCGTGCTGGTCGAACGCAGCCGCTCGGGGTCACGCCTGTTTGGCCTGAGTATGGGCCTGGTCGGCCTCGTGCTGGTGGTCTGGCAAGGCATCGGCGACGGTGGATCGCTGGCCGGCATGGCGTTCGGCGTGCTCGGCATGTTGAGCATGACCGGCGGCTCGATCATGCAGAAACGCATCACCGACAACCCCCTCGGCACGTTGCCGGTGCAGTACCTTGCGGGGACGGCGGTGTGTGCCGTGTTCGTGCCGTTTCAGCCCTTTCATTTCGAACACAGCATCGGCTTCTACGTGCCGGTGCTTTACATGGGCCTGGTGGTGTCGGTGCTGGCGACGTTTCTGCTTTATCGCCTGATCGCCCAGGGCAATCTGGTCAACGTCACCAGCCTGTTTTACCTGGTGCCCGGCGTCACCGCGATCATGGACTACCTGATCTACGGCAACCGCCTCGCGCTGATGAGTTTGCTGGGGATGGTGCTGATCGTGGTGGGGTTGATGTTTGTGTTCAGGAAGGTTGGGTAGAACCGTCCAAGCCTGCGGCGAATGCTTCGGGCAATGCGGAAGAAAACTGTAGGAGTGAGCTTGCTCGCGATCTGGCGCGCAGCGGCAGCAGACTGGTGAATGCGGTGTGTCAGGCATTGCCAGGGCGTCAGTAAACGACTGCTGCGCATCCGATCGCGAGCAAGCTCACTCCTACATTGATCGTCGTCTGGCGCGGAATCTGCGCACGGTAAGGCACGATTTGTGGTCGGGGCGAATTCTCTGGACGCTGCAAAAACTGTAGGAGTGAGCTTGCTCGCGATCTGGCGCGCAGCGACAGCAAACCGGTGCATGCGGTGTGTCAGGCACTGCCAGGGCGTCAGTTTCACGACTGCTGCGCATCCGATCGCGAGCAAGCTCACTCCTACATCGATCGTCGTCTGGCGCGGAATCTGCGCACAGTCAGGCACGATTTGTGGTCTGGGGCGAATTCTTTGGACGCTGCAAAAACTGTAGGAGTGAGCTTGCTCGCGATCTGGCGTGCAGCGGCAGCAAACCGGTGCACGCGGTGTGTCAGGCATTGCCAGGGCGTCAGTTTCACGACTGCTGCGCAGCCGATCGCGAGCAAGCTCACGCCTACAGTGGATCATCGTTCCCAGCGTGACGACACCGGCCAGCCTCAACCCAGCCGCACATGCCGGCTCAGCAACGCTCGCAGGGCTGCGGGCTTCACCGGTTTGACCAGGTATTCCAGGCCCGCGGCATGCACCTGGGCGATTAGCTCCGGGCGGCCGTCGGCGCTGATGACCACCCCGGGGACGGGCTCACCCAGCTGCGTACGCAGCCAAGCCATCAGTTCGGTGCCGATTTCGCCGTGGTCCAGGTGGTAATCCACCAACGCCAGGTGCGGGCGAATGCCGTCGTTGAGCAGGGCCTGGCATTCCTCGCGATTGCGCGCGGTCCAGACCTGACAGCCCCAGCGGCTGAGCAGGCTGTTCATGCCGATCAGGATGCTGTCTTCATTGTCGACGCACAGAATCTGCGTGCCGTTCAGCACGGCCCGCAAAGGCTCGCTCGGCGCAGCGGCCGGCATCGGCAAGGCGGGCGCCAGCGGTACCGTAACGCTGAACACGCTGCCCCGGCCCGGCCATGAACGCACTTCCAGCGAGTGACCGAGCACGCGGCACAGACCATCGGCGATCGCCAGGCCCAACCCCAGCCCTTTCTCGGCGCGGGTCTGATGGCTGTCCAGCCGCTTGAACTCCTCGAAAATTACCTGCCGCTTGTCCTCGGGAATGCCCGGGCCACGGTCCCAGACTTCCAGGCTCAGTTGCCCGTTTCTGCGCCGCACTCCCAGCAAAATCGGCCCCTTGGCGTAACGGAACGCATTGGTCAGGAAGTTCTGCAATACCCGCCGCAGCAGCTTGGCGTCGCTGGCCACGCGTAAATTGCTGCCGCGCACACGGAAGTCCAGACCCTGCTCCTGGGCGAGGGCCTTGAATTCGGCGCCGAGGGTTTCAAACAGATTATTTAGCGCGAACGGCGTGATGGTCGGCGTGAACTTGCCGCTCTCAAGGCGCGAAATATCCAGCAAGTCGCTGATCAGGTCTTCGGCCGAACGCAGGGAGCTGTCCAGGTGCTGAATCAGCTGCTTCGCTTCCGCCGGCACGTTGTCGTCGTTGTGCAGCAAGGCGGCGGAGAACAAACGCGCAGCGTTCATGGGCTGCATCAGGTCGTGACTGACCGCGGCGAGAAACCGCGTTTTCGACTGATTGGCGGCTTCGGCATGGGCCTTGGCTTCGCTCAACGCCGTGTTCAGCTGCGACAGCTCCCGCGTCCGTTCAGCCACGCGCTGTTCGAGGCTTTCGTTGGCGCCCTTGAGCGCATGCTCGGCCTCGCGGAACGCGGTGATGTCAGTGAAGCTCATGACGAAGCCGCCGCCGGGCATCGGGTTGCCGATCAGCTCGATCACCTGCCCATTGGGAAACAACCGCTCGGACGTATGCGCACGCCCTTGGCGCATCCAGTGCAGCCGTCGGGCAACGTGCACCTCGGCCTCGCCGGGGCCGAGCAGGCCGCGCTCGGCGTTGTAGCGGATGATGTCGGCGATGGGCCGGCCCACGCTGATCAAGCCTTCCGGGTAGCTGAACAGTTCCAGATAGCGAGCGTTCCAGGCCACCAGCCGCAGGGACTGGTCCACCACACTGATGCCCTGGGTGATGTTCTCGATGGCGCCTTGCAACAGGGCGCGATTGAACTGCAGCACTTCGGAGGCTTCGTCGGCGATGCGCACCACATCTTCGAGCTGCATGTCGCGGCCTTCGATCGCCGCCTTGACCACCGCCCGTGTCGACGACGTGCCCAGCACCCCCGCCAGCAAGCGTTCGGTGTGGGCGATCCATTCGCCGGTGGCGTTCTGATTGGGATTGAAGCCTTTGCCCTGTCGGTAGGCGAAGCGGATGAAGCTTTGCTGCGCCCGCTCTTCGCCCACAAAACGCGCCGAGAGCTTGAGCAAGTCTTCGATCTGCACTGCCAGCAGCGAGCGATTGTTAGGCCGCGCCTGCAATTCCTGACCGATGAAACGCCCCGCCTGCCAGTGTTCGGAAACCCGCGTTCGCGACAGCAGCGAGACCCACACAAACAGCGCCAGGTTGCCCAGCATCGACAGGACCACACCCTGGGTCAGCGGGCTGATCGGCAGATTGAAGGGGTTGCTGTGCAGCCACGCCAGCAGCGGAAAACTGCTCAGCGACCAGCCCATGCTGTGGGCAATGATCGGCAGCACCAGCGTGTAAAACCAGATGAACACCCCGGCCGCAAGCCCGGCAAACACCCCGCGCCGATTGGCCGGCTTCCAGTACAGCGCGCCAATCATCGCCGGCATCAACTGCGTGATGGCGGCGAAGGCGATCTGGCCGATGGTCGCCAGGCTCGCGGTCGATCCCAGCAACCGGTAGCTGACGTAGGCGAGCAACAGAATGACGACGATGCTGACCCGGCGCACCGAGAGCATCCAGTAGCGGAACGCCTCGAACGGGCGCTCGGCGGTTTTGCGCCGCAGCAGCCATGGCAGCAGCATGTCGTTGGAGACCATGGTCGACAGCGCGACGCTCGCGACGATCACCATGCCGGTGGCCGCCGAGGCGCCCCCGATGAACGCCAGCATCGCCAGCGCCGGGTGGGCGTGGGCCAACGGCACGCTGATCACGAACGAGTCCGGCAGCACCGAGGCGGGCAGCAGCATCTGCCCGGCCAGCGCAATCGGCACCACGAACACCGCCGCCAGCACCAGATACGCCGGGAACACCCATTTGGCCAGGCGCAGATCCTGAGGCTCGATGTTCTCCACCACGGTGACGTGAAATTGCCGGGGCAGGCAGATGATCGCCATCATGGCGACGCCGGTCTGCACCACCATCGACGGCCAGTTGACCGTTTCCTTCCAGTATTCCTCCAGGCGCGGCGCGAGCATGGCCTGGCTGAACAGGTCGTCCACGCCGTCGTACAGCCCGAAGGTCACGAACGCCCCGACGGCCATGAAGGCGAACAGCTTGACCAGCGACTCGAAAGCGATCGCCAGGACCATGCCGCGGTGGTGTTCGGTGGCGTCGAGGTTGCGGGTGCCGAAGACGATGGTGAACAGCGCCAGCACCAACGAGACGATCAGCGCGGTGTCCTGGGCGCGGGTCCCGGTGGCGTCGGCGCCGGCACCGATCAGAATGTTAACCCCCAGCACGATGCCTTTGAGCTGCAGCGCGATGTAGGGCAGCACGCCGATCAGGCAGATCAGCGCGACAACCACGGCGAGGGTCTGCGACTTGCCGTAGCGGGCGGCGATGAAGTCGGCGATGGACGTGATGTTTTCCTGCTTGCTGATCAGCACCATTTTCTGCAGCACCCAGGGCGCCAGCAGCAACAGCAGGATCGGCCCGAGGTAGATCGGCAGAAACGACCACAGTTGCTCGGCGGCCTGACCGACGGAGCCGAAAAACGTCCAACTGGTGCAGTACACCGCCAGCGACAGGCTGTACACCCAGGCGCGCAGGCGCGGCGGCAGCGGTTTGCTGCGACGGTCACCGTAAAAGGCGATGGCGAACATGATGGCCATATAGGCCAGGGCGACCGCAGCGATCAGCCCGCTGGACAGCGACATGGGAACTCCATAGACAAACGGCTAGCGGTTTCGGTGGCGATCCCTCGCCGGCCGGACAGTCTCGCACGCCGCGTGGGGTTCGTCTGTTTCGACCATGGTCTGAGCGGCGCATCTTGAGCGTTTGCACCGGCCCTTTCCCGGCTAAAGCCGGTCCCACTAAAAGCAGCGCGTGCAGTCAGTGTCGAGGGTGCTCTGACGCCTATGTTTTCAGTCGGCACCTATATATCTGGGAAATCTATGACACATAGCTAAATTACCCGCTTAGTCGATATCAGCTGCCGTCCTACTATGGGGACCACCTCACACGAGGACAGGAGCCCGCCATGACCCACGCCATGTTCTTCCCGCAAAGACCCTTCAGCCAACTGAGTCATCCTCGGGAAGTCATCCGCCAATTCACCCCCAACTGGTTCGCCGCGACCATGGGCACCGGCATTCTTTCCGCCGTGCTGACACAGCTTCCGGTGACCATCCCCGGTGTGTTCCAGCTGGCCGAGGCCTTGTGGATGCTCAACATCGTGCTGTTCCTGACCTTCAGCGCCCTCTACATCGCGCGCTGGGTGATGTTTTTCGACGAGGCGCGGCGGGTGTTCGGGCATTCCACGGTGTCCATGTTTTTCGGCACGATTCCCATGGGCCTGGCGACGCTCATTAACGGGTTGCTGACTTTCGGCCTGCCACGCTGGGGCGATGCCGTGCTGTCGCTTGCCGAACTGTTGTGGTGGCTGGACGTGGCGATGTCCCTGGCCTGCGGCGTGCTCATCCCGTTTTTGATGTTCACTCGCCAGGAACACCGCATCGATCAGATGACCGCCGTCTGGCTTCTGCCCCTGGTGGCCTGCGAAGTGGCAGCGGTGAGTGGTGGACTGCTGGCGCCTCATCTGGCTGAAAGCCACAGCCAGTTCAGCGTGCTCATCACCAGCTACGTGCTGTGGGCGATGTCGGTGCCGGTGGCGTTCAGCATTCTGACCATTCTCTTGCTGCGCATGGCCCTGCACAAATTGCCCCACGAAAGCATGGCCGCATCGAGCTGGCTAGCGCTCGGGCCGATCAGCACCGGCGCATTCGGTTTGATTGTGCTGGGCGCCGATTCGCCACTGATCTTCAACGCCAACGGCTTGCCCGGCGTCGGCGAAGTCGCCTCGGGCCTTGGCCTGATCGGCGGCGTGATTTTATGGGGTGTTAGCGTGTGGTGGTGCCTGATGGCATTGCTGATCACCGCGCGTTACCTGCGCAACGGCATCCCGTTCAATCTGGGCTGGTGGGGTTTCACCTTTCCGCTGGGCGTGTTCGCGCTGACCACCCTGAAGCTGGGCGCGCTGCTTCATCTCGGGTTCTTTGCGGTGCTCGGCAGCGTGCTGGTCGCCGCGCTGACTGTCCTGTGGCTGGTGATCATGAAGCGCACCGTGAGCGGGGCCTATAAAGGCGAGCTGTTCGTTTCGCCGTGCATCGCGGGCTTACGCTAGATAACGCTCACTCGCTCTAACGGGCTATGCGTTCGAGCGGGTGCTCGACTTTGCCGCCGGTGTCGTCTTCAATGTGGCCCGGAACCGCCGTTCGGCGTTCCCATCCGAAAGCCGGCACCGGCGCCACTCAGGACCAGGGAAGATGAGTCAGTCGCAGTTCAGTTTGTTGGGTAAGCGGCGTTTTCTGCCGTTTTTCGTGACCCAGTCCCTCGGGGCGTTCAACGACAACATCTTCAAGCAATCGCTGATCCTCGCCATTCTCTACAAGCTGAGCATCGACGGGGACCGGTCCATCTACGTCAACCTCTGCGCCTTGCTGTTCATCCTGCCGTTCTTTCTGTTCTCGGCGCTGGCCGGGCAGTTCGGCGAGAAGTACCCCAAGGACAAACTGATCCGCATGATCAAGGTACTGGAGATCGTGATCATGGTCGTGGGCGCAATCGGATTTCTCTTCAATCACCTGTCGCTGATGCTGGCCGCGCTGTTCGCCATGGGCACCCACTCGGCGTTGTTCGGGCCGGTGAAGTACTCAATCCTGCCCCAGCACCTGCATGAGAATGAACTGGTGGGCGGCAACGGTCTGGTGGAAATGGGCACGTTTCTGGCGATCCTCGCCGGCACCATCGGCGCCGGCGTGATGATGTCGGCGACCCATTACGCGCCCATCGTGGCGGCAGCGATGGTCTCGGTAGCGTGCCTGGGGTATCTCGCCAGCCGGGGCATTCCGCCGGCAGCGGCCGCGTCGCCGGACATGCGCCTGAACTGGAACATCTTCAGCGAATCCTGGGCCACCCTGAAACTCGGCTTGGGCCAGACCGAAGCGGTGTCCCGCTCCATCGTCGGCAACTCGTGGTTCTGGTTCGTCGGAGCGATTTATCTGACGCAGATCCCGGCCTACGCCAAGGAGTTTCTGTACGGCGATGAAACCGTCGTCACCCTGATTCTGACCGTATTCTCCATCGGCATTGCCGCCGGCTCCATGCTCTGCGAACGACTGTCCGGGCGCAAAGTGGAAATTGGCCTGGTGCCGTTCGGCTCCATGGGTCTGACGGTTTTCGGCTTGTTGCTCTGGTGGCATTCCGGTGATTTCCCGCAGAACGTGCAGGCCAACAACTGGCTGGCGATTCTGGGTTACGGGCAGGCGTGGTGGGTGTTGCTGGACATCCTTGGCATCGGCGTGTTCGGCGGATTTTACATCGTGCCGCTGTACGCGCTGATCCAGTCGCGCACGCCGGAGAAAGAGCGCTCGCGGGTCATTGCGTCCAACAACATCCTCAACGCGTTGTTCATGGTGGTCTCGGCGATTGTCTCGATCGTGCTGTTGAGCGTGGTGAAGCTGTCGATCCCGCAGCTGTTCCTTGTGGTGTCGCTGATGAACATCGCGGTCAACGCCTACATCTTCAAGATCGTGCCCGAGTTCACCATGCGCTTCATGATCTGGCTGCTCAGCCATTCCATGTACCGCGTTGAGCATCGTGATCTCGACCTGATCCCCGACGAAGGCGCGGCGTTGCTGGTCTGCAACCATGTCTCGTTCGTCGATGCGCTGTTGATTGCAGGTTCTGTGCGCCGGCCGATCCGCTTCGTCATGTACTACAAGATCTTCAATCTGCCGGTGCTGAATTTTGTGTTCCGTACGGCGGGCGCCATCCCGATTGCCGGCATCAAGGAGGACAAGGCGGTGTTCGACAAAGCGTTCGAGCGCATCGCCCATTACCTCAAGGAAGGCGAGCTGGTGTGCATCTTTCCGGAAGGAAAACTGACCACCGACGGCGAGATCGACACCTTTAAAAGCGGCATGACCCGGGTCTTGCAGGAGACTGACGTGCCGGTGATTCCGCTGGCATTGCAGGGGTTGTGGGGAAGCTTCTTCAGCCGCGACCCGAATAAGGGTGTGTTCCGCAGACTGTGGTCCCGAGTGACCCTGGTGGCAGGGCCAGCGTTGACGGGTGAGCAATCGCAGCCGGCGCTAGTGCGTGAGCGGGTGGCGGAGTTGCGGGGGGCGGTGCGTTAGCCGGAAGCCGGATGTTTCGAGCTATCGGAATGCCTTGTGGGAGACTGCTGGTTGAGCTGCGACAGAGGACCTGTAAGAGTGAGCTTGCTCACGAAGAGGCCGGTACATCCACTAAACCTTCAGCGGTAGGAATACCATCTTCGCGAGCAAGCTCGCTCCCACATTGACCGCATCCGCTGAACGACTCGTGGGCGACCGGGAATCTCCCACAAAGAGCAAGCCAGCTGCACGACTGATCAACCCACCACTGGCTTCTCTTCCGCAACCACCGCATCCGGCGTCATCTTCCGGAAGTACGTCGAAAGCAGCGCGCCGGAGATGTTGTGCCACACACTGAAAAGCGCGCTTGGCACCGCCGCCAGTGGCGAAAAGTGCGCGGCGGCCAGGGCGGCGCCGAGGCCTGAGTTCTGCATGCCGACTTCCAGGGACAGCGACTTGCGCTGAGCCAACGGCAGTTTGAACAGCTTGCCGGTGAAATAACCCAGCAGAAAGCCGAAGCTGTTGTGCAGGATCACCACGGCCATGATCAACAGGCCTGATTCGGCAATCTTCGCCTGACTCGCCGCCACCACCGCACAGACGATCATCACGATGCTCACCACCGACACCAGCGGCAGCACGTCGACGGCAAAACTCACCTTGGCGCCGAGTAAACGTTGAGCGATGACGCCGAGCACGATCGGCAGCATCACCAGTTGCAGGATCGACCAGAACATTTCCATGAAGGACACCGGCAGCCACGCCGAGGCCAGCAGCCAGATCAGCGCCGGGGTCAGCAGCGGGGCGAGGAGGGTGGTGACGGCGGCGATGGCCACCGACAGCGCCAGGTCACCTTTCGCCAGCCAGGTCATGACGTTGGACGACGTGCCGCTCGGGCAGCAGCCGACCAGAATCACGCCCACGGCGATTTCCGGCGGCAGGTGAAACAACTGGCAAAGCAGCCAGGCCACGCCGGGCATGATCACGAAATGCGCGACCACACCCAGAGCCACGCGCCAGGGATGGCGCACGACTTCAGAAAAATCATCGAGCTTGAGGGTCAGGCCCATGCCGAACATCACCAGTCCGAGCGACGGCACGATGTACGACTTGAGGCCGATGAACCAGGACGGGAACAGAAACGCCAGCACGGCGAACAGCAGCACCCAGTACGCGAAGGTATTACCGACAAAACGACTCAACGCAGCCAGGGCGCGCATAGCCTGCTCCTTTCTTATGAGTATGAAGTGGAGCCGGAAACTGCAGGCGATTCCCTGTTGTTCCGGCTTCCCGGTGTCGCGCGGCAGACGCAGTCCCTGTGGGAGTGAGCTTGCTCACGAAGACGGCCTGTCAGCCAATAAAGATCCAGCGGATGTCCCTGCCTTTTCGCGAGCAAGCTCACTCCCACATTCAGCCGTCGCCAGATACATCTGCGGCAAGGTCATCCTTGATGGGAGCCAGCACGCCGGCCCCTACGCAGGCAGTGAAATCAGATCCCCTGTGGAATCTCTTCGCCGCCCAGTGCCTCCATCAGTTGCGGCAGGAACTCGCCGAACGTCAGCATCATCAGGGTGAAGCTGGCGTCCTGCTGACCCAGCGCATCGTCGCCGCCGTTCTGCTCGGCTTCATCCTGCAGCAGGTCTTCGAACTTCAGGCGTTTGATGCCGAGCTTGTCGTCCAGCACGAACGACAGCTTGTCCTGCCACGCCAGCGACAGCTGAGTGACGACTTTGCCGGTGCTCAGGTGCAGCTGGATTTCGTCGCTGGTCAGGTCCTGACGCTTGCACTTCACAACGCCGCCGTCTTCGTGGGTGTCGCGCAGTTCGCATTCGTCCAGCACAAAGAAGTGCTCGGCGGTTTCGCCGGTCTTGACCCATTCGGTCATCACGGCGGTTGGCGCTGTTTTGACGGTGACGGGGCGGACGGGCAGCGAGCCCACTACTTCACGCAGGGTCGACAGCAGGTCTTCGGCGCGCTTCGGGCTGGAAGCGTTGACCAGAATCACGCCTTGCTTGGGGGCGATGGCAGCGAAGGTCGCCGAGCGACGGATAAAGGCGCGGGGCAGGAAGGCCTGGATGATTTCATCCTTGAGCTGATCGCGTTCCTTCTTGTAGACCTTGCGCATCTGCTCGGTCTCAATCTCTTCGACTTTCTCTTTCAATGCATCGTTGACCACGCTGCCGGGCAAGATGCGTTCTTCCTTGCGCGCCGAGATCAGCATGAAATCACCGCTGACGTGCACCAGTGGCGCGTCTTCGCCCTTGCCGAACGGGGCGATGAAACCGTAAGTGGTCAACTCCTGGCTGGCACAGGCTCGTGCAGGCTTGGTCGCCAACGCGGTTTCCAGCGCCTCGGCGTCAAATGGCAGGTCCTGGGTCAGGCGATAGACAAGCAGGTTTTTGAACCACATGGGGTACATCTCTCCTTTATACAAAGGGGGGCATTATTCGCTGCTGTGACCCTGCGGCCAACCCTGATGTAAGCCTTTGGAAGGATTATAAAATTTATTTCAAAAAGTGCTTGCCAGCTTTTTGATCGCTCCGTAGAATGCGCGCCACACCGAAGCGAAGGGTGATTAGCTCAGCTGGGAGAGCGTCTGCCTTACAAGCAGAATGTCGGCGGTTCGATCCCGTCATCACCCACCATTCGTTTCAAGTGTTACGCGCAGCGGTAGTTCAGTCGGTTAGAATACCGGCCTGTCACGCCGGGGGTCGCGGGTTCGAGTCCCGTCCGCTGCGCCATATTGAGTTACGAGGCCCTTGAACTCCTCGTAACGACAAAGAGAGCGACCTTAGGGTCGCTTTTTTTGTGCCCGGGATTTGGTGGGCGCAGTCTCATCGATGATTGTTCCCACGTTCCGCGTGGTAGCACTGTTAATGACCCTCCGCGTCAACTTGCCCAGGCTTGAATGAGCGTCGCCTGCAGGACGCAGAGCGTCCGGGGCTGCGTTACCACGCGGAGCGTGGGAACGATCAGGTTCACCCCGAGACTCTGGCATCGCTCACACCGACCTCTTCCCGGCTAAAGCCGGTCCCACTAAAAGCGGCGCGTGCATCCAGCAGAAGTGGCGTCGATCCCGACTGTAGGACCGGCTTTAGCCGGGAAGCTGTTGATCTGCTTGTGATCTGCTTGTGATCTGCTTGTGATCTGCTTGTGCTCTGCTTTTGATCTTCCTACACAAAAGGCTCAGTCACCTCCAATCGCGACTTGGGTGCAGGCTGAACGCAGGTCTCGCGCAGTGGGCCGAGCCGTATGGATGCGGCGAGAGCGCCGTCAGGACATGGATGTCCGTTCGGCGCGGGCCCACGGAGCGAGACCGGAGTGAAGGAACCCTGACGAAGGAAGGGCCCAACCAGGAGCAAGCACCCTTGGTTACTTGGGGTGCTTTTCCAAGTAACTCGCCGAAGGCGAAATGTCTGCCGTTAGGCAGGCGCACTTGATCTTCGCGGACTAAGCAACGCCGCTGACATCTACCTCCACAACATCGCCCACCAGCCGCACCGGCCAAATCCGCAGCCGCAGTGCCGCATCCTCCAGACACGTACCGTCCTTGAGTCGGTAATGCTGCTTATATAAAGGCGAAGCGATCACAAGATCCCCGCCCAAACTGCCGATCAACCCCCGACCAATCACATTCACCCCCGTGACCGGATCACGATTGTCCACCGCAAACACCTGCGGCGCGCCACCAATGGACGCCACATAAAACAACGCCACCTGCGCAGTGCCGACCAACGCAACCACGCCGGAATTCAGCACCAGATCCTCGCGCGCACACACCGCGCGCCACACCTGAGTCTTCGGCATCTCCATTACTGCAGCATCGACCTGGCTCATCGTGCAACCTCCACAGCGGCAATCAGATTCAACTCTTCAGCGCGAGCCGGACGACGCTGGCTGCGCTCCTTGACGAAATGAATGTCCGGGTCAGCGCCCTTGTCATTGACGAACGTACGGAAACGCTTGAGCTTCTCCGGGCTCTTCAGCGCGTTCGCCCACTCGCATTCATAACGGTCTACCACCAACTGCATCTGCGCCTCCAGTTCGGCAGCGAGCCCAAGGCTGTCCTCGATCACCACCGCTTTCAGAAAATCCAGCCCGCCTTCAAGGGACTCGCGCCAGACCGACGTCCGCTGCAACTTGTCAGCGGTGCGGATGTAAAACATCAGCACGCGGTCGATGTAGCGAATTAGCGTCTCGTCGTCCAGATCGGTGGCGAACAGCTCGGCGTGGCGCGGGCGCATGCCACCGTTGCCGCATACGTACAGATTCCAGCCGTTCTCCGTGGCGATCACGCCGATGTCCTTGCTCTGGGCTTCAGCGCATTCACGGGTGCAGCCGGACACCGCGAACTTCAGCTTGTGCGGCGAGCGCAGGCCTTTGTAGCGGTCCTCGATGTTGAGCGCCATTTGCACACTGTCCTGAACGCCGTAACGGCACCAGGTGCTGCCGACACAGGACTTCACCGTCCGTGTCGATTTGCCGTAGGCATGGCCGGTCTCGAATCCGGCAGCGATCAGCTCGGCCCAGATGTCCGGCAGCTCGTGCAACTGCGCGCCGAACAGGTCAATGCGCTGGCCGCCGGTGATCTTGGTGTACAGGTCGTATTTCTTCGCGACCGCGCCGATGGCGATCAAGCCGTCCGCGGTGATTTCACCCGCCGGGATGCGCGGCACCACTGAGTACGTGCCGTTCTTCTGCATGTTGGCCATGAAGGTGTCGTTGGTGTCCTGCAGCGGCACCAGCGACGGGTCCATGATCGGCCGGTTCCAGCACGAGGCGAGGATCGAGCCGACGGTGGGTTTGCAGATGTCGCAACCCAGATGACCTTTGCCGTGGCGGGCAAGCATCTCGTCGAAGCTTTCAATGTTTTCAACGCGGGCGAAGGCGTACAGCTCCTGACGCGTGAACGCGAAGTGCTCGCACAGGCTTTTATCGACGGTGACGCCGCGGGCAATCAGTTCGTGCTCGAACACGCTTTTCAGCAGCGCTGCACAACCGCCGCAACCGGTGGCCGCCTTGGTGCAGGCCTTGAGCCCGGCAAGATCGGTGCAGCCGCCGTCGATTGCGGAACAGATCGACGCCTTGCTCACGTTATGGCATGAGCAAATGGTTGCCGTGGCGGGCAGGGCGTCAGCGCCAAGGGTCGGCGCGCCGTCGCTACGGGGCAGGATCAGGCTCGAAGGATCGGCGGGCAGCTTGATGCCGTTCTGCGCGTATTGCAGCAGGGTGTCGTAATAGCTGTTGTCGCCCACCAGCACCGCACCGAGCACCTGTTTGCCATCGGCGGACACCACCAGGCGCCGATAGCTGCCGGTGGCCTCGTCGATAAACCGGTAACTGCGCGCACCCGCCAACGCACCATGAGCGTCGCCGATGGAGCCGACGTCGACGCCGAGCAGTTTGAGCTTGGTCGACATGTCCGCCCCGAAGAACGGCTCGGCGTCCAGATCGCACAATTGCGCCGCGACGTTGCGGGCCATTTGATAACCCGGCGCGACGAGGCCGAAGACGCTGCCGTTCCAGGCCGCGCACTCGCCGATGGCGAAAATGTCGGCGTCGCTGGTGCGGCAATGTTCGTCGATGGCGATGCCGCCGCGGGGGCCCAGCGCCAGCTCACACTGGCGGGCGAGGGCGTCTTGCGGACGAATGCCGGCGGAGAAAACGATCAGGTCGGTTTCCAGGAATTCATCGCCGGCGAAATTCATCCGGTAGCGGTATTCCTCACCCGCGCTGATGGATTGCGTCGCGCGGGACAGATGCACGCCAACCCCCAGCGCTTCGATGCGCGCCTTCAGGGCGGCGCCGCCGTGGTCATCCAGCTGCACTGGCATCAGGCGCGGTGCAAATTCCACCACGTGGGCTTCCAGTCCCAGTGACTTCAGCGCGTTGGCCGCTTCCAGCCCCAGCAGCCCGCCCCCGACCACCACGCCGCGTTTCGCCTGACTGGCCGCGGCGCGAATGGTGTCGAGGTCATCCAGCGTGCGGTAGACCAGTCGCGAATGGCCTTCAGCGCCTTCGATGGGCGGCACGAAAGGGTAGGAGCCCGTCGCCAGCACCAGCTTGTCGTAACCAAAGCGGCCCTTGGCGGTGATCACTTCGCGCCGCACCCGGTCGATTTCCAGCACCGGCACACCCAGGTGCAGCGCAAGCCCGGTCTGCTCATATAAAGAAGCAGCGCTCATCGCCAGTGACTCGGCGTCGCGACCGCCAAAGTATTCGGACAGATGCACGCGGTCGTAGGCGCGCTGGCCTTCCTCGCCGAACACATGAATGCGATAGCGCTCAAGGGCGCCGGCGGCGATCAACTGCTCGACGCAGTGGTGACCCACCATGCCGTTGCCGATGACGATCAGGGTTTGGACGTCGTTGAGTGGGGCGACTGTGGTGGTCATATCGAGTCCCGGCCAAGGCCAATCAGGTTTTTCGAAAGCAAAAAAAAGGCGCCCGGAACCTCTCGGTTCCAGGCGCCTTTGCCTGTTCTTTTAAGGGTTGCCGCCCGACCACAGTGTCGACGCCAACCTGATGAGCCCGATGCCGTGGACGGCTGGCGGTCTGCGTTGACCGGCCAGGGCTGCCAACCGGGTGTTCAGGCTGGACTTGATAAGGGACGTAGCAATGGCTGTGCCAGTGGAGAATGTCCAGGTGTCGGACGCCTTTCGTCCTCGCCAGACGCGCAGGTTTGACGGGCCAGAAGCGTGATCGTAAGCCGATCTCATCGCCCTCAATAGCGAACGGTTCCGGCTCGAAAAGGGTGCGATTTACCCTGGTGCGCCCCACTGTGAAGCTCAACGCCCTTTGATCGTGTGAGCAGAATTCGCCCGAAACCGTCCGCTGCACGTCTTCCGGCCAGGCTGGCCTGTCGTTTGCAACACCGTGTCCACAGGCAATCAACGCCGATTGCCATATTCACGACAAAGGCGCCGTGTGCTCTCCGTTTTCCAACGGATGAGAACAGGGCGTCTTTTTTTGCTTTCAGGAAACGGAATATGGCGAGCAGCAGCGTAAAGAGCGTGTGTCCTTATTGTGGTGTCGGTTGCGGCATCGTCCTGCAGGTCGAGGACAACCGAGTCATCAAGGTGGTCGGCGACAAGACTCACCCGAGCAATTTCGGCCGTCTGTGCACCAAAGGCACTACCTGCGGCCAGGCGATTGCCGAGTCGGGGCGGATGGAGTCCGCGTACATCCGCCATCAGCGCAGTCACGAGCCTGTGCGCGCTGACATGGACGCAGCGATCAGCGAAACCGCCCGGCGCTTGCGTGGGATTCTGGATCGCGATGGCCCTTGCGCACTGGCGTTCTACGTCTCGGGGCAGATGTCCCTGGAGGCGCAATACCTGGCCAACAAACTCGCCAAAGGTTTTGTGCGCACCGCCAATATCGAGTCCAACTCGCGGCTGTGCATGGCCAGCGCGGGCAGCGGCTACAAGCTCTCGTTGGGCGCGGACGGCCCGCCTGGGTCCTACGATGATTTCGACAAGGCCGATCTGTTTTTCGTGATCGGCGCGAATATGGCCGACTGTCACCCGATCCTGTTCCTGCGCATGATGGACCGGGTCAAGGCCGGGGCGAAGCTGATCGTCGTCGACCCCCGGCGCAGCGCCACCGCCGACAAGGCCGGGCTGTTCCTGCAAATCAAACCCGGTACCGACCTCGCGCTGCTCAACGGCCTGTTGCATCTTCTGGTGGAGAACGGCGACACCGACGCCGACTTCATCGCCTCGTTCACCCAGGGCTGGGACGTCATGCCCGAGTTCCTCGCCGAGTACACGCCGGCTTACGTCGCGCAGATCACCGGCCTGGGCGAAGCAGAAATCCGTCAAGCCGCGCGGATGATCGGCGCGGCGCAGGAGTGGATGAGTTGCTGGACCATGGGCCTGAACCAGAGCACCCACGGCACCTGGAACACCAATGCGTTGTGCAACTTGCACTTGGCGACCGGGGCGATCTGTCGGTCCGGCAGCGGTCCGTTTTCCCTGACCGGCCAACCGAATGCCATGGGCGGAAGGGAAATGGGCTACATGGGCCCGGGACTTCCCGGACAGCGCTCGGTGTTGGTGGACGCCGACCGCCGCTTCATCGAAGACCTCTGGCGCATCCCCGAGGGCAGCATTCCGCACCCGCCCGGTGGCGGCACCATCGACCTCTTCGAACAGATGCGCGACGGCGTGATCAAGGCCTGCTGGATCATCTGCACCAACCCGGTGGCCAGCGTCGCCAACCGCACCACGGTCATTGACGCCTTGAAGGCCGCTGAGCTGGTCATCACCCAAGACGCCTTCCTCGACACCGAAACCAATCGCTACGCCGACATCCTTTTGCCGGGCGCGCTCTGGGCCGAGGCGGAAGGGGTGATGATCAACTCCGAACGCACCCTCAATTTGACGCAGAAAGCCGTCGATGCGCCGGGGCAGGCCTTGCCCGACTGGCAGATCATCGCCAGCGTCGCCTGTGAAATGGGCTTCGCCGACGCCTTCAGTTACGCCTCGGCAGAGGAGGTGTTCGAAGAAATCAAACAGGCCTGGAACCCCGCCACGGGCTACGACATTCGCGGCGCCAGCTATGGGCGGCTGCGGGATCAGTCTTTGCAATGGCCGTGCGCGCCAGATGACGAGACCGTGCGCAGTCCGATTCGCTACCTCAGCGATAGCGGTGCGGGCCCAGTCAAGGAAGGCGTCACGCCACGGCGGCCGATTATCTTTCCCACCGCAAACGGCAAAGCGGTATTTTTCCCACGCCCGCACATAGCGCCGGCTGAACTGCCTAACGATGCATTTCCCATGGTGCTCAACACCGGCCGCCTGCAGCATCAATGGCACACCCTGACCAAGACCGGGAAAGTGCCGACACTGAACGCGCTGAATGCCCGCCCTTTCGTCGAACTGCACCCCGACGATGCCCTTGCGCTGGGGATCCGCGAAGGCAATGGCGTCGAAATCCGTTCTGCGCGGGGGCTGGCGGTGTTGCCTGCGGTGATCAGCGATCGCGTGCTGCCGGGCAACTGCTTCGCGCCCTTTCACTGGAATGACGTGTACGGCGAAAAACTGGCGATCAACGCCGTGACCAACGACGCCGTCGACCCGATTTCCCGGCAACCCGAATTCAAGTGCTGTGCAGTCGCCTTGCGCAAGGTCGAGCTGATCGGGCATCGCTTCCTCGATTTGCCCCCAGCCGAGACCGAGAACGAGATTGCACCTGACCATGCGCCGCAGTTGACCCTGCTTTGGGCATCCCAGACCGGGAATGCCGAAGCGTTGGCCCGGCAGTTCGGCGACCAGTTGAAAACTGCCGGTGTGCCGGTTCAGGTGGCGGCGATGGACAGTTTTTCTTTCGAGCGTCTGGACCAGCTGCAGAACGTCGCGCTGATCAGTAGCACGTTTGGCGATGGCGAATCTCCCGACAACGGGAAACGATTCTGGCAAATACTGGCTGCTCGGCACGAGCGTCTAGAGTCGCTGCGCTACGCCGTTCTGGCGCTCGGTGATTCGAGTTACGACCGCTTTTGCCAGCACGGCAAGAACCTTGACCAGCGCCTGCAACAGCTGGGCGCTTCGGCACTGCTCCCCAGAATCGATTGCGATGGCGATTACCAAGCCCACGCAGACAGCTGGTTCACCGGGTTGCAGCAGGCGCTGTCGCTGAATCTTCCTACCCCGTCGATCAGCGATGAAGCGCAGCTTTGTGGGAACCAGCCTTCAAGAACACAGCCCCATCACGCGCGTTTGTCGCTCAATCGGCGACTGAATGGGCACGGTGCCGCCAAGGACACGCGGCAACTGGGGCTGAGCCTTGAGGACTCGGGGATGACCTATGAAGCGGGCGATGCCTTGGGGGTCTGGCCGCGCAATTGCCCCGAGCTGGTCGATGAGCTGCTCAAGCTCACGGGCCTGAATACCGACCAACCGGTGCGTGGCGTGAAGGCTAGCGACGTGCCGCTGGGTCAGGCGTTGGCCGAGCAATTCGAAATCGCGCGACCTGGCGCAGACACCTTGGCATTCATCGCCGAGCGAAACGGCAGCAACGACCTGAAAACACTCCTGACCGAGCCGTTCAAAAGCGAGCTGAAGGACTGGTTGTGGGGCCGACAGTTGACCGACGTGTTGCGCGAGTTCCCCATCGCCTGCTCTGCGGAGGAATGGCTTGACCATCTCAAACCGCTGCAGCCCCGGCTTTATTCGATCTCGTCGAGCGCCAAGGCGCATCCCGATGAAGTCCACCTGACGGTTTCCGCCGTGCGCTTCGGCCTGCGCAAAGGCGTTTCATCGACCTTCCTGGCGGATCGTGCGGGCGATTGCAAGGTGCCAATTTTCCTGCAACCCACGCGGTATTTTCGCCCTCCGCTGGATGGAGATGTGCCGATGATCATGATCGGCCCAGGCACCGGGGTGGCGCCGTTCCGGGCGTTTCTACAGGAGCGGCGCGCCCGCGGCGACCGGGGTCGTAACTGGCTGTTCTTCGGCGAGCAGCATCAGGCCACCGACTTTTACTACCGCGACGAACTGCAAGGCCTGCAGCAGGACGGCCTGCTGACCCGGCTGAGCCTGGCGTTTTCGCGGGATCAGGCGGAGAAGATCTACGTTCAGCAGCGCATACAGGAGCAGGGCGCTGAACTCTGGCGCTGGCTGGAGGAGGGTGCGCACCTGTACATCTGCGGTGATGCTTCGCGGATGGCGCGGGATGTCGATCAGGCGCTGCGTCGTGTGATCAGCGAACAGGGCGGCGTCAGCCTGGAAAAAGCGGCCGAACAGTTGCGCTGTCTGACCGAGCAAAAGCGCTACCTGCGGGACGTGTATTAGCCCCGTTCACTCACTCTGCGGTTGGCGGCTGAACCGTAACTGAACGGATTTCTCGATCAAACAAGAAAACCTTTGGATACCTGAACTTATCTGCCTTTTCTCCCTCTCATGCCGGTAGCCATTGATCGCGGCAGCCTGATAAGCTCGCGGCTTTACTCGTTTGCCCTATTGGCGCATGAACAAGGAAACAGAATGAAACAGCATCGGTTGGCAGCGGCGATTGCCCTGGTCGGTCTGGTACTCGCGGGCTGTGACAAGCAAGCCAGCACCGTTGAGCTGAAAACCCCGGCCCAGAAAGCCTCTTACGGTATCGGCCTGAACATGGGCAAAAGCCTGGCTCAGGAAGGCATGGACGATCTGGATTCCAAAGCGGTAGCGCTGGGTATCGAAGACGCCGTTGGCAAGAAAGAGCAGAAGCTCAAAGACGAAGAGTTGGTTGCAGCGTTTGGCGACCTGCAAAAGCGCGCTGAAGAGCGCATGGCCAAGATGAGCGAAGAGTCGGCAGCCGCCGGCAAGAAGTTCCTCGAAGAAAACGGCAAGCGCAAGGAAGTCACCACCACCGCTTCCGGTCTGCAGTACGAGATCATCAAGAAAGCCGACGGTCCAGTACCGAAGCCGACCGATGTCGTGACCGTTCACTACGAAGGCAAGCTGACTGATGGCAAAGTGTTCGACAGCTCTGTTGAACGCGGCAGCCCGATCGATCTGCCAGTGAGCGGCGTGATCCCGGGTTGGGTTGAAGGTCTGCAGCTGATGCACGTTGGCGAGAAGGTCAAACTCTACATCCCTAGCGAACTGGCCTACGGCGCGCAAAGCCCTAGCCCAACCATCCCGGCAAACTCGGTTCTGGTCTTCGACCTGGAACTGCTGGGCATCAAGGACCCTGCTACTGCAGGCGCCAATGATGCTGCTGGCGCTGATGAAGAAGAAGAGGCTGCCCCGGCCGCCGAACCGGCCAAGCCAGCCGCCAAGAAGTAATCAGTCGACCGTCTGATTACCGCTTGAAAGAAATGCCCCGTCTCGACGGGGCATTTTCATTTCCGGGCCGATTTGATCGAACCGGCTTGAAAGAGCAGAGTCCCATGTCGGTCAGTAGCGGTGCGTTAAGCCGAGATTTGTCGGAGGCTGAGAGGCATTTATTGAGCCGTAGCTAGCCTCACGGACCGAATGAGTCAACGGTTTTTGCGGGTTTTTATGTGTGTAAAAAACGCGCGATCTAAGCCCAGGCCCGGTAGAACGGGCGTTCCGGGCTCGAAAAGCAGGTCTGTTCACAAGGTTATCCACAATTTGTGTGGATAACCTTTGGGCGCGGAATCGGCTGCCGAGTCGGTAGGCTTCAGCACCATACACGTGAGACAGCAGGTCGATTTTTATCGGTAATTGTGGAGTGGATATGAAAGCACCCTGGAATCTCATTCGTTATCTGCCCATGGCCAAGCGCTTGATGGCGGCAGGTCGTTTGCCCGCACTGCTGTTTGCCGTGGCAGGCAAAACAGCCAGTGAAGGCGGTCGACTGGGGAAAATAAAAGACGATCTGAAACTGCTTCAAGCGTTGTGCCTGGCTTACTGGCGCGGGGAATATCGCGCCATCAGCGGTAAGGCGATTCTCTCGATCGTGGCCGGCCTGATGTATTTCATCAGCCCTCTGGATGCAATTCCTGACTGGATTCCGGGTCTGGGGATGCTGGACGACATCGCCGTGCTGGCGTGGGTGATGAAGCACCTCGAAGCCGAGCTCAGCGCGTTTCGTGCCTGGCGCGCGTTGCAGAACCCGGAAAAGCTCGCGGTGGTTGAGCGTTTGCCGGCGACGCCTGTCTTGCTGGAGCATGAGAAGAAGATTTGAAGACGGCCTTGCGTGGCTTATCAGTGGCGGCGGCAGTACTCATTGATTCCGCACACGCCAGTCGTCGCTGACCGCTGTTAAGATGCCGCCCATACTTAGAAAAATACTACGTAAAGCGCGTTTTTGTCCTACAGGGGTGTTGGTATGGATCTTCAGGTTATTTCGCGCGATGGAGAGCCGGAATATGCGGTGCTGCCATGGGCGCAGTATCAGGCCCTGTTGCGCGCGGCGGGTGTTGCGCATGGCCCGGGGTCCGAGTCTGCCACTCACGCTGAAGGCCATCGCGAACAGCCTGCTGCCGCAGTTGACCTTCCTTCTTTCGATCAGCTAGGTGCCCTGCGCGAGGCCAAGGGCCTGGAAGTGGCGCAGCTGGCCCGCGCAGTCGGCATCAGCCCGTCTTATCTGAACCTGATTGAAAGCGGCGCCCGTGAGCCGGACGCGGCCATTCGCCGGAGTCTGGCGTGGGAACTGGGTGTTGCGGGCTGGCGGGGTGAGGCGTGAGCGTGCGCATCAGTCGCCAGCATTGGGACGGGTTGCTCGCCGAACTGGACCTTGCCCGTCGTCAGCGTCATCTGGTGACCTATCGCGCATTGCTTGAGCGGTTGCAGTTGCCCACCCCCGCCATGCAAACCCTGACCGCCGCCCTTGAACACCTCGCCGCCCTCGACGCCCGCGCCGAGCAGCCATTGCGCAGCGCGTTGGTCATCAGCCAGGGCGCCAGCCGCCTGCCACGCACCGGATTCTTTGAATGCGTCGAACGCCTTGGCCGTTTCTCCGGCCCCTCTGATGGCATCGCTGCTGCCTCCTGGCACGCCTCGGAAGTGGCCCGAGTCTTCGAATTTGAGTACCCGCAACCGGTGAAGCCTGAATAGAGCAGCTTCTGGTTTGAGACTTGCCGGACATCGCCTTCGCGAGCAAGCTCGCTCCCACAGGATCCGAGCTGTACTGAGGATTCCGGTCTGATCTCGGATCCCTGGAAGTGATCAAGGCTTGACTTCGGGTCAAGGTTTGATCTCCGACCTGTTGGATTGATCAAGGCTGACTCAGTCCCCAGGGCTGATCTCGGACCTGTATAAGTGATCAAGGCTGACTTAGGGTCAAGGTTTGATCTCGGACCTGTGGGAGTGAGCTTGCTCACGAAGGGGCCATTACGCTCGCTGGAAGTTTAGCGGCTGAAAGAACGCCTTCGCGAGCAAGCTCACTGCTATAGGGTCAGTGTCGCACTCGGGATTTCGAGATTGACTCCCACCCCCAACCCGATCTCTTAATACCGGCACCTCACCCCAAAACCGCCTGATTAAACGTCGCCATCACCTCCGCCTCTCGCGTATTGATCACATGCACGCTCGCGCCAATCACTTCTTTGGCGTGGTGCTTGGCCTGTGAGGCCAGTTCGGCGAGTTGGCTGGCGTCGAGCGTCGTGCAGACTTCCGGATACAGATGCACGACGCCGATGGACAGCGACAGCAGCGGGAATTCCTGACGCTGGCCCTGGCGATTGAGTGCCACGAAGCAACCGGCCTCCAGATGCTCGGCGCGGTAGAAGCGTCGGCACTGGTTCTGGAAGTCTTCCAGCAGCATGTACAAACGTTTGCGCCAGTCGTCCGAGCCCAGCACCATCAGGAAATCATCGCCGCCGATATGGCCGACAAAGTCGCGACTCTGATCGATCCGGTCGTTCAGGCATTGCGCCAGGCACAGCAACACCTCGTCGCCGCGCCCGTAGCCATAGATGTCGTTGAAAGGCTTGAAGCTGTCGATGTCCACGTAGCAGATCATTGATTCGCGGCCCTGCTGCAATAGACGGGTCAGGCATTGCTGAATCGGCACGTTGCCCGGCAGCAGGGTCAGCGGATTGGCGTAGCGCGCCTGTTGAATCTTCACCTCGGTGATCAACTTGAGCACATCGATGACTCGGCCCAGCCCGAGGTAGGCGCCGTTCTGCATGATGATGAAATCTTCTTCGATGCGTTGCCGCGCCCGACTGGTGATCAGTCGGCTGACCTGTTGCAGCGACTGACTCAACTCGACGGCAAGAAAATCATCGCTCATTAACCGGCTGATCGGCTTGCGCGCGTACAGCTCGGTGGCGAACGGCTGCAGCAGCACGTCCGACAGCGAGTGGCGGTGGACGATGCCAATCGGCTGATGCTGCTCATCCAGTACCGCCAGCGAGTTGAGATTGGCCTGCTTTCGAAACGCTTCCAGCACTGTGGCCGTGGGCGTGGTCTGCACCACCGCCGGCTGCTCGTTGAGCAGGGCGCTGAGGTCACTGGTTTCCTCGGTCAGGGTCGCGGCGGAAGGGTCGATTTTCGGCAGCAGCGCACGGGCGTCCAGGGGCGGAAACTCTTGGGGTCGGCAGAGCAAATAGCCCTGAACCAACTCGACGCCCATGTCGATCAACACGGCGAGTTCTTCCTGCAACTCGATGCCTTCGGCGATCACCAGCGCCCGCGAGGCCTTGGCCATCTGCAACATGGAACCGACAAACTCGCGCTTGACCGCGTCCTGATGAATGCCATCGATGAAATGCCGGTCGATCTTCACGTAATCCGGGCGCAACTCGGACCACAGCCGCAGGCTCGAATAGCCTGCGCCCAAGTCATCGAGGGCAATGGAAAAGCCCATGTCCCGATAGTGATACAGCGCGTTGTAGAGCAGGCCGAAGTCATCGGTTGGTGTTTGCTCGGTCAGTTCGATGACCACGCGGCTGGGCGGGATCCCGTATCGCTGCAACAGTTGCAAGGTGCGCCCCGGCGGGTGCGAGGCTTCCAGCAGCGACTCCGGCGAGATGTTGAGAAACAGCTTGCCCTCCAGCTTCTGTTGGCTGAAGCGACGACAGGCCGACTCGCGGCAGGCGAGTTCCAGTTCGCTCAGGCGCCCGGCCTGACGGGCTACGGCGAACAGGTTCAGAGGGGAATGCAGCGCGCTGTTGGAAGGGCCGCGAGTCAGGGCTTCGTAGCCGAGAATGCGCCGATCCGATAGCGACACAATCGGTTGGAACAGGCTGTGCAAGTCGCCGTGAGTCAGGATCGAACTCAAAGCGCCCAGCTGTTCAGTCACGGTCATGGCAATCTCGGGGCAAGAAAAAGGGGCTGGACGCCTGTGGCGCCGAGCCCCGCTATTTCACGACAGATTCATGACTATTTGATGACGATTTGCCATCATTTAGTCATGTTTAATGCTGTTTACTTCTTTGCCACTGAACCGCTCAAGCCCAGATAGTCGAGCAAGATACGCCCGGTTTCGGCCAGGTAGGCGTCATCCTCGGGTTTAGTCTTGTCGTCTTCGGAAGGCAGCGCGTCTTCGTCTTCCTTCTTCAGCTCCTTGAGGGGCTCTTCGCCTTTGGCCTTGCGACGCACGTTCTCCAGCGCCAGTTGCTTGGCCTCGATGTCGGCGTGCTGCTTGCGCCGTTCTACTTCGTTGAGGCTGACGGTTTTTTCGCTCATCAGCTTCTTCGCCAGCGCGAGTTTCTCTTCGATGAAGACAAACTCGGCGTCCTTGGCTGAACGCACGTCGTGACGCGATTGCAACTGGGCGAGGAACGGTTTGAACGGATCCACCGCCGGCTTGATCGCCGGCTTGATGGTGTCGTAGGTCATCGCCTCAGGCAGCGCGCTTTCGCCGATTTCCTTGGTGTCGATGATCGATGGATAACCAATGTCCGGCAGCACGCCCTGATGCTGGGTGCTCTGGCCGGAAACCCGGTAGAACTTGGCCAGCGTGAGTTTCAGTTCGCCATGGTTCAGCGGCTGAATGGTCTGCACGGTGCCTTTGCCGAAAGTCTGGCCGCCGATGATCAGCGCGCGGTGATAGTCCTGCATGGCGCCGGCGAAAATCTCCGAAGCCGAGGCCGAGAGGCGGTTGACCAGCAGCGCCATCGGGCCTTTGTAGAACGCACCGCTGTTTTCGTCTTCCAGCACATCGACCTTGCCGTCGGCGTTACGCACCAGAACGGTCGGGCCTTTGTCGATGAACAGACTGGTCAGCTCGGTGGCTTCCTGCAGCGAACCACCGCCGTTGTTACGCAGGTCGATGACCACGCCGTCGACTTTCTCGGACTGCAATTCGGTCAGCAGTTTCTTGACGTCGCGGGTCGTGCTCTTGTACTCGGGATCGCCAGCGCGGTAGGCCTTGAAGTCCAGGTAGAAAGCAGGAATCTCGATGACGCCCAGTTTGTAATCCTTGCCGTCCTGATTCAGGTGCAGGATGGACTTCTTCGCCGCTTGTTCTTCGAGCTTCACGGCTTCGCGGGTGATCGACACGATCTTGGTGGTCTGGTCGCTCGGCGCATTGCTGGCCGGGACGATTTCCAGACGCACGACCGAGCCTTTCGGTCCGCGAATCAGTTTGACCACTTCATCCAGACGCCAGCCGATCACGTCGACCATCTCTTTGTCGCCCTGGGCGACGCCGATGATCTTGTCAGCGGTTGCCACTTGCTTGGTCTTGGCGGCGGGGCCGGCCGGCACCAGGCGGACAATCTTGACGTTGTCGTTGTCGCTCTGCAGGACAGCGCCGATCCCTTCAAGGGAAAGGCTCATGTTGATGTCGAAGTTTTCCGCACTGTCCGGTGACAGGTAGTTGGTGTGCGGGTCGTAGGACATCGCGAAGGTATTCAGGTACGCCTGGAACACGTCCTCGCTACGGGTCTGGCCCAGACGGGCGAGTTGGTTCTTGTAGCGCTTGGTCAGGGTTTCCTGGATCTTCGCCGGGTCTTTGCCGGCGATCTTCAGACGCAGAACCTCATCCTTGACGCGCTTGCGCCAGAGGTCGTCGAGTTCGGCTTCGTTCTTGGCCCATGGCGCGTCCTTGCGATCAACCAGCAAGGTTTCCTGGGTGTTGAGGTCGATCTTGTCGACCCCCTTGTTCAGCTGCGCCAGAGCGAAATCCAGACGCGACTTGATGCGGTCCAGATAACGCTTATAGATGGTGAAACCTGGGGCCAGGTCGCCGCTTTTGAGGAAGTCGTCGAACTGGAAACGCCACTTGTCGAACTCGGCGATGTCACTGGCGAGGAAGTAGCTGCGCGCAGGATCAAGGAGTTTCAGGTAGCTCTGATAGATGATTTCCGAGCGCTTGTCGTCCAGCGGCGGCTTGCTGTAGTGGTGGCGCTTGAGCAGCTCCACGACATTCAGACTGGCGATGACTTCATCGCGATCAGGTTGAAGATTATCCCAGCTGTTGGCGGCGAACGAACTGGCCGACATTGGCAGGACAGTCAGGCCAATGAGTAATGCAAGGGTGGTGCTGGGTAAGAAATGCTTCATGCTGATTCGACGCGGGGACAATTGATAACGCATATTAGGCCGTCTTTGGAGGTCGCCGGTTCGGTCAGAACACGGTCGCATAATGCAAAAAGCCCAATGGCCGTGAGGCACATCGGGCTCAGTCAAGACTCACTATGGAGGCACCGTGAAAGCATTGCAAGGCGTTGAAGGTCGTGTGGAATGGGTTGAAGAGCCATCGCCGACGCTGGATGTAGGACAAGTCCGCATCAAGGTGGCAGCGGCTGGACTCAATCGTGCCGATTTGCTGCAACGCTCGGGGCATTACCCGCCACCGCCGGGTGTCACGGAAATCCTCGGCATGGAATGTTCCGGGGTGATTGCCGAGGTCGGCCCGGGCACCGCGTGGGAAGTCGGCGACCGCGTGTGCGCGCTGGTTGCAGGCGGGGCGATGGCCGAAGAAGTGGTGGTTGATGCGCGGCACGTCCTGCCGGTGCCCGAGGGGATTTCGCTGCACGAAGCGGCGGCGATCCCCGAGGTGTACGCCACGGCCTGGCTGAACCTGTTCCAGCTGGCCGGCCTCCAGCCCGGCGAAAAAGTGTTGCTGCACGCCGGAGCAAGTGGCGTTGGTTCAGCTGCCATTCAGCTTTGCAAGGTCTTCGGCAACCCGGTCTGGGTCACCGTCGGCTCGGCGGAGCGGCTGGCGTATTGTGAATCCCTCGGCGCCCAGGGTGGTGTGCTGCGCAACGAGAACCTGGATGCGCTGAATGACTTTGCGCCTTTTAACGTCATCCTTGACCCGGTGGGCGCCAACTATGCGGCGCTGAACCTCAAGGTGCTCGGCGTGGATGGTCGTCTGGTGCTGATCGGTTTGATGGGCGGGCGCAAGTCCGAGCTGGACTTCGCTCAGGTGCTGGGCAAGCGCATCCATATCCTCGGCTCGACCCTGCGCAGCCGCGACGACCAGTTCAAGGCCGACCTGCTCAGCGACCTGGGCCAGCACGTCATGCCGCTGTTCACTGAAGGCCGCTTGAAGCCGCAACTGGCGCGCAGCTTTCCGATCAGCGAAGCCGAAGCGGCCTACGCAGAGCTCGCCACCAATCAGGTGTCGGGCAAGGTCGTGCTGGTGATCAACGAAAGCCTGGTGTGATGCCGCGAAGGAACAGTGTGTGCAAGCCTGCTCCCCCACATCTGCTCCCTTGAGCAGACAGGCTGGATTACTTCCAGTGGTGAATCGGCCATCCCGCTTTTTCCGCCACTTCTCGTAGCGCGGGATCCGGGTTCACCGCGTGGGGGAAATCGACTTTCAGCAACAGCGGCAAATCGTTGCGCGAATCGGAATAAAAGCTCGCGCCTTCGAGGTTCTCGCCCTCCTGATCCAGCCACGCCATCAAGCGGGTGATCTTGCCTTCGCGGTAGGTGAGCACGCCGGTGGTCTGGCCGGTGTACACGCCATGGGCGAGCTCCAGATCGATGGCCAGCACCTCATCAACGCCGATGCGCTCGGCAATGGGCTTGACCAGGTGCACGCCCGACGCCGAGATGATCAGAATGCGGTCACCGGCGGCGCGGTGTTCGGCGATGGCCTTGGTGGCGTCGCTGAAAATGATCGGCTCGATGTAATCCTCGACCCAGGGCCCCACCAGAAAATCCACTTCCTCCGGCGTGCGCCCGATCATCGGGTCCAGGCTGAACGCCATGTAATCTTCCATGGCCAGCTCGCCCTTGCTGTAGGCGTCCATCAGTTCGTGGTCCTTCTTCATGAACCACTCGGGATCGACCCAGCCCAGCCGGCCCATCTGCTCGCTCCACAGGCTGGAGCAGTCACCGTGGATCAGGGTTTCGTCCAGATCGAAAATTGCTAAAGACACGCGCGCGCTCCATTAATCAGTGTGGATTCGGTCGGCGTCTGGCGCGCAGCTACAAGTTTCAAGCGGCAAGCTGCAAGAAAAAGCTGGATCACCGCAGCTCCTTCTTGCAGCTTTTAGCTTGAAGCTTGCAGCTGCTTCAAACGGCACACAACGCCGACGCTTCGATGTGCAGGGTGACGCGCTGGCCGTTCGGGTGCAAGTCGCTGGCCGAGCGGTTGAGCACGTCGACCACCAGATCCACGCCTCTAGCCTCGACGCGATAGCGAATCACGTTGCCCAGCAGGCTGTGGCTGCGCACCTCGCCCTCCAGCGAGCCGGTGAGGCTCAATTGAATGGCTTCCGGGCGAATCGCTACGCGGCTGTTGATCGGGCGTTGCATCAAGCGGCTGGCGGCGTCGGCTTCCAGCAGGTTGTAGTTGCCGATGAAGCCGGCGGCGAAGGCGTCGACGGGTGCGGTGTACAGGGTTTCGGCGTCGCCGCTCTGCACGATCCGGCCCTGATTCATCAGGAAAATCCGGTCGGACATCGTCAGCGCTTCTTCCTGATCGTGGGTCACGAAAATTGTCGTCAGGCCCAACTCCTGCTGAATGGCGCGGATCTGCTCGCGCAGGTGCTTGCGGATGCGCGCATCGAGGGCCGACAGCGGCTCATCGAGCAGCAGCAGGCGAGGACGGGTCACCAGTGAACGCGCCAATGCCACACGCTGACATTGCCCGCCCGACAGCTGATGCGGATAGCGCGCGGCGAACTCGTTCAGCTCCACCAGCTTCAGCACCTCGCCCACCCGCTGCTTCATTTCGTCGGTGCTGACTTTCTGCATGCGCAGGCCGAAGGCGACGTTTTGCTCCACGTTCATGTTGGGAAACAGCGCATAGCTCTGGAACACCATGCCGATGCCGCGTTTCTGCGGCGACACCGGCACCAGGTCCTTGCCGTCGAGGAAGATGCTGCCGCTGGTCACCGGCGTCAGCCCCGCGATGCAGCGCAGCAGGGTGGACTTGCCGCAGCCGGACGGGCCGAGCAGGGTGACGAATTCGCCTTTGTGGATGTCGCAATTGATGTCGCTGAAGACCGCTGTGCTGCCGTAGTTCTTCTGCAGGTTTTCGACACTGACGAAGCTCATATCAGTCTTTGTCCTTGTTCAGTCGGTTGGCCGCCCACGTCAGCAGCAGTACGAAAAAGAAGTAGGAAATCACCAGCGCGCTGTTGAAGTGACCGCTGCTGTTGCGCATGTTGTTGAGGTACACCTGCAGGGTCTCGTAGCGGGTGCCGACCAGCAGATTGGCGAACACGAACTCGCCGAACAGGAACGAGAACGACAGCAGCAGGGCAATCATCAGGCCCTTGCGCAGGTTCGGCAGCACCACCAGAAACGCGGCTTGAAAGGTGTTGGCGCCGAGCAACTGGGCGGCGTCCATCAGGTCAACCAGGTTGATCGCTTGCAGGTTGTTGGTGATCGCCCGGTACATGAAGGGCAGTGCCACGGTGAAGTAGCAGCCGATCAGAATCCACGGCGTGCCGACCATCGCCAGCGGCCCCGAACCGTAGAGCTGCAACAGACCCACCGAGGACACCACCGGCGGCACCGCGAAAGGCAGCAGGATGAGGATGTTCATCAGCGCGTCGAGTTTGGGGAAGTGGTAATGCACGACGAAGAGCAGCGGCAGAATCAGCACCACCGAGAGCATCAGCGCGCCGACGCACACCAGCAGCGACTGGCCGAACGCGCGCAGAAAACGCGGATCGCTCCACAGCTCGACGTACCATTTGTAGGTCAGCCCATCGGGCAGAATGGTCGCCGACCAACTGGTGGCGATCGAATACACAAAGGTGCCCAGCAGCGGCGCGAGCAGAATCAGAAACAGCAGGTAGACCACGACGCGGTGGTAAAGCCCCGGCGGGCGGCGTTCAGCGCGAGACATGGTAGCTCCTCTTCAACAGCCACTGATGCACGACGGTCACCAGCGTCATCATCCCCACGAGAATCATCGCCAGGGCGCTGGCCATGTTCGGGTCCAGCGTGATGTCCCCCGCGACCATCGCGGCGATGCGGATCGGCAGCACGTTGAAATTGCCGGTGGTCAGCGCATACACCGTGGCGTAAGCCCCCAGCGCGTTGGCCAGCAGGATCACGAAGGTGCCGAGCAGCGCAGGCGTCAGCACCGGAATCCCGATGTGCCGCCAGAAATCCCAGCCGCTGGCCCCCAACAGTGACGCCGACTCGCGCCAGTCTTCCCGCAGCGCGTCGAAGGCCGGGTAGAGCAGCAGCACGCCCAGGGGGATCTGGAAGTAGGTATAGAGAATGATCAGGCCGGTTTTCGAGTACAGATTGAAGTCATCGATGATCCCGGCCTGCTTGAGAATCAGCGTCAGCGCGCCGTTGAAACCGAGCAGGATGATGAAGGCAAACGCCAGCGGCACGCCGGAAAAGTTGCTGGTCATGTTGGCGAAGGCGCTGACGAAGTCCCTCAGCCTCGACGGGACCTTGCGCAGGGAGTAACTGCCGAGGATTGCGATGACGATGCCGATCAGGCTCGACCAGAAACTGACCTCCAGGCTGTATTGCATGGCTTGGCGGTAGAAGCGGGAATTGAACGCTTTGACAAAGTTGTCGATGCCCCAGCCGGCGTCCGATTGCAGGCTGTTGATCGCCACCCAGGCCAGCGGCGCGATCTGAAACGCGATGAAAAACACCGCAAACGGCACGAGGCACAACAGCCCCAGCCATTTGCCGCGGCTTTGTGAATTCACTTGAGCACCTCTTTGCACACAGGTTTGTCGTGGGGCACACCGAGCAGCTCGCAGACGGTGCCGCAGATCTCGGTCTGTTTCGGTTGCGCGTCGGGGTCGAGGCTGAAGGCGTCACCGAGCACGAACAGCGGGACTTCGCGTTCTTCCGGCAGCACGCCATTATGGGAGCGGTCGTTGTTCATGCCGTGGTCGGCGGTCACCAGCACTTGATAGCCCGCATCGAGCCAGCGCTGCAGGTACTCGGCGAGGAGGATGTCGGCGGAGCGCGCGCTGTTGCGGTACTGCGGGGTGTCGAGGCCGTGCTTGTGGCCGGCGTCATCGATGTTCATCGGGTGCACGAACAAGAAGTGCGGCGCGTGGGCGGTTCGCAGATGCTCGGCATCGTCGAACAGATGGGAATCGGGGTAGTGATCGACGTAGTAGAAATGCCCGTGCTGAATCGGCAAGTCGACGTCGTCGGTGTGACGGTCGCGCGCGGCCATAAACGGGCTGCGGTTGTACAGCTCGCTGACCCAGTGGTATGCCGCAGCGGCGGTGGTCAGCCCGGCGTCGGCGGCGTAATGGAACACGCTGCGCTGGCTGGACAGCCGTGAAACCTGGTTGTGCACGATGCCGCTGTCGATGGGCGCCACGCCGGTCAGGATGCACTCATACAGCGGGCGTGACAGCGACGGCAGTTCGCATTCGAGCTTGTACAACGCCGCGCGGCCTGCGTTTCGGTAGGCCAGCAAATGCCCCATCGCATGGTGCGCCACGCTGTAACTCAAGCCGTCCAGCAGGATGAGGATGACGTTGTGTTTCATGTGCCGCTCCGGAGGGTGGATCGCCGAACATTACCGTAGGCGTGAGCTTGCTCGCGATCGCGGTATGCCTGCGACAGACAGGTTGACTGACACACCGAAATCGCGAGCAAGCTCACCCCTACAAGGGGCCTGATCAGCAGTAAAGGATCACTGCATCTCGACGATGACTTGCTCGTTCCACTGCTGTGGCAGGGCTTTCGAGGTTTTTTCCCATGCCGCAGCGTCTTTGATCGGCGTCACGTTCTTGTACTGCTCGTTAGGCAGCAGCTTGGCTTGCACGTCTGCTGGCAGCGTCAGGTGCTCGGCGCGGATTGGGCGCGCGTTGCCCTTGGCCAGGTTGATCTGACCGGCGTCACTGAAGATGTATTCACGGGCCAGCTTGGCGGCGTTCGGGTGTTTGGCGTACTTGTTGATGATTGTCGTGTAGCCCGAGATCACCGAGCCGTCGGACGGGATCAGCACAACGTAGTCGTCAGGATTGGCCATCTTGGCTTTGTAGCTCAGGCCGTTGAAGTCCCAGACCACGCCCACTTCCACTTCGCCTTTTTCCATCGACTGGATCGTCGGGTTGTTGATGCCCAGGCGTTTCTGCCTGGCCAGTTCGGTGAACAGTTGCAGGCCCGGCGCGAGGTTGGTTTCATCGCCTTTCATGGAGATCGCAGCGGCCAGTACGCCGTTAGCCGCCTGGGCCGCGGTGCTGACATCACCGATGGTGACTTTGTACTTGCCGTTCTTCAGGTCAGCCCATTTGGTCGGTACGTCCGAGCCATGCAGCAGCTTTTTGTTGACGATGAAAGCGATGGTGCCGGTGTAGGCCAGCGCCCAGTGACCGTCTTTATCCTTGGCCCAGTCCGGTACCTGAGCCCAAGTGCTCGGCTTGTACGGTTGAGTCACGCCCTTCGCCACAGCGATCGGGCCGAACGCTGCACCCACGTCGCCGATGTCGGCGCTGGCGTTGTCTTTTTCCGCATCGAACTTGGCCACTTCCTGAGCCGAGCTCATGTCGGTGTCCATGTGCACCAGACCGTACTTGGCGGTCAGGTCAGTCCAAGTGCCTTTCCAGTTCGCCCAGTCATCGGGCATGCCCACGCTGTTGACCGCGCCTTCAGCTTTGGCGGCGGCTTCGAGGGTTTTGAGGTCGGTGTCGGCGGCCATGGCCGAAGTGCTCAGCGCGATGGCCGAACCCAGGAGTGATGCCAGCAAAAGGTGTTTCATTCGAAGCTCCTTTGTGCACTTCTCGACGGACTCATAGAAGTGGTCGTTGCGGATGGTTGGTCTAGGTCAGCAATACCTGAGCCAAGTTAGGCCAGTAACATGACGCTTTCGTGTCTGGACCGACTCTTGCTGAAGCAAGTCCGAGCCCCGGCGATCGCTGTGAAATGAGCGTAGACCATGCTCAAGCGCCTGATCTGAAAGGCCCTGATGATTTCCTGAGCGCCGATGTTGCCGCCGCGGCTGGCTGGAATGTCACGCAACGGTCATCTACGCTGCCTAGGCTCTGGAGCACCGAAACGGGCCAGGCAGCGAGCGACGCTGCCCTTAAATAGCGCTGGTCTAGTCCAGATAGGTAACGCAATGCGCGAAGAAATGCCCCGAGCGGTGACGACCATCTGCAATGCGCTGCAAGAGCAGATTGAACACGGTCTGTTGCCGCCGGGCAGCAAGTTGCCGGCTGAGCGCAAGCTGAGCGAGGTCTTCGACACCACGCGCATCACCTTGCGCGAAGCGTTGGTGCAACTCGAAGCACGGGGTTTGATCTACCGCGAGGAACGGCGTGGCTGGTTCATTTCGCCGCCGCGACTGGCCTACGACCTGATGCGCCGCAGCCACTTTCACGCGATGGTTCAGGCTCAGGGCCGAGTGCCTGCGACCCAAGTGATTTCCGCACGGCTGCAACCGGCTTCGGCCGTGATTTGCGGGCTTCTGCAATTGCCAGCGTTGTCAAGCGTGATCCAGATCTGCCGCGCCCGTCGCATCGATGAACGGCTGGTGCTCTACGTCGAGCACTACCTCAATCCAGATTACTTCCCGCAGATCCTCGAGCTGGACCTGAACCAGTCGCTCACCGAGCTCTACGCCAGCCATTACGACATTCGCTATGGCCAGGTGCGTTTCGAGATGGTGCCCACGGCGTTACCCGTGGAAGCGGCAGGGGCGCTGAAAGTCTCCATCGGCAGCCCGGGCCTGCGCATTGTTCGGGTCAACCACGACCAGCGCGGGCGGCTGATCGATTGCGATCTGGAATACTGGCGCCATGACGCGATTCACCTAAGCGCGGTGGTGGCGGATATCTAGGCCGGCTTACACCGAGGCATCGTCCTTCTTCTCACGCACCTTGTTCACACGCCCGCCACTGGTGCTGACCTGTACGTTCAGGCGCGGCGTCGCCAGGTCCATGCCTGCTTCATCCAGATAACGCTTCAGCGACAGGTTGAACGCCCGCGACACTTCCCACTGCTTGATCGGCGCGGTCTTGAAGCGTGCGCGCAGAATGGCGTTGCCCGAGTCGAAACTCTCTACCCCCTGAATCTCCAGCGGCGACCAGATGTTGCGTCGTTGCAGCGGGTCGGTGCGCATCTTCTGGCCGACGTCGCGGATCATCTTCAGGGCGTCGTCGATGTTCATGCTCGCCGGAATCGCGATGCGGAAAATCGCGTACCCGAACTCCCGCGAGTAGTTCTGAATGCTTTTGATCTCGCTGAACGGGATGGTGTGGACGATGCCGTCGATGTCGCGCAGGCGCACGGTACGGATCGTCAGCCCTTCCACAGTGCCCAAGTGACCGCCGACGTCCACGTAATCGTCGATGGCCAGCGAGTCTTCGATGATGATGAACAGCCCGGTGATCAAATCCGCCACCAGCGACTGCGCGCCGAAACCGATGGCCAGACCGATCACACCCGCACCGGCCAACAGTGGCGTCACGTTCATGCCCATGTTCGCCAGGGCGACGATCAGCGCAATGATGAAAATGGTCACGAACAGCACGTTGCGGATCAGCGGCATCATGGTTTGCGCGCGGGTATTCGCCAGGCCTTTGCGCGAGCGGGTGAGGGCGTGATGAATGGCTGTGTCGGCGAGAATCCAGATCAGCCAGGCAAACATCAGTGTTGCCGCCAGGCCGATGAGCCTGACGCTGATATCGTGGCCGTCGCCCTCGGCGAAGCGAATAAGCGACAGACCCCATACGCGCAGGCCCAATTCGATGAACACCAGCCAGATGAGCAAATGCGCGACCGTATAGAAGAAGTTCTTCAGGCGGTCCGAATACAGCGCGTGGCGCTTGTGAGCGTGGCTTGGCTTGAGCGAATGGCGCCGTACCAGGCCGTTGATCACCATGCACATCACCAGCAGCACGGTGCAGATCAAGGCCTGACGCAATGCAGTGCTGGTGTCGCCCGCAGAGAAAAACGTGGCGAACAGGGAGACGCCCACCAGCACCAGCGCCGGCAGATACCAGAACGTGCCGAGCACCTCGATGCTGTCACTCAGGGCGCGGCGTTTGAGGCGACGCTCAAGCGCCTGGTTTCGGATCAAATGGGCGATCGGGCGACGGAAGCGGATGATGAACAGCCCGGTGGACAGTGCGGCCATGACATTGGCCAGGGTCGCGGCGGTGTGCGCCAGGTGCACGCCGAGGCTGGCGACCAGACGCGGGTCGCTCAACGCCTCGCCGAACGCGGCGAAGCTGCCAATCCACCACAGCGGCCGAAATGCCTGATGACGCAAGATGTAAAGCGCCTGGTGCCGGTGCGGGCCGTCCAGCAGAGAAAACGCGATGACACACACCGCCGAGAACAGCGTGCCGACCACCAGCGCGTAGGCGAGCACCATCGCCAAATCCCGGCCCAGGGACGGCGGCAGCGAGTAACTCAGGTAGATGGTGATCACCAGCGCCACCAGCCACGGGCCCAGCTTGCGCAACGCGAAACGCAGCATGTCCGACAGGCGCGGGTGCTGCGGAAGCTCGGCAGACAGGCCGAAGCGCAAACGGACCTTATGGCCCAGCCAGATCAGAGCTGCCGCCAGCAGCCCCCAGATCGCCAGGACCACGGCAAAGCCCCAGATGATCGGCCACCACTGGTTGGCCGGCAGCATTAGCGCCATCAGCTCGTCCTCCGCCATACCTGCCTCGTCCGCCCAGCGGCTGAGCGGGCTGTCTGCGCCGGTGAACTGTTTTTCCAGCTCGGCAAGCGAGCTGCCGATGAGGCCCAGCACGCCTTGCTCCACCGTCGGCTGCGCTTTTTTGGTGGCGTCCCGCAGTTTCTTCAGGTCATCGAGCAACTTGCTGCGCTGTTGATCGTTTTCCAGCGACGTAATGACCTGGTCCAGCGACTGCCCCAACGGTTCCTGGGCCTGAGGCTGCGTTTTGTCACCGCCACTCAGCAGACTCGGCAAGCCAGCGGCGTGGGTCAACGCAAACGGGAACAGCGCCAGCAGGCAAAGCAGGAAGAGGCGGGGCAGAAGGGAAAGGCGGGTGGGAGCGATCACCTGGAAACAAACCTCGAATAGACAGGCGCTTGGAGTAGCGCGGTATGGGAGCCGTGCAGGGTCAAGCAGAGGCGGATGAGTTTACGAGGGGATGGGGGGTGTGGCGAGGGGGAATTGTGAAGTCCGGGACAGCGCGATGTGCAGGCCGTTTCCATGACCTGTGAAGGACATGGATCGGCCCGCTCTTAATTGTGGCTTGAGATCAAGGCAACTCGGCACTCGCGTAGAACGCCGACAGCACCTTCACCAGATGCGCCAGGTCCTGGCTGCCCGCCAGTTCGCGGATCGAGTGCATGGCGAAGGTCGGCAGGCCGATGTCGACGGTGCGCACGCCCAGGTGGCCGGCAGTGATCGGGCCGATGGTCGAGCCGCAGGCCATGTCGCTGCGCACGACGAAGCTTTGCACCGGGACTTCTTCGGCCATGCACAGGTGACGGAAGAAACCGGCGGTTTCGCTGTTGGTGGCGTAGCGCTGGTTGCTGTTGACCTTGATCACCGGGCCGGCGTTGAGTTTCGGGCCGTGGTTGGCGTCGTGCTTCTCAGCGTAATTCGGGTGCACGCCGTGGGCATTGTCGGCGGAGATCAGCAGGGACTTCTGAATCGTGCGCACGTAATCGTCGCCTTCCGGCAGCAGGCGTTGCAGCACTTGCTCGAGCATCGGGCCGTCGGCACCGCACGCGGACGTCGAGCCGACTTCTTCGTGGTCGGTGCAGATCAGCAGGCAGGTTTCGTCGCCATCCGCATTAAGCAGCGCTTGCAGCCCGGCGAAGCAGGACAGCAGGTTGTCCAGGCGGGCGCCGGCAATGAAGTCACCGTTGAGGCCGATGACGGCGGCGCTTTGGGTGTCGTAGAAGCTAAGTTCGTAATCGAGGACGACGTCAGCGTTCAGGCCGTGTTCGCGAGCCAGTTGATCAGTCAGCAGGGCGCGGAAGTCGGGGCGTTCGTCACCGGCGACCTGGGCCAGGATCGGTGGCAGTTCGGTCTGCGGGTTGATTGCCCAGCCTTCGTTGGCAGTGCGATTGAGGTGGATCGCGAGGTTGGGGATGATCGCGATCGGCAGCTTGAAGTCGATCAGCTGGCTTTCGACTTTGCCGTCGCGGCGGAAGGTGACACGGCCGGCGAGGGAGAGGTCGCGGTCGAACCACGGCGCAAGCAGGGCGCCGCCGTAGACTTCGACGCCCAGTTGCCAGAAGCCCTGACGTTGCAGTTCGGGTTGTGGTTTGACGCGCAGGCACGGGCTGTCGGTGTGGGCACCTACGAGGCGAATGCCGCCGGTGAGGGGCGACAGGCGACCGAGTTTAAAGGCGACGATGGAGGAGTCGTTGCGGGTGACGTAGTAGCGGCCACCCGCTTCGGTGTACCAGGGCTCGCGTTCGTCGAGGCGCTGGTAGCCGGCGCCTTCGAGGCGTTGGACGAGGCTGGCGGTGGCATGAAAGGGGGTGGGGGAGGCCTTCAGGAAATCGATAAGGCCTTGATTCAACTCTTCGCGCATAGGTTACTCCAGGCAGCAATGGGCGGGAGTTTACAGGCCAATTTCAGTACGGGCGAGCGCCTGAGATCAAGATCAAGATCAAGATCAAGATCAAGATCAAGATCAACGTCAAGAGCGTCTGCCTGGGGGCAGACTGTTTCGCCTTCGGCGAGTTACTTGGAAAAGCACCCCAAGTAACCAAGGGTGCTTGCTCCTGGTTGGGCCCTTCCTTCGTCAGGGTTCCTTCACTCCGGTCTCGCTCCGTGGGCCCGCGCCGAACGGACATCCATGCCCTGACGGCGCTCTCGCCGCATCCATGCGGCTCGGCCCACTGCGCGAGACCTCCGTTCAGCCTGCACCCAAGTCGCGATTGATGTCGTCTGGGATTCTTGTGGTTGAAGATCAAGATCAAGATCAAAAGCTTCCCGGCTGAAGCCGGTCCTACGCGGGGGACGCAGTGTGCTTTTTAGTGGGACCGGCTTTAGCCGGGAATGGACGCGGAGCGTCCTCGGATGCATACCCACGCAGAGCGTGGGCACGATCGTAAGATCAACAGCTTCCCGGCTGAAGCCGGTCCTACAGTCGGCGCCAATCGCACAGTCGAGGCCAATCCCATTGATGCATGCGATTTCTTGGTAGGACCGGCTTTAGCCGGGAAGAGGCCAGTATGTGCGCTGGTAGTTTTGCAGACCGGCCCTTTCCCTGTGGGAGCGAGCTTGCTCGCGAATGCTGTTGCTGTTGCTGTTGCTGTTGCTGTTGCTGTTGCTGTGCTTTTGATCTTCCTACACAAAAAGTCCAGACACCGCAAAACGCGACTTTGGTGCAGGCCGAGCGCAGGCGATGCGGAGTGGGTCGAGCCGCATGGATGCGGCGAGAGCGCCGTCAGGACATGGATGTCCGTTCGGCGCGGGCCCACGGAGCATCGTCGGAGTGAGGGAATCCCGACGGAGGAGGGACCCAACCGAGAGCAAGCACCCTTGGTTACTTGGGGTGCTTTTCCAAGTAACTCGCCGAAGGCGAAATGATCTGCCGTTAGGCAGATGCTCTTGATCTTAAGTCTGTACTGACTAACAACGATCAAAAAGGCGCAGGACACTCGAACCGAACCCGCTCGCCCGTCCCCGGATGGGTAAACGCCAGCATGCTTGCATGCAGACACAGCCGCGGATACGCCGCCAGCGCCTCCGGATGCGCATACAAACCATCGCCCAGCAACGGATGCCCGATCGACAACATATGCACCCGCAACTGATGCGACCGCCCTGTAATCGGCGTCAGCTCAACCCGACAATGCGAGTCATACCGCTCCAGCACCTTCCAGAACGTCAACGCATGCTTGCCCAACTCATGATCCACCACATGACGCGGCTTGGTCGGCGGATCGTAGCGCAACGGCAAATCGATACTGCCACTGTCCAGCGCCGGCTGACCCCAGGCCAGTGCCGTGTAGGCCTTCTCCGTCTCGCGGTCATGAAACTGACGAGACAACTCACGGTGGGTGTCCGCGTCACGGGCCAGCAAAATGATCCCGGACGTTTCCCAGTCCAGCCGGTGAACGATTCTCGCCTCGGGGTAGCCGTTTTCCTGCAGGCGGGTAATCAGGCAGTCCTTGTTATCGTCAGCGCGACCGGGGACCGAAAGCAGCAGGGTAGGCTTGTTCACCACCAGGACAGCGTCGTCCTGATGGAGGATATGAACGTTGGACAGCGGCATTGAAAGCCTCATCACTCAAACAGGCGCCGCACGATCGAAACAGCCATCGCGGCGCAGAAAACAGGTCTTCAGGAACGCCAACGGCGGCGCGCTTGCCTGATCCCGCAAAGGGCTTCAGGCAACCGGGCCGCCGTGGCGACTGCCTTGTCGATCAACGATCAGGCAGGGTGATATTCAGTTCCAGAATCGAGCAGCTGCCGTCGTTTTCAAGGGCGACATGCACGTCATCGTTACCGATATTGACGTACTTGCGGATCACCTCGACCAGCTCCTTCTGCAAGGCGGGCAGGTAATCCGGGGTGCTGCGTTGGCCGCGTTCATGCGCCACGATGATCTGTAGACGCTCTTTCGCTACCGACGCGGTGCTGGGCTTTTTGTTGGCACGAAAGAAGTCAAAAATGCTCATCAGTTACCCCCGAACAGGCGTTCGAAAAATCCTTTTTTCTGTACGTCCAGGAAGCGGTGCTCACGGTCCTTGCCCAACAGACGGTCAACGGCATCGCTGTACGCCTGGCCAGCGTCGCTCTGATCATCAAGGATGACCGGCACGCCCTGGTTGGACGCCTTGAGTACGGCCTGGGACTCTGGAATCACGCCCAGCAGGGTCACCGCGAGGATTTCCTTGACGTCTTCAACGCCCAGCATCTCGCCCTTGCTCACGCGCTCAGGGTTGTAACGGGTAAGAAGCAAGTGCTCCTTGATCGGGTCTTCACCACGCTCGGCGCGACGGGACTTGCTGGCCAGCAGGCCCAGCATGCGGTCCGAGTCACGAACCGAGGACACTTCCGGGTTGGTAACAACGATGGCTTCGTCGGCGAAATACATCGCCAGGTGAGCGCCCGTTTCGATACCGGCAGGGGAGTCGCAGACGACGTACTCGAAGGTTTCCTTGAGTTCCATCAGGACTTTCTCAACGCCTTCCTTGGTCAGCGCGTCTTTGTCACGGGTCTGGCTGGCCGCGAGGACGTAAAGACCTTCGATCTTCTTGTCCTTGATCAGCGCTTGCTGCAGGTTGGCTTCGCCGTTCACTACGTTGACGAAGTCATAAACGACGCGACGCTCGCAACCCATGATCAGGTCGAGGTTACGCAGGCCGACGTCGAAGTCGACGATTACTGTCTTGTGGCCGCGCAGTGCGAGACCGGTACCGATGGCGGCGCTGGTGGTGGTCTTGCCCACACCACCCTTGCCGGATGTAACCACGAGAATCTTGGCCAAGGTGTATCACCCCTAGAGGAAAAGGACGTTGAGTCCCTGAAGAGCCTCTCATGACGGCGCAACCAAAGCGGGCGAGGGCGGTGATCGGAACCCGTGACGGAATTCCTGTTCGGGAGAACAAAAAAATAGCCCGAACGTCTCGGTGCCTTCGCGTCGTTTTCGCGACGAATCAGAGTGGCTTAAAAATGGCGCAGTATCCGTTAAAGACGGGTGATGTTCAACACGTCGCCGGACAGACTGATCTGTACACCGGCGCCCCACAGCGGATCCCGGCGCAGGTCTTCGGACACCTTGTACTGGCCGGCGATGGAGATCAGTTCGGCGACCATCTGCTGGCAGAAAATCCGTGCCTTGGTATCGCCTTTGATCCCCGCCAGTGCGCGGCCGCGCATCGGGCCGTATACGTGAATGTTGCCGTCGGCGAGCAGTTCGGCGCCGGGGCTGACCGAGGAAATTACCACCAGATCCGAGCCCTGGGCGTAGATCTGCTGACCACCGCGCACGGGGGCGGTGATGATCTTGGTGGGCTTGATCAGCGGCTCGGGCGGCTTTTCAATGATTTCCGGCTTCTTTTTGATTTCGCCTTCCGTCGGATCAAGCGGTCGCTCGCGCGCACCCGACGGCGGTAGCACCGGCAAGTCGATGGAAATGGCGGCGGCGATGTCTTCAATCCGGTTGGCGCGAATGGCCAGAGTGCGCAACCCGTGCTGGCGGCAGATGCGCATCATTGCCGGCAGATCGATCGCGCCTTCATCCGGCGGCAACTTGTCGAGCGCCAGCACCAGCGGTGTATTGCTGAAGAAGTTCGGCGCCTGGGCGACTTTTGCCGCCAGTTGACGATCCAGCGCTTCGAGGTTGTTGCGGGCCAGTTCCAGCACAGTGATGGCCAGCATGCTGCCCTTTAGCTGGAACACGGGTTCCTTGTCTTGCAATTCGATTTGGCTCATGTCGGCATACAGCGGCTTGTCGCTAAAAGTGCCGAGACTTATAACGATAACGCCCGCCAGCCGCAAGGGAGGCGCAACCGACGGCGGCACGATCCGCGCGAACCGATGTAGAATGCCCGCCTTTGTCCTGACGGAAGCTGTAATGGATCGCCCGCGTTTTCGAGCTCACTTTCTTCATCCCCGCTTCTGGCTGCTGTGGCTGGGGCTGGGCTTGCTCTGGCTGATCGTGCAGTTGCCGTTTCGCGTGTTGCTGGTGATCGGTCGTGCTTTGGGCTGGGTCATGTATTACCAGGCGACCGATCGACGGGTGATCGCCGCGCGCAACCTCGAGCTGTGTTTCCCCCAGTATTCAAAGGCCGAGCGCAAACGCCTGCTGAAAGAAAACTTCGCCTCCACCGGCATCGCGTTTTTTGAAATGGCCATGAGCTGGTGGTGGAGCAAGCCCCGTCTCGCGCGGTTGGCGCACATCGAAGGCCTACATCATTTAAAGCAGGCGCAGCTGGACGGCCATGGCGTGATCCTCATGGCGCTGCACTTCACGACACTGGAAATCGGCGCCGCCCTGCTCGGGCAGCAGCACACCATCGACGGCATGTACCGCGAGCACAAGAACGCGCTCTTTGATTACATTCAACGACGCGGCCGCGAGCGCCACAACATGGATTCCATCGCCGTCGAGCGCGAAGACGTGCGCGGCATGATCAAGCAACTGCGCAAGGGCCGGGCGATCTGGTACGCGCCGGATCAGGACTACGGCGCCAAGCAGAGCATATTCGTCCCGCTGTTCGGCATTCAGGCGGCCACCGTGACGGCCACCAGCAAATTCGCCAAGCTCGGTCACGCCCTGGTGGTGCCGTTTACTCAGGAGCGCCTGGCCGATGGCAGTGGTTACAAGCTGGTGATCCATCCGCCGCTGAGCGATTTTCCGGGGGAGAGCGACGAGGCGGACTGCATTCGCATCAATCAATGGGTCGAGCGCGCGGTCACCGAATGCCCCGAGCAATACCTGTGGGCGCACCGGCGTTTCAAGAGTCGACCGCCGGGTGAGCCGAAGCTGTACAAGAAGCGTGGCTGAAACCAAGAGCTCAATCCCCATGACGACAAGCGCCACAGAACAACAAGCGGTGCGCCACGGCTCAGCCCTAGCCCCCGGCGTCGAGCCGGTTACCGGGCTGATTCTGTCCGGTGGCGGTGCCCGCGCGGCCTATCAGGTGGGCGTACTGGCCGGCATCGCTGACCTGCTGCCTGTCGGCGCCAAGAATCCTTTTCCAGTCATCGTCGGCACCTCCGCCGGCGCGATCAATGCGGTGAAGCTGGCCAGCGGCGCCGCGCAGTTTCGTACGGCAATCCACGAACTCACTGACTTCTGGCAGGGCTTTCGCAGCCATCAAGTGTTGCGCAGCGACTGGCCCGGGGTCGTCCGGCAGGCCGCGCGATTCTTCGGTCGCAGCCTGTTGGGCATCGGCCGCCAGCAGGTGCCGGTGGCACTGCTCAACAGTTCGCCGCTCAAGGACCTGCTGACCGCGCGGCTCAACCTCGACGGCATCGACGAAGCCATTGAAGCCAGGCATCTGCGCGCGGTGGCGATCACCGCATTCGGTTACGAGTCGGGGCAGGCGGTCACGTTTTATCAGGGCAAGGGCACGATCGATTCCTGGCTGCGGCATCGCCGGATCGGCCTGCCGACGCGCTTGACCATTGACCATCTGCTGGCCAGTTCCGCGATTCCGTTGCTGTTCGCGCCGGTGAAGCTGGGACAGGAATATTTTGGTGACGGTGCGGTGCGGCAATCGGCGCCGATCAGTCCGGCGCTGCACCTGGGCGCCAACCGCGTGCTGGTGGTGGGCGTCAGCGGCAACCCCCGTGGCCCTGGCGCAAACCCGTCCGTGCCGCGCGCGGTCCGTGGCGTGCAACCGAGTCTCGCGCAGATCGGTGGGCACATGCTCAACAGCACATTCATTGACAGCCTCGAAAGCGACATCGAATTGCTGGAGCGGCTGAACATCGTCAGCCGCATGCTGCCTGGGCCCGACGTGCCCAAGCCGCAGTCGTCAGACTCGACGCCCATTCAATCCCTGGCGCCGGTTGAAGTACTGGTGATTTCGCCCAGCCAGCCCATCGATGAAATCGCCGCCCGTCATCGCCGCGAATTGCCCCCGGCGCTGCGCACGTTTCTGCGCGGCCCGGGTGCGACCAAAACCAGTGGGGCAGGGGTATTGAGTTATCTGTTGTTTGAATCGGGTTACTGCAGCGAGCTCATCGAACTGGGCCGTCGAGACGCGATGGCCCAGAAGGATGAGTTGATGCGGTTCCTGCAGCTGGAGTAGTTGCTCTGCTGAAGGCCGGGTCGAGGGCAATCACGCGGTCAGCTTGTCATCCCGAAAATCCCGCAGGGCCTGTTCGATTTCTTCCCGGCTGTTCATCACGAACGGGCCGTATTGCACGATCGGCTCGCCCAGCGGCTTGCCAGCGATCAGCAACACGCGGGCGCCCGCCTGGGTGTTCAGCTGAATCTCACCATCTTCCGACAATCGCGCGAGACAGCTCGTACCCAACTTCTGTGGCTGCCCTGCGATCTCGACTTCACCTTCGTACACGTACAGCAGCACGCGATGGCCGTCGGGGACCCGCGGGCTGATGAGGCTGCCGGCAGGCATGTGGAAATCGAAATATTGCGGCTCGGTGTCCGGACGCTGCACGGCGCCTGCCTGGGACGTGTGGCCGTCGTCGAACTGGCCGGCGATGACCACGACCTCGACGCCGTTCTGCGTGGTGATGCGCGGAATGCGCTCGGGCTGAATGTCGTCGTAACCGGCGTCGCCCATCTTCGATTTCGCCGGCAGGTTGAGCCACAGCTGGAAGCCGCGCATGGCGCCTTTCTCCTGCTCGGGCATTTCGCTGTGAATCACGCCGCGCGCAGCGGTCATCCACTGCACGCCGCCGCCTTGCAGCAAGCCGACGTTGCCCATGTGGTCTTCATGGCGCATGCGACCTTCGAGCATGTAGGTCACGGTTTCAAAGCCGCGATGGGGATGGGGCGGAAAGCCGGCGATGTACTCGTCGGGGTTCTCGGAGCCGAACTCGTCGAGCATCAGGAACGGGTCGAAGGCTTCGATGCCGGGCCCGCCGAACACACGGGTCAGCTTGACGCCGGCACCGTCGGACGTCGGTTGGCCGGCCTGGATCGACAGCACTTTACGAAATGGGGGCATGGGGCTCACTCCGGCAAAAGGGGAATGGCGCCTATGGTAGGCCTGTTGAGGCGATGGATGGGTGACGTTTTTGCGGGGGAATGATCGGGTTTGGCGATGGGTCTGGGGCTTGTTCCGGATACTGTCGGGGAGCCTCTTCATCCGGACGCCGTAAGGTCGAGCAGCAAACACTGTCCATGTGGGAGTGACCGGGGTGGCGCTCCACCTTGCTCGCGAAGAGGTGTGGGCGGCCGCTAGATCTCCAGCGGCCGGACCGCGCACTTGTAGGACTGGCTTTAGCCGGGAAGACGCCGGCATTAACACCACGAATGTGATGGCGTGCCGACGGGCCTCTTCCCGGCTGAAGCCGGTCCTACAGGTTTTGCTGCCAGCAGTGCCGGCAGTTTTCAGATCACGTTACTCGGACACCTGCAGCTTGCGGGCTTCGGTGTACACGTAACGCACTTTCTCGTACTCGAACGGCGAGTCCATCTGACCGTAGCGGAAGCTGGTCGTGTAGCGACGGTCGATGGCGCGCAGCAGGTACAGCTCAGGGTGGTCTTCGCTGACCTGGGCGACGTTGAGGAAGTTGATCTGCGATTCAGCGGTGAAGTCGAAGACCAGGCCGCCGGTATCACGCAGGTTCGATGGACCGAGGATCGGCAGCACCAGGTACGGGCCGGCCGGTACGCCATAGAAACCCAGGGTCTGACCGAAGTCTTCGCTTTGTTTCTTCAGGCCCATCAAGGTCGCCGGGTCCCACAGCCCGGCAATGCCCAGGGTGGTGTTGACGATCAGGCGGCCGGTGGTTTCCATCGAACGCTTGCCCTTGAACTGCAGCAGGCTGTTCAGCAGGTTCGGCACATCGCCCAGGTTGCCGAAGAAGTTGCTGACGCCGGTACGCACGAAGCTCGGTGTTATGTATTTGTAGCCGTTGACCACCGGCAGGAACACCCACTCATCGAAGCGATAGTTGAAGTGGTAAACGCGGCGGTTCCAGGATTCCAGCGGGTCGTAGACATTCAGCGCGTTCAGCGACGAGCGCTCGAACTCCTGAGCATCCAGACCCGGATTGAATTTCAGCGACTTCAACGGCTCGGTGAACCCGTCCGGGTTATCGATGCGTTGGACCGGGGCTGCCTGGGAAACGATCGGCGCGTCGGCCGCGTGGACGGCGCCAGCGCAGAGGAGGGCGGCGATAAGCAATAGACGTTTAGCCACGGAAAAACTCCAGCATGGCGTCGCTGTTGACGCGATAGTTCATGTTGCCGCAGTGACCGCCGTAAGGGTAAACGGTCAGGCGATCGCCAAAAGTCTTGCGCAGGAAACCGAGGTCGCCCGGGCCGAGGATCACGTCGTCGGCGTTGTGCATCACCGCGATCTTCTTGCTGCTCGCCAGGTAATCCTTCAGCGCGTACAGGCTGACCTGATCAACCAGTTGCAGCAGGCTGCCGCCGTCGGTACGGGCACGCCACATCGGGATGACCTGCTCGGTCACGTAGCAATCGAAATCGCATTGCAGCGCGCGCTTGAGGAACGGCGTCAGGCTGGTGCCTTCACTGATCGGGGTCTTCGGCGGAGTAATCAGACCGCGACGGTTGATCAGGTCGGAGGTGAACGCGATGTCGGCAGCGGAGAAACGGAACGAGGTGCCGATCAGCATGGCCATCTGTTCATTGGACAGGTGCTGCTTGGACTGCTGGAAGTCATACAGCAGCGCATCGTTCAGGTCGATATAGCCTTTTTCACGGAAGTAACGGGTCAGCTTCTGCAGCACCAGTTCATAGAAGGTGGTGCTGTTGGTGATGCCTTTAACGTCGGTCTGCACCATCTTGTCGAGGTTGGTGATCGAGGTGTAGAGGTTCACCGGCGGGTTGATCAGCAGCACTTTCTTGAAATTGAAGCTGCGGCGGGTTTCGTCGAGTTTGCTGACGAAGGCCGCATCCAGCGCGCCGAGGCTGTAACCGGTCAGGTAATACTCGGTGACCTGCAGTTTCGACTGTTGGGCGCGAACGGCCTGCATGACGCGGTACAAGTCTTCGGCGTCTTCCTTGGTCACGCCAGGGGTGGCGAAGCGCGAGGCGGCGCTCATGAAGTCATAACTGGTCGGCGACGAAAGCTGTACGACGTTGTAACCCGCGCCGTAATAAAGCTTCTTCAGGTATTCATTCAGGGTGCTGTTATACGGCGCGCCGGTGCCGGCGATCAGGAAGATCAGCGGCGCAGGGTGGTCTTGTTTGGCGAGGCGGTAACGCAGTTTCTTCACGGCCCAGAAGTTGTCCGGCAGTGTGAACTCACGCTCCGGGCGCATGGTGAGGCTGTAATCGTCCTGATCGATGTCGGCGTCTTCAGGCACCTTGGCACGCAAATCCGGTGGGGTCGTGGCGATGGTCGCTTCGAACGGATTGGTCAAGGGGAAGCCATAGCTGGACGGATCGATATCGACCGCCATCACGGACGCACTCAAAAACAGGCCGCCTGATAAGGCGGCGAGGCGCAGAAAACGAAGCATGACTGAATCCCTTGGGAATGATGTGCTGTTGAAATACGCAGGCTATGACACGGGTGTAGTGCCAAAGTGCCGTGACGGCAAGCGACTCTCGCATGACCCTCTTCGACGATACAGGTTATGGCACTTCTGACCTGTCCGCTCGTGCTTTTTCTTGCCCGTATGGTTTTGCCCGTGCCGCTGCGGCTATGCTGCGGGCCGTTGGTTATTTTCTGGAGTGTGTCGTGTCCCGTCGTCTGCCGTTGGTGGTGCTGTTTTTCGTTCTGGCGCTGTGGCTCGCCGTCAGTTACGGCTTGCGTTACGGCCTGATGGAAGACGTGCAGTGGGTAGGAATCTGCGCGGACGAGGCGTCGAAATGGCAGTGCCAGTTGCGCTCCAACCTGGGCCTGTGGATTCACTTCGGTGTGTTCGGGTGGGGCGCGCTGATCACATCGCTGATCGCGTTCTTTATTCCGCGTCAGGTTGGTCGAGCGCTTGCAGTCCTTGGCTTGCTGCTGGGGATATTGGCGCTGGTGCTGTACACGGCCAGCTTAGCGGTGTTCGCGGTGGTGATTGGCGGATTGCGGCTGGTGCGCGATCAACGTGCTTAACGTCACAGCGGGCGTGGCTTCAAAAGCCAAACGGCAGACAGCATAAAGGGGAGCCGAGGCTCCCCTTTAAATCGTTGCACGTGCTCTTTCTTATTGTTGTAGGGCGGTCTGTTGTTGTTATTGGCAACCGGTCCCTCTACAGCGTCTTCGGTGATCCCCATACGGGATACAAGAGCAAACGTATTTTTTTGAGCGCTGACCTGCTTTGATTCCTCTTCTGCGAGAGGTGATCCAACCCGTTCTGGCCGCTACCTGAGGGTAGTTTTATTATTCTCGGTCGGGCTGCGAGGCCGGGGCCTCGGTAAAGCGTTTCTACTCCAAAAAAATCTGTTGGCTGCGTCTCTGTGCCGTTGTTCTTGTTATGTCAGAGCCGATTCATCTTATTTTTATTGGGTTTTCACATTTTGTTCTTGTTGTGCAGGAGATATAGCAGGGTGCGTGCCAACTTTTGCAATACCTTTTAAATCAAGGACTTGGAGATTCCGATCAGCTGGCACCCCTCCTGAGTAACGGATTTTTGTTTCCGTGTTACCCGCCTTCGAACCTTTCAGTCCCTCGGCGGTAACACAATGTATCCGTGCCAACGCACACTCGGTTACACAGCATTGGCTACACAGCGTCAACAGTGCTCTGCTGCGCAGTGCTCCGCGCGTTTACAGGTGCGCCAATGCGCACGCTGCGCCACATGGCCAGCGCCATCAGCAGGCTCACGGCCGCCCACGCCCAGGCCTGGGGATTGCTCAAGCCTTCGCGAAACAGCTGCGGCACGATGCCGGCGCCGACGATGAACATCAGCAGACCGATCTCCCGGCGCGGTGCCGCCACCGGGCGGATCAGGTAGACCAGCGCTGGCAGCCACAACGTTGCCGTCGCGAAGCTGCGATAGCGCGGGTCAAAGACCATCGCCAGCATCATCACCGCCGCGGCGAACCCGCTGGCGTACAACCACCACCCGGCCCGAGCCTCCAGCCACACGAACACGCGCTCGCGCCAGCCTGCGCGGGCTGATAACGCCAGCGCGGCGTGGGCGAGGACCAGCAGATTCAGCACCACCAGAGCCACTGCCCACAGGTATTCACCGGCGAAGCGGCTGGTCACTCGGGCCAGTTCACCCCAGGTGCCGATGCAGCAACCGGCGAACGCTGCCAGCAATGGCAGCATCAGCGCGCTGCGTGCTTGACTGACACGACCCGCCCACGCCAGCGCCATCAGGGCGATCGCGCCACTGACCGTCAGCCAGGATGGCCACAGCGGCAGGTTCGACACCGGTCCGGCCAGCACGCCTTTGTCCTGGCGATCCGCATCGAACAGGCCCCAATAACCGCCTACCGCGCCTTCGGACTGGCGCTTCCACGGCTGGTCGAACGCCTCGATCAGGTTGTAATGCCAACCGTGTTGCTCGGCCATCGCGACAAAACTGCGAATGAACTTGGCTTCGTTGACTCGGCTGGGCAGCGCGGTTTCACGCTGACGGCCTTCGCTGGGCCAGCCGGTCTCGCCGATGAGAATGTCCTTGGGCGCGAATTGCTTGCCGAACGTTTCACGGATCTGCGCGACGTGGGCCAGGGCCTTGTCGATGCCGGTGGGATCGTCTTCCCAGTACGGCAGCAGATGGATCGTCAGGAAATCCACAGCCGGGGCGACTTCCGGGTATTGCAGCCAGTATTCCCAAACATCTGCATAGGTGACCGGTTGCTTGACCTGCGCCTTCACCTGACGAATCAGCGTGGCCAATTGAGCGCCGGTGACTTCCTTGCGCAACAGGCTCTCGTTACCGACGATCACCGCCGTCACCACATCCGGGTGGGTATTCGCGGCCGTCACCAGTGCCTTGATTTCCTTGGCGGTGTCGACCGGGTTGCCGTTGACCCAGGCACCGAGCATCAGCTTGAGGCCGTACTTGCGAGCGATGTCGGGAATCGCCTCCATGCCGGTCATTGAATAGGTGCGCACGCAGTCGAAGCGCGTCGCCAGCAGCGCCAGGTCAGCGTCCATCCGCGCGGGGCGCAGGGTGAAGGGCTGGTCGAATGGGGACTGGTCTTTGTCGAACGGCGTGTAGGACGCGCATTGGAGTTTGTGGGTCGGCGTGGCGGCGTCCGGCAGAATCACCGGCTTGCCCAGCCAGTACCAGTAGCCGCACAGGCCAAGCAGGGCAATCACACAGGAGAACAGATAAAGGACGACAGGCGAGCGGGAGGTTGCGGACATGATGGGGCCGAAGTGGGGCGAAGGTAGGCATAGTAGCAAGATGATGCACTTACACACCTCATCCTCTCGGCGCTTTTGCAAACCATGCAATTTTCGGACGGTTTCATAGCTTCTTTACGACCTGGCTGTCGTTGATGGCCCGGTGATGTCGTTTACCGGGTGGCTGGGTGTCGCTGGCAGGAAAGGCACGAGGTGTATGGGAGTTGATGATCAATCGTCCACGCAGCGATTGCGTCTGCGCAGGCACGTGGTGGAAGCGTGAAACGCGTGGCTTGCCCCGAACCAGGGCGCAAGTGCGACGTTATAAGAACGTTAACGACGCCCGACCGCTGTCGGGCTCTGGACTACCGGGGAAGTGAAAATGACGATGCGAAAAATCCTGGGTGTCGGTGCCGCGCTGGCACTGGCCATCAGTTCCACGCTGGCCCATGCCGACGCCAAACCCGAGCTGAGCATCGGTTACGTCGATGGCTGGTCCGACAGTGTTGCCACCACCAACGTCGCCGCTGAGGTGATCAAGCAGAAACTGGGTTATCCGGTGAAGTTGCAGGCCGTTGCCGCCGGGATCATGTGGCAGGGCGTCGCGACCGGAAAGCTGGACATGATCCTGTCTGCCTGGCTGCCCGTCACCCACGGCGAGTACTGGACCAAGAACAAGGACAAGGTCACCGACTACGGCCCCAACTTCAAAGACGCGAAAATCGGCCTGATCGTGCCCGAGTACGTGAAAGCCAGCTCGGTGGCGGACCTCAAGACCGACGAATCCTTCAAGAAGAAAATCGTCGGCATCGATGCCGGTTCAGGCGTCATGATCAAGACCGATCAGGCGATCAAGGATTACGGCCTCGACGGTTACAAGCTGCAGGCCAGTTCCGGCGCCGGCATGATCGCCGAGCTGACCCGCGCTGAGAACAAGAAAGAATCCATTGCCGTGACCGGCTGGGTACCGCACTGGATGTTCGCGAAATGGAAGCTCAAATTCCTGGAAGACCCGAAGGGCGTTTATGGTGCGGCTGAAACCGTCGACAACATCGGTAGCCTGGATCTGGCGAAAAAGGCCCCTGACGTTGCGGATTTCCTGAAGAAATTCCAGTGGGCCAACAAGGATGAAATCGGCGAAGTCATGCTCGCCATCCAGGACGGCGCCAAGCCTGAAGCGGCGGCCAAGGACTGGGTCGCGAAGCACCCGGATCGCGTGAAAGAGTGGACCGGTAAGTAATCCGTCACAAAGATTTAACGTCTTACCGAACCGCCTGGCGAGCCATCGTCAGGCGGTTTTTTGTTGCCGCAACCTTAAGTTTCGATCTGCCTCGGGCGAAAGAGGCAATTCTTCGAACATCAACTAATGTCGTTCTAATACTAAGGTCGTCTGGAGTGCATCGCAGAGCGGACTAAAGTGCAAACCGTGACATCCATCTGTGCTGCGAGGACAAAAACAATGAACGACAGCATTTACCTCTCAATTCAGAACAGCCCGCGCTTCAAGGAGCTGGTCTCGAAAAGGGAACGATTCGCCTGGATTCTCTCGGCAATCATGCTTGGGCTCTATGCCGCATTCATCCTTCTGATTGCGTATGGGCCTCAGATTCTCGGCGCCAAAATCAGCGCCACATCAACCATCACCTGGGGAATGCCGATCGGCGTCGGGCTGATTGTGTCCGCGTTCGTTCTGACCGCCATCTACGTTCGCCGCGCAAACGGTGAATTCGATGACCTGAACAACGCCATCCTGAAGGAGGCGCAGCAATGATCCGGCGCTTGCTTGCGGCCTTCGGCCTTGCCGCTTTCGCACCGACACTCTGGGCAGCCGACGCGCTGACCGGTGCGGTACAGAAGCAACCGTTGAACGTGTCGGCGATCGTCATGTTTGTGGTCTTCGTCGGGTTCACGCTTTACATCACGTACTGGGCGTCGAAAAAGAACAAGACAGCGTCGGACTATTACTCGGCAGGCGGCAAGATCACCGGTTTCCAGAACGGTCTGGCCATTGCCGGTGATTACATGTCGGCGGCGTCTTTCCTGGGGATTTCCGCGCTGGTCTACACCTCCGGCTACGACGGTCTGATCTACTCCATCGGCTTCCTCGTGGGCTGGCCGATCATCCTGTTCCTGATCGCCGAGCGCCTGCGTAACCTGGGCAAGTACACCTTCGCTGACGTGGCGTCCTATCGCCTCAAGCAGAAGGAAATCCGTACCTTGTCCGCCTGCGGTTCGCTGGTGGTGGTGGCGTTCTACCTGATCGCGCAGATGGTCGGCGCCGGCAAGCTGATCCAGCTGCTGTTCGGCCTGGACTATGCGGTAGCGGTGGTGCTCGTCGGTATTCTGATGTGCCTGTACGTGCTGTTCGGTGGCATGCTGGCGACCACATGGGTACAGATCATCAAGGCGGTGATGCTGCTCTCCGGTGCGTCGTTCATGGCGTTGATGGTGATGAAGCACGTCAACTTCGACTTCAACGTGCTGTTCTCCGAGGCTGTGAAGGTTCACCCGAAAGGTGAGGCGATCATGAGCCCGGGCGGTCTGGTGAAAGATCCGATCTCGGCGTTTTCGCTGGGTCTGGCGCTGATGTTCGGCACCGCGGGCCTGCCACACATTCTGATGCGCTTTTTCACTGTGAGTGATGCGAAGGAAGCCCGTAAGTCTGTGCTCTACGCGACCGGTTTCATCGGCTACTTCTACATCCTGACCTTCATCATCGGTTTTGGCGCGATCCTCTTGGTCAGCACCAATCCGGCGTTCAAGGACGCGGCAGGCGCGCTGCTCGGTGGCAATAACATGGCGGCGGTTCACCTGGCCGATGCGGTCGGTGGCAGTCTGTTCCTGGGCTTCATCTCGGCGGTGGCGTTCGCGACCATCCTGGCGGTGGTGGCGGGTCTGACATTGGCCGGTGCTTCGGCGGTGTCCCACGACTTGTATGCCAGTGTGATCAAGGCGGGCAAGGCCAACGAGAAAGACGAGATCCGTGTGTCGAAGTACACCACGGTGGCGTTGGCGGTCGTGGCCATCCTGTTGGGTATCGCGTTCGAAAGTCAGAACATTGCGTTCATGGTGGGTCTGGCGTTCTCGATTGCAGCGAGCTGTAACTTCCCGGTGTTGTTGCTTTCGATGTACTGGAAGAACCTGACCACGCGCGGCGCGATGATTGGCGGCTGGATGGGCTTGATCAGTGCGGTGGTGTTGATGATTCTGGGCCCAACGATTTGGGTGCAGATTCTGCATCACGAGAAGGCGATTTTCCCGTACGAGTATCCGGCGTTGTTTTCGATTGCGATTGCGTTTGTCGGGATCTGGTTTTTCTCTATTACGGATAAGTCGAAGGCGGCGGAAGGTGAGCGTGCGTTGTTCTTCCCGCAGTTTGTGCGTTCGCAGACGGGCCTGGGTGCCAGCGGTGCGGTGTCGCATTGAGCTGATGTAGTGCTGTTATGGAAACGCCCCGATTATTCGGGGCGTTTTTGTTTTAAAGGCGCTTAAGATCAAGAGCGTCTGCCTGGGGGCAGACTGTTTCGCCTTCGGCGAGTTACTTTTAAAAAGCACTAAAAGTAACCAAAAGTGCCTGCTCTCGGTTGGGCCCGACTTCGTCGGGTTCCTTCACTCCGGTCTCGCTCGGTGGGCCCGCGCCGAACGGGCATCCATGCCCTGACGGCGCTCTCGCGGCATCCATGCCGCTCGGCCCACTGCGCGAGACCTGCGTTCAGCCTGCACCCAAGTCGCGTTTGGCGGTGACTGGGCTTTTTGTGCATGAAGATCAAAAGCGCTGCGCAGATCAAGAGCTTCCCGGCTGAAGCCGGTCCTACAGGGGGGGAGCGCCGCTGGCCTCACTAACTGCACGCGCTGCTGTTGTAGGACCGGCTTTAGCCGGGAAGGGGCCAGTTCAGGCGCGGGTAAATCTGAGGCAGATGTCATTTTTGCGTTCGGTGCTTAAAAAGATTGAACCGCTTTCAAGCCGCTTCGCCTAATGATCAGCGTGTGGAGATTCCCACAGGCCTTGTGCTAATACCGGCACTCTTTGAGAGGTGGTTAACGTGGCTAAAGACGACAAGAAAACCAAAGGCGAAGCTTCGAAAGCCAGCAAGGACTTGAAAGACAAAAAGTCCTCACCAGAAAAGAAATCAGCGGCGGCATCGGCGCTTTCGAAGTCTTCCGAAAAGAAAGACACCAAGAAAGACACCAAGAAAGCAGCTGAGCCAAAGAAAGCTTCAAAGAAAGCTGATAGCAAGCCAGAGAAAGCCAAGAAATCAGACAAGGCAGAAAAGGCTGACAAGCCTGCAAAAAAGAAAAAGTGATGCCCGCTATCTGCTAGGGCGTTACGCCCTAGCTTCCCCAGAGCGTCCTGTTCGATTGTTGTAAATCTTCCCTCCCGCTGATCTCCTCAACGCCCAGTCGCAGCCGCAGCCGCTGATGGGTGAACGCACGTTTAGAAATTACGGTGTTCAAACCGGCCCCTTCCCGGCTAAAGCCGGTCCTACTCATAAACACCGCATACGCCGGGTACACCGGGTACACCGGATACCGCCTATACCCGTAGACCGGCTTTAGCCGGGAAGCTCTTGATCTGCTTTTGATCTTCAAACGCAAAAAGCCCGGTCACCGCTAATCGCGACCTTGGTGCAGGCTGAACGCAGGTCTCGCGCAGTGGGTCGAGCGGCATGGATGCCGCGAGAGCGCCGTCAGGACATGGATGTACGTTCGGCGCGGGCCCACGGAGCGGGACCGGAGTGAAGGAACCCTGACGAAGGAAGGGCCCAACCGAGAGCAGGCACTTTTGGTTACTTTTAGTGCTTTTTAAAAGTAACTCGCCGAAGGCGAAACAGTTCTGCTCCAGCAGAACCGCTTCCATAAGCCCATAAAAAAACCGCGCCTAAGCGCGGTTCTTTTTTATGGCAGCTTTAGCAGTTAAATCCTGCCCAGCAACACCAATATCAGCAGGATCACCAGAATCGTACCGATAATGCCCGACGGACCGTAGCCCCAGCTCCGGGAGTGCGGAAATACCGGGAGTCCACCGATCAACAGCAGGATGAGGATGATGATCAGAATTGTGCCGATGCCCATGACGAGTTCCTTCTAGTGTTCTTGGAAGATGGCTATGCAGTTCAACAGGTTGCCACTACGGCGAATCATTGTGCTGCTTGATGAATCCGACTGTCACACTAATCAAAAGGTTCTGGACTGCAGAAATAAAAATTAACACCTCCAGAAAATACCATGGGAATCAAACGCTTGAGTGTGAAGAAGACGTCGTAATCTCTTCAAGCCTTGACTAACAAATGTGCGAAAAGTACCTCGCTTAGTGTGGAACCAAGCAGTAAGTAACGGGTCGCTGGATTCGATGTTAGAGTTCGTCCTGCAAATACTAATCAGCTAAATACACCCAAAAGAGTGATTAGCACTCAAAGCATTCGGTTTGCCTCTCATATTCAGCGATCTGATGAAGGGTTTGTCGGACAATCCTCCTGTTTACACTCTAGCCACTTCTTCGTAATCGACAAGGCGTCTGCTATGCACAATCGCATCATGATTACCGGCGCAGGGTCCGGGCTGGGACGTGAGATCGCGCTGCGCTGGGCGCGCGAAGGTTGGCAGCTGGCGCTGTCGGACATCAGCGACAGCGGCCTTCAGGAAACACTGGGCCTGGTGCGCGAAGCGGGTGGGGACGGTTTCGTTCAGCGCTGTGATGTTCGGGACTACAGCCAGCTCACCGCTTTCGCCCAGGCCTGCGAACAGAAATTCGGTGGCATCGATGTGATCGTCAACAACGCCGGCGTTGCCTCAGGTGGATTCTTTGGCGAACTGTCCCTGGAAGATTGGGACTGGCAGATCGCGATCAACCTGATGGGTGTCGTCAAAGGCTGCAAGGCGTTTTTGCCGCTGCTGGAACAGAGCAAAGGCAAGATCATCAACATCGCCTCCATGGCGGCGTTGATGCAGGGGCCGGCGATGAGCAATTACAACGTGGCCAAAGCCGGCGTGGTGGCGCTGTCTGAGAGCCTGCTGATCGAGCTGCGCCAGCAGGAGATCGGTGTGCATGTGGTGTGTCCATCCTTCTTCCAGACCAACCTGCTGGATTCCTTCCGAGGCCCCACGCCGGCGATGAAAGCCCAGGTCGGCAAGCTGCTGGAGAGTTCGCCCATCAGCGCGAAAGACATCGCCGACTACATCTACCAGCAGGTCGCCAGCGGTGAATTCATGATCCTGCCCCATGAGCAAGGTCGAATGGCCTGGCAGCTCAAACAGAAAAATCCGCAGTTGCTGTACGACGAGATGGCAAACATGGCGGAAAAGATGCGTGCCAAGGCGAAGGCCTGAAGCGGAGTCAGACATTCCCCAGGCTCTTTTCTGATAGGGTTGCCGGCACTTTCCGGCTGCCCTGGACGAGGATGATCGTGCTCAATTACCTCTGGTTTTTTCTTGCCGCGCTGTTCGAAATAGCCGGTTGTTACGCCTTCTGGATGTGGTTGCGTCAAGGCAAGAGCGCACTGTGGGCTCTTCCGGCGCTGATCAGCCTGACGCTGTTCGCCCTGCTGTTGACTCGAATTGAAGCCACGTACGCCGGGCGCGCCTACGCGGCATACGGCGGCATCTACATCATTGCCTCCATTACCTGGCTAGGCGTTATCGAGCGTGTGCGACCCCTCATGTCGGACTGGATCGGCGTTGGCTTATGCGTGATGGGCGCAACCATCATTCTGTTCGGCCCGCGCTGGTCAGCCGCCTGACCTTCCCGGCCGCAGCGAAAAAACTGGCGTCTGCCGGACCTTTCTCTGAGATGCAGCCCGGAAACGGTTGGGCGCGTAGGACGCGTCTGTCAGTCGTGGTCTTGAAGGATTGAGGGACGTTACTGATTTTGCTCTGGCGCATTGAAGCGCAGGGGTCTGAGCGTCAATCTGCTCCCTCGGTTACAGCCAAGGAGTAGGACGTATGCTGGTATTGACGCGGGAAATCGGAGAGACCTTCAACATTGGCGATGACATTACCGTGAAAGTGCTGGGCATCACCGGCAATCAGGTCCGGCTGGGAATCGATGCGCCGCAGCATATTAGGATTCACCGCACAGAGGTGTTCCGAAGAATCGCCTCACGGCTGCAACAACTCGCCAACCGCTCGCCGGGAAGGTAAGTCCCTTTATTCCTCGAAATATTCCTTCGGCACTTCGCGCTTGAGCATCAGCTGACATTGCTGGCTGTCCATGTCGAAGAAAATCACCGCCTGACCTTTGCTTAGCGCATGACGTACCCGTAACACGCGGGTTTCAAGGGGAGTGTCATCCCCGTTGTCAGTACCGTCGCGGGTCACGAAGTCCTCGATCAGGCGCGTCAGGGTGTCGGCTTCGAGTTGGTCGTAAGGGATCAGCATAGGTTTCTCGGCCATCACAAAATATACACGGGGCGGCGATGCTATCGCGCCCCGTGCGGGCAGGCTAGCGCTGCCCCACCAATGTATCCACCGACGGTACACGGGTGTCGCTTTCCATTTGCGCGTCGTGCTCCAGCTGATGGCTGAAATTCTCCAGAGACGCATTGGACGGATGCGCATCGCTGGCGAACACAGGCGGGCTCATGATGTAGGCGGTGAGCAGACGGCTCAGCGTGTTCAAGCTGTCGATGTGTGTACGCTCATAGCCATGGGTCGCGTCGCAACCGAAAGCCAGAAGGGCCGTGCGCGTGTCGTAACCGGCAGTGATCGCCGAGTGCGCGTCGCTGTAGTAATAGCGGAACAGGTCGCGGCGCACGGACAGATCATTTTGCTCGCCCAGGCGCAACAGATGTCGCGACAGATGATAGTCATACGGGCCGCCGGAATCCTGCATCGCCACGCTGACCGCGTGTTCGCTCGAGTGCTGGCCGGGCGCGACAGGCGCGATGTCGATCCCCACGAACTCGCTGACGTCCCACGGCAGACTTCCCGCAGCACCGCTGCCGGTTTCTTCGGTAATGGTGAACAGCGGGTGGCAATCGATCAGGGGCTCGACGCCGCTGTCGACGATGGCTTTGAGGGCTGCGAGCAGAGCGGCGACGCCGGCCTTGTCGTCCAGATGGCGAGCGCTGATGTGGCCGCTGTCGGTGAATTCGGGCAACGGGTCAAACGCCACGAAATCGCCAATGTTAATGCCCACCGATTCGCAGTCCGCGCGCGTGGCGCTGTAAGCGTCCAGGCGCACTTCGACGTGGTCCCAACTGATGGGCATGGTGTCGACGGCCGTGTTGAAGGCGTGCCCGGAAGCCATCAACGGCAGCACGCTGCCGCGAATCACGCCAGTGTCGGTGAATACGCTGACGCGGCTGCCTTCGGCAAAACGGCTCGACCAGCAACCGACCGGTGCCAGGCCCAATCGGCCGTTGTCTTTGACCTCTCGAACGCTGGCGCCGATGGTGTCCAGGTGCGCGGAAACGGCGCGGTCAGGGCTATTCTGTTTGCCTTTCAACGTGGCGCGGATGGTGCCGCGACGGGTCAGTTCGAACGGAATGCCCAGTTCTTCAAGGCGCTCGGCGACGTAGCGCACGATGGTGTCGGTAAAGCCGGTAGGGCTCGGGATGGCGAGCATTTCCAGCAGGACTTTCTGCAGGTAATTCAGATCCGGTTCAAGGAGGGTTGCAGTCGTCATAGGGACCTCTTTGTGTGGCGCAAATTAACCTGATAGCGGAGTTCGCGGTACCGGTCTGGCGGCGACGCATTCGTCGTCATGCCAGACCGATTGCGGGCACGCGCACTGCTACAGGGATTTCGCCTTAGCCATGAGCAGGCTGGCTATGGGGAAACAACAGATCGACGAAGCGTTCGGCCGTCGGTTGTGGCTCATGATTGGCTAGGCCGCAGCGCTCGTTCGCTTCGATAAACACATACTCCGGCTGATCAGCTGCAGGGACCATAAGGTCCAGGCCGACCACCGGAATGTCGAGAGCGCGTGCGGCTCGTACGGCGGCGTCCTTCAGTACCGGGTGAAGAATCGCGGTGACGTCTTCCAGGCAGCCGCCGGTGTGCAGGTTCGCGGTACGGCGCACGGCCAGCCGCTGATCGGCCGGTAACACACTGTCAAAGCTGAAACCCGCTTCTTCAACGGTGCGATGGGTTTCGTCGTCTACCGGAATCTTGCTCTCGCCGCCCGTGGCTGCGGACCGACGACGGCTTTGCGCTTCGATCAACTGACCTACGGTGTGACGGCCATCGCCAATGATCTCGGCAGGACGGCGGATGGCCGCAGCCACCACCTCAAAACCGATCACGACGATGCGCAGGTCCAGGCCTTCATGGAAGCTCTCAAGCAGCACGCGGCTGTCGAACTGGCGAGCACGCTCGACCGCCGCCTGGACGTCTTCGATGGTGCGCAGGTCCACCGCCACGCCCTGACCCTGCTCACCGTCGACCGGCTTGACCACGACGCGCTGATGTTCTTCCAGAAACGCCAGGTTGTCGTCACCGTTACCAGCCAATTGCTGCACCGGTACTTCCAGCCCCGCCGCCTTCAGCGTCTTCTGGGTCATGCGCTTGTCCTGGCACAGCGTCATGCTGACGGCGGTGGTCAGGTCGCTCAACGACTCGCGGCAGCGCACGCGGCGACTGCCATGGATCAGCGTGAACAGTCCGGCCTCGGCGTCATCCACCTGCACCTCGATGCCACGACGATGAGCTTCTTCAACGATGATCCGCGCGTAGGGGTTGAAGTCTGCCTGTGGGCCGGGGCCGAGAAACAGCTTTTCGTTGATGCCGTTTTTACGCTTGATGGCGAAGGTCGGCAGATTGCGGAAGCCCAGCTTGGCGTACAGGCTTTTTGCTTGTTCGTTGTCATGCAGCACCGACAGGTCCAGGTACGCCAGGCCCCGGCTCTGGAAGTGCTCGACCAAATGACGCACCAGCACTTCGCCGACGCCAGGCCGTGTGCATTGCGGATCAACCGCCAGGCACCACAGGCTGCAGCCCTTTTCGGGATCGTTGAAAGCCTTTTGGTGATTCAGGCCCATCACGCTGCCGATCACGGCATTAGTGGTCTCGTCTTCAGCAATCCAGTAGACCGGGCCGCCCTGGTGCCGAGGTGTCAGAAGAGCAGGGTCGATGGGTAACATGCCACGGGCGATGTACAGATTGTTGATGGCGGTCCAGTCACCTTCGCTTTGCGCTCTGCGAATCCTGAAACCACGAAACACGCGCTGGGCGGGGCGGTAATCGCTGAACCACAAACGCAAAGTGTCTGATGGGTCGAGAAACAACTGTTGCGGCGATTGCGCCAGCACCTGCTGCGGTGCGGCGACATACAGGGCGATGTCGCGCTCACCCTGTTTTTCGTTGAGCAGCTCCTGCGCCAGGGACGCAGGATCGGGGTAGGTGTGGCCAATCAGCAGCCGTCCCCAGCCGCAATGCAGAGCCAGCGGTTCTGTCTCAGGCGTGCTGCCGTCCTCGGCAAGGCGAGCCTGCAAGCGCTCGTACGATGGCGTCTGGCCGCGTAGCAAACGCTGGTTATGGATCGAAGCGTTGGCTTTCATCGGTCAGAGTCCTTGTTCGCTGAGCCACAGGTTCAGCGCCGCGAGCTGCCACAGCTTGGAGCCGCGCAGTGGCGTCAATTGACCCTGCGGATCGGTGAGCAGTTTGTCGAGCATGACCGGGTTGAACAGGCCACGGTCCTGGCTTGGATCAAGCAGCAGATCGCGGACCCAGTTCAGCGTATTGCCTTCCAGATGCTTGAGTCCCGGCACCGGGAAATAACCTTTCTTGCGATCAATGACTTCCGACGGGATTACCAGGCGAGCGGCTTCCTTAAGCACCTGCTTACCGCCATCCGGCAGTTTGAAACGGCCAGGTACCCGTGCCGACAGCTCGACCAGTCGATAGTCGAGGAACGGGGTGCGTGCTTCGAGGCCCCAGGCCATGGTCATGTTGTCGACGCGCTTGACCGGGTCATCCACCAGCATGACGGTGCTGTCCAGTCGCAGGGCCTTGTCCACCGCCGCATCGGCCCCTGGCATCGCGAAATGCTCGCGCACGAAATCGCCTGCGGCGTCATTCGCGGTCAGCCACTTCGGCGCGACGGTCTCGGCATATTCGGCGTAACTGCGGTCGAAGAACGCATCGCGGTAAGCAGCGTAGGGATCGCTGGCGCCGTCTACTTGCGGGTACCAGTGATAGCCGGCGAACAACTCGTCCGCGCCTTGGCCGCTCTGAACCACTTTGCAGTGCTTGGCCACTTCGCGGGACAGCAGGTAGAAGGCGATGCAGTCATGGCTGACCATCGGCTCGCTCATCGCACGGAAGGCGGCGGGCAGTTGCTCGATGATTTCGCTTTCCTTGATGCGCAGCTGATGGTGGTTGGTGCCGTAGTGTTTGGCGATCAGGTCCGAATACTGGAATTCGTCACCGCGTTCGCCGCCCGCATCCTGGAAACCGATGGAGAAGGTCGACAGATCCTTAACGCCCACTTCACGCAGCAGGCCGACGAGCATGCTTGAGTCAACGCCGCCGGACAGCAGAACGCCGACGTCCACCGCAGCCCGTTGGCGGATGGCAACGGCTTCGCGGGTGCTGTCGAGCACGCGGTCGCGCCAGTCTTCGAGGGTCAGATTGGCTTCGTCCGCGTGCGGGCCATAAGGCAGTGTCCACCAGACCTTCTGCTCGACCTTGCCTTCGGCACTCACGCGCATCCAGGACGCCGGCGGCAGTTTCTCGATACCGGCCACCAACGTGCGTGGCGCAGGCACAACGGCATGGAAATTCAGGTAGTGATTGAGTGCGACCGGGTCGAGCATCGGGCTGATGTCGCCGCCTTTCAGCAAAGCGGGCAGGGCGGAAGCGAAACGCAGGCGCTTGTCGGTGCGCGACAGATACAGCGGCTTGACGCCAAGGCGGTCGCGGGCGATGAACAGGCTTCTGTTGTCGCGCTCCCAGATGGCGAACGCGAACATGCCGTTCAGCTTGGGCAGCATGTCAGCGCCCCAGGCGTGGTAGCCCTTGAGCAGCACTTCGGTGTCGCCGTCGGAGTGGAACTGATAACCAAGGCTCTCAAGCTCGGCACGCAGCTCCGGGAAGTTGTAGATAGCGCCGTTGAAGGCCAGGGACAAACCCAAGTGGCTGTCGATCATCGGCTGCGCCGAACCGTCCGACAGGTCCATGATTTTCAAACGACGGTGGCCCAGGGCAATCGGCCCCTGGCTATGAAACCCCCACGCATCCGGGCCGCGGGCCGCGAGATGATGGGTGATACGTTCTACTGCGGCGAGATCCGCAGGTTGATTGTCAAAGCGTAGTTCGCCAGCTAATCCGCACATCAGTCCTAAACCCTTTATGTTTCGGCGTGTTTGGCGTTACCGGGATTGCGCGGCGGTGAATGCCGGGTTCATTCCGGACATCAGGCGCATGGTTGCGTACGTGTGGCGCGTGGCGTACATCCTGCGCTGTCTAATCCCAAGCTCGCGCAATGCACTCAGCCAGTAACGTTTCGGCCCTGTTTCGGCGCGGATAAGACCCTGACGTGAACCCGCTTCCTTAAAAGGCGAACACTTAATCAGGGCGCGCTGCCGTCAGCGGCCTAGCTTTATCGAGTGCAGGCAGGCGTGGATCGTTCAATAAAAAACATTGCAGGCGAGGGAGGTGTGGCCGGGTTTCTAATCACCGACGACGTTTTTCGTGGGGTGTCGACTCGCTCACAGGTTCAAGAAGCGCTGCCCACGTGATGTCTGGGAAGCGCATATCTCGCCCGACTCAACGCGAGCGGTTGGCGATCCGTAAAGCCGCGGTTTTGATGTACCTCACCGAGTTGGCAAGGTTGCCGGCGTGACTTTCGAGGAGCATGAGGTCCTCTTGTCGACACACGACTTTCTGAGCCTTCAGGTAGATGGCATGACCTTCGAGAAATTGCGACAGAGAGTCAAAGTAAGCCGCCGAATCTTCGAGATCCAGCTGCATATCTTTCAAGCTTAATGTAGACATCGAGGCTCCAGACGCTATTGAAGCAGGCGTCCTGGCCTGACGGGGTTGGAATATCGGGTTCACTGTCCGATTCCTTGTTTATCGGCAGCCGTCAGGAAACTTTAGATGATTCTCAGGGTCGGTCGCGGCGGCGTGTCAGTAGCCCGTCATCTCCAGATACCCCACACCCTCATGGCTACCGTTCAGGGTGACCGGCCCTTCCCAATAGGGGATCTGCAAGTTCATCCATGCCTGCGGGTTGAGCGCTTCGACGGTAATGTCCACGGCCTTCGACGGGATTTTCACCGACCAGCGTGTGGGGATGTCGCGGCCTTCAACGTCAGTGGTGTCTTCCGGTACCAGTTCTATGTCCTTCGCCGCCAGTTGTTCGGTGCTGCCATCGGCGGTGATCCATGTCCCGGTCAGGTACGGTTCACCGTCCCTTTGCCGCATGCGATACAGCATGACTTCGGTGCCATCACCCAGATGCAGCGAGAACCAGTCCCAGCCTGTCTGATTGTCCGTGAGCGGCTGGCTGCTCCACTCCCGGTCCAGCCATGCAGGCCCGGACACCTGATAGGTTTTGCCGTCAATCTCGATGCTGCCGTCCGCCTGAAAAAAAGGCTGGCTGTAGTAGTACGACGCCTGGCCTTGCTCGGACTTCTGACTGAAGCCCTGTGTGCCCTGCAGCACCAATGGCTTCGTGGCTTTCAGGTGCAGGCGATAGTTGAACTGCGGACCGCTGGCCTGCAACTGCATGTCCGCCAGCGGGTTATTGTTGGCAGACTGGCTGGTGAAGGACCAGTCATCGATCCAGGCCGCGAACGGCGCCAGTGTCACGCCGGCCTGCTGCACGCCGCCACGGGCGTAGCGTTCCGCTGCGAAGTGGTCGTCTCGGGACGTCACTGCCGCGTGGCCCATCCACAGGTTGCGGTTACTCCAGCCAGAGCCGTCGCCTTGCAGCCCTTTCGCGCGGGGGAGGGCATTGCGAAACAAGGTCCATTGCACGCCGAACGACTGGCCGTCGGCATCCTTGAGATTGGCGGTGACGTACCACCACTCGATGCGGAAATCATCGTGGGGGCCGTGGTCGTCGGGAAAAGCGAAGTGCCTGCCCGGCATTACCTGTGCGTAGCTTGAAGCGTCGTCGGCAAGGCCGGCGAAGCCTTTCTCTTCCTCGGGTTTGTCATCGCAGCCGCTCAGCAGCGTGATGAGCAGTAGCCCAGCGAAGAGGATCAGGGCCTTAACCTTCATTGGCGAAAGTCCTCAGCAAATCGGCGGGGCGGGTGCGGTACAAACGGTAGAGCGGCCACGCCGAGGCCAGCAGTGTGGCGAGCATCGCCAACAGCGTCAGGCGCAGTAGCTGCATGGGGAACACTTGCAGCGGCAGGCGCCAGCCGAAGGCTTGCACGTTGATCACAGCATCCAGGCACCACGCCAGCAACAGCCCCAGCGGGATCGCCAGCACCAGCGTCAGCACCGCCAGCAACCATGTTTGCGCCAGATTGAGCAGCATCAATTGCCGCCGCGTCACACCCAGCGCCCATAACGGCGCCAGTTGCGCGAGGCGGCTCTGGCTCTGGGTCAGCAAGCTGATGAAAAGGGCGACACCAGCGACCATCAACGTCAGGCTGTTCAACGCGGCGGTGGCGGCGAAGGTGCGTTCGAAAACCTGCTGCGACCAGGCCTTGAGCTGGATCTGATCGACGATGCGGTTGTCGTCGATGGTGAATTTGTTGTGCAGCACCCGCAGCAGCTGCGGGATGGCTTTGGGATCGATGCGCAGATTGAAGCGGTTGGGCGTCAGTTGCGGCCAGTGTTTAAGCAGGTGTTCAGCGTTCACCAGCATGTGGCCCTTGGGGTTGCCGTAGTCGGCGTAAATACCGACAACGCGCAGCGGCCACGGCCCGTCCGGCGCGGGCAGTCTGACTTCATCGCCGACGCTGACGTCCAGACGGCGCGCCAGCTGTTCGCTAAGCATCAGCGTGTCTTCCTGCGCCAGTTGCTTCCACGCATCCCCTCTCGCCGATTCCAGCAGCGGCCAGTGCTGGCGATAGTGCGGATGGTCGATCACGCCATACAGCTCGGCTGGCCAGCCATGCAGTTGCACTGAAACCTGCCAGTTGGGCAGCACCGCTGACGTCAGCGGTTGCTGACTCAGCCACTGCTGCAAAGGTGCGGCCTGGGCCGGATTCTGCGGATTGATATACAGCTCTGCGCTGAGGCGTTGTTCCAGCCAGTGAGTGAATGTCTGGCGGAACCCCGACGTCATGCTGCCCGCGCCGATGTTGGCGGCCATGGCCAGTAACAGGGCCATCAGCGCCAGACTCAGGGCCGGCAGTTGCTGGCGGCAGTCAGCGAGAAACCACTGCCCCAGCACCGAGCGGCTCCTGCCCAACAGTGCGTTGAGCAGCAGATTGAGCAGCACTGGCAGGCCCAGCGCCGCGCTCAGCAGGAGACTCGCCATCAACACGAAGCCCAGCGCCAGGCTATCGCCAAACAGCCCGGCCAATACCGCAATCAGTGCTGAAATCCCGGCGACCCAGCCTTGCCGTCGCAGCCATTTGGCGTGGGTTTCATGCCACGCCTGGGCATTGGCCAGCGCCAGCAAGGGCAGGCGCGCGGCACGCAGCAGGCTGCTGGCGCCTGCGAGAAACGCGCCGAGCAGACTGACGCCCAGACCACTCAACCACCACCAGATGCTCAGGTTCAGATGCCCCGCGACTTCAGCCCCGTACAGCCCGCGCAGACTCGCCGCGACATCGGGCAACAGCGCGCTCGCCAGCCAGTAACCACTGATGACGCCGGCGATGCCACCGAGCAGGGCCAGCACGCCGAGCTCGACCACCAGACTCGCCATCAACCCACGCGCGCTAACCCCGCACGCGCGCAGGTTGCGCAGCAGCCCGCGACGCTGTTCAAGTGCCAGACCAATCGCCGCATGCACGATGAACAGACCGACCACGAACGACAGGAAACCCAACGCGTCGAGGTTCAGGTGGAAGCTTTCGGTCAGCCTGCCCAGATCGTTGTCTTCGCCACTTTTGCGCAGCACCAGCTCGCCATTCAGCTCGGCCGGCAAAGCAGGGGCGTTATCGGCAAAATCCTTGGGCAGCACCAGCCGCGAGATCTGATTCGGCTGATTGAGCAGTTGCTGGGCGAAACCGATGTCCATGAGCAGCACGCCCGGCGCCATGTCGGTTTTCGCACGCATCGGCGGCAGCACCTTGCCGGAGTCGATGACCGGCTGCTGGCCTTCATGCAGGCCGAGGGCCGCGAGGGTCTGCGGTGAAATCCACGTGGTGCCGGGAGGGGTGAAGAAGTCGACGATCTGCTCGGTGTCCAGCGACTGCCCGGCCAGCGCTGTGTTCACCGGCAGCGAGACCGGCTCTATGCCGAGCACCGTCAAACGCTGCTCCGGCGCTTGCTTCAGGGTGACCCGACCGCGCAATGCTGGGGAGACCGGCCAGCCGGCGCGGCGCAGAGTCACGAACAGGTCCTGGGAAAAGTTGGCGCCGTTGGGCGAGACCAGAATTTTTTGCGGCTCGCCGCCGATCATCTGGCTGGCCTTGGCGTAACTTTCACGGGCCTGGCTGTTCAGCGCCTGCACGCCGGTGAGCAGGCTGGTTGCCAGCCACAGGCCCGTGAGCACGCTGAAAAACTGCACGGGATGGCGCCGCCAGTGGCTCAGCAACGCTTTTAACGTCCAGTAGAAGACCGACATCTCAGCGTTCGCCTTCGCTGACCAGCCTACCCAGGTGCAGCACGGCCTGACGCTGCAATCGCGCCGCCACTCTCGGGCTGTGAGTCACCATCAGCAGGCTGGTGGTGCTGTCGGCCAGGAGGTCAAGCAGCAACTGCAGCACTTCATCGCTGGTGGCTTCGTCAAGGTTGCCGGTGGGTTCATCAGCGAGCAGCATGGCTGGGCGCGAGGCGAGTGCCCGGCCAATCGCAACGCGCTGCTGCTGACCGCCGGACAGCTGTTCGGGGTAGCGCTTGAGCAGCGCGCCCAGGCCCAGCCGCTCAGTGAGTTCAGCCTGCCATTCAGGCTGATAACGCCCCGCCAGACGCGCCTGAAATGCCAGGTTGTCTTCGACCTTCAGACTGCCGATGAGGTTGAACTGCTGGAAAACCAGACCGATTTCCGTGCGTCGCCAGTTGGCCAGCTGCGCTTCGTTCATCTGGTCGAGACGCTGCCCGGCGATCTCGATGCTGCCCTTGTCCACGTGGTCCAGACCGGCCACCAGATGCAGCAAGGTGCTTTTGCCACTGCCGGACTCACCCATAAGCGCCAGACTGCCGCCCTTATCAAGCTGCAAATCCGCCCCACGCAAAACGGCCAATGGGCCCTGGGCCGTGGCATAGCTCTTGAACACACCCTGGACTTGCAGCATTGACACTCACCTGATTGGAGGGACGGGTTGCAGGATAACGATATTGATCGGAGCCGATGTAGCTGGCGAGACAGTGGATCTTCCGCAGGACGAAGAAGTTGCGTTGGATCGCGGCGACGAGCGCTGGGCGCCCGCTATCGCAGGTTTATCTATTTCCCTCGAATCAGCCCGCGCAGCGCGAATCGGTTGGGGTGACAGGCTTCGGCCACGCTTCGCGGCAGTGGCAGCGGTTCGTCATTCAGCCAGGCGGCGATCAGTTCGCCTGACAGCGGAGCAGTGATCAGGCCGCGAGAGCCGTGACCGCTGTTTACATACAAACCGTCGAGCCATGGGCATTCGGTATCCGGCGTCCGGCGCGCGTCCTTGCGCAGCACGGCGTACGTTTCAAGGAATGCTGCGCGGTCCGCGAGCGGCCCGATGATGGGCAGGTAATCCGGGCTGGTGCAGCGAAACGCGGCGCGACCTTGCAGCTCCTCGGTGGGCAGCGCGTCGGCATTCAGCCGCTCGGTCAGGTCCTCGGAGATTTCCCGCAGCAATTCGAGATTGCCGAGATGCTCAGCCGTGCTCGGCGTCAGGTCATCGCTGTTGAAGGCGAAGCTTGCGCCCAGCGTATGTTCGCCATCGCGCGCGGGCGCCACGTAGCCCTCGGCGCACACGACAGTCGTCAGCGCCTGGCTTTCGGAGGTTGCAGCCAGTCGGGTGATCTGCCCGCGAATCCGCTTGAGTGGCAGGTCCGCGCTGGGCGGGAAGCGTTTGATCTCGGCTGCCCCCGCCAGCACGACGACGGGAGCGCAAGCCAACAGTCGCTCGCCATCCCACGCTTGCCACAGCACGCCGTCGCGCCGCAGCTCGACCACCTCGCTGTGGCTTAGCAGCTCAATGTTGCTTGCGCTGGCCTGATCGCGACACAACGCCGGCGGATGGACCCAGCCACCTTGCGGGTAAAACAAGCCGCCGCTTTTTAACACCACACCGGCCCGCGCCTCAGCGTCGGCCCGGTCCAGGACATGCAGCAGGTCGTCGGGAAAGGCCGCGGCGAGTTGCGCCTGACGCTCACGCTCTTTCTCATCGAAGGCCAACTGCAGCACGCCGCAATCGTCCCAGTCGATGCCCCGTTGCAGCCGCTCCAGCAAACGTCGGGTGTGACCAAATCCGCTCAAGATCAGCTGCGACAGCGCGGTGCCGTGGGCCGACAGCTTCAGGTAGAGCACGCCTTGTGGATTGCCCGATGCTTCTTGCGCCAGATCCCCGTGACGTTCCAACAGACTGACGCGCCAACCGCGCGCGGCCAGACTCGACGCGGTGGCGCAGCCTGCCAGGCCTGCGCCGATGACCAATGCGGTGCGAGGGGTGTCCGGTGAACGGGGCATTGAAAGAGGTCGGGCAAACCAGGGCTTGTCACGTGGAGGCGTTGGCACCTCTTCAGGCCAGCCGATAAAGCGGCCTTTAAGCACCTCCCACTTATGGCCGATACCCGGCACGCGCTTCATTTTGAACCCGGCTGCGTTGAGGGACCGGCGCACCCAGCCGGTGCTGGTGAACGTGCCGATGGTCGAACCCGGTGCCGCCAGCCGCGCCAGCTCGGCAAACAGCTCGGGCGTCCACATTTCCGGGTTTTTCGCGGGCGCGAAACCGTCGAGAAACCACGCGTCGATCTGCCCGTCGAGTTGCGGCAGCATGTCCAGCGCGTCGCCGATCAGCAAGGTCAGCGTGACGCGGCCGCCATCGAAGACCAGCCGCTGGAAGCCCTGATGGACTGCCACGTATTGGCCCAGCAGCTGGTCCGCCTGCTCCTTTAGCTCGGGCCACAAACTCAGCGCGCGCTGCAGATCAGCCCGGCTCAGCGGGTATTTTTCGACGCTGACGAAATGCAGGCGGGCATCTGCCACTGCGCTGGCGTTGAACAGTTGCCAGGCACACAGGAAATTCAGCCCGGTACCAAACCCGGTTTCGCCGATGACCAGCCGCTCGCCCGTCGGCAAAGCGGCAAAGCGTTCGGGCAGCTCGTTCTGGGTCAGGAACACATGGCGGGTTTCATCCAGACCTGATTCGGTCGAGAAATAGACGTCGGAGAACACCCGCGAATGCGGATTGCCGTGTTCGTCCCAGTCGATCTGCGCGGGGCCGTGGACAATCCCGGCGATCTGGGTGGGGTCAATGGTAGTCATGTTCGGCTCGGGACGGGCGAGGTGGCGATGTTACTCCAGCGTCCGGGGGGCCGTGCACTACATATGTATGCCACTTTGCGGGTGCGTTCCTGTTTATCTATGCGCCTTTGATCACACGCAGAAACAAGGACGTAAGATGAACACCGCCAGTCAGGCTCTCACGACTTCATTTATTCAGAACACTCTACCGCAATGGTTCATCCAGGCGACCCCGGCGATGCGCGATGCCCTGCGTCAGGACATGACCCTCGCGCAGGCCGCTCGGGAAAACCTCAAGCAGGTGTTCCAGCGCATTCAGGACCTGCCGTCATTCGCGCGGCCGTTGCTGACCCAGGCCCTTGACGCCGAATTCGGTCCGGGTCTCGATGTCGACCGCGACCGCTTCTTCCACGCCAGATTCCAGCGCGACTGGCTGACAGGTCGTGCTTCGCCTCAGGGTTCCAGCACACGTTCGCTGATGGCCGCCGCCCTGCAAAACTTTGAAGCGGTCGAAGCGACGGACGCCGATCGCGAAAGCAACTCGGCCATCCTTGGCGGCACGCCGGATAGTTCTGCGGGGCCAGAAAGCGTTCATTCATTGAACGTAAGCCCCGGTCGCTTCATCGAACTGTGCCGCCGGCTTGACCTCGGCGGCCAATATCAGCGGCACCTGCATCATGTACTGCATCCCGTCGCGAGGCCGGACGTTCCCGGTAGCCTGGGCAGCGATGACATCAAGGCGCGCATTATCGAGCACGCCCGTCTGGCCTTGCGGGTGGACTCCCACATCGCACGCCTTAAGGGCGGCATTAACGAGGCGGAGTACCAGATGCTGCTGCGGGTTGACGCATCCGGCCCCGCGGATCATGTGTCCACCCTGCAACTGTTGGGCTGCAGGCTGCGCGGGCCGCTGGTATTTAAAGCCGCCGAGCAGACGCGTTGCGTGGTGTACCTGCCTGGTGGAGCCGATAGCGCTATCCAGTCCTATGCCTCGCTGGAACATTTCATACAGGCGTTGCGCGCCAAACTGCGCTCCGAGGCGTATCAACGCTACTTCGACCGCTTCGTTCCCGAGCGCAGCAAAGGGGCTTTCTTCAAACGTCTGCACGAGCGCCTTGCGCCCCATGTCCTGCACAGCGTTGCCCGTGGCAAAGGTTTTCACCGACAGCTGATCAGCGTTTCCGAGGTGGATCAGAATGCTTTTCTCGATCTGGAAACCATCGAGGTCGGAGGTGCGCTGGGTGATGTTTTCTATCTTCATCAACTGCTGCGAATGAAAGACGACGCTCGCGTGCTGGCGGTCCCCACTGACGACGAGGACCAGAAAACCCGCGACCAGCGCCTCGCTGACTGGCTGGACTACGGCATGGATGCACTGAATATCGCCGCGCTGTTCGTTCCCGGTCTTGGCGAAGTCATGATGGCCGTTGCGGGCGCGCAATTGCTGGACGAGACCTTCGAAGGCATTGACGCGTGGCGCCATGGCGAGATGGATGAAGCACTGGATCACTTGGGCAATGTCGCGCAAAACCTCGCATTCATGGGAGCGCTGGGTGTCGCGGGTGCCGTAACAGGCGCAATGGCGGCAGAAGCCGTGGCGTCGCAGCCACCTTCGTTCATCCGACGCAGCGTTCCGGCCCGGAATGCAGCAGGTCATCTGCGCCTGACCGACGTGAGCGTGGCCTTGCGTCGCCTCCATCCGGAACTCGCGGACATCGACGACAAAGCCGTTGGCCGGATAATGGCAGTCAGCGGGGTAGACGAAGAAGAACTCGCGGCATTGCACATCGGCAATCAACCTGCGCCAGCTGCCCTGCTCGATACCGCCAAGCGTTTTCGCCTGAGTCAGCAGGCGGCAGACTCCGCCGATGCTTTCAACGCGGCCTACCTCGCCACCGAGCAGTCAAGCGACCCGCTGATTACCCTGCTCAGACGGGATTTTCCCTCCCTTACGCTGGCAGCAGGCCGAGAGCTGATCGCGGAGACCTCGGGCGAACAAAGGGTTGCCATGCTGGACACTCGGCGCATCCCGCTGGAAATGGCAGGAAAGGTTCGTGGGCATTTGCGTCAGACCCGCATGAGCCGCGCGCTGGAAGGCTTTTTCCTGACGCCCAGTACGGCCAATGATGATCTTCAGCGCCTGACGTTGCGCAGCCTTGAAACATTCCCGGGATGGCCGGCTGACCTTCGCATCGAACTGAGGGACGGCAGCGCCACCGGGTCCTTGCTGGACAGCATTGGTGCGAAAGACGCCGCCCGACGCCGCGTATTGATCAAGGGCGACAAAGGCTTTCAGGTAGAGGGTACCGAGGCGCCCGAAAAAAAAGTCAGCTTGTTTGCCGCGCTCTTGCGTGCGCTGCCCGAAAGCAGTCGCCAGGCGATGGGGTTCAACGATCTGGAAACGGCGGCAAAGGTGTTCAAGCGCCGCATTTTCAATTGGGTCCGGTCGCAACCGAAATGGGCGGCCGAGCAATTGGGGCAATGGACCTTACCGACCGAGTTCAGGCCCCCACAGCGCTTGCTTGACGGGCGCATCGGTTATCCACTCAGCGGGCGCGGGTTGCCTATGGCTGAAAGTGCGATTCAACAGCAATTGATCCAGGCAATGACGCACCTCTACCCGGAAAGTGTCGAGCTGGCGGCCCAGCTGCAGGCCATGGCGCGACGGGGGCGATCACTGGAACAACTGCTCAGCGCGACGCGTGCACGCGCTGTCGCCTACGGCCAATTGCACATGAGCCTGATCGCCTGGGCTGAGGCCGACGATATCAGCGTGTTGCTCAATGACGGTGAACGTCTGGCGCGGCGCCGGGTGGCCAATGCGCTGGGTCGGGCCTGGCGCTACAGCCATGATGACGCACCCCGGGGTACCCATTGGCTGACGCTCGAATACCTGACAATGCCGGACTTACCGCCGTTGCATAGCTTCTACGCCGACATCACACAGATCGAGCTCAATAACGTGCAGTTTGATACGGGCGCTGCAAATGCTTTTCTGGCCAATTTCCCGAACATGACCCATTTGAACGTTCGCGGCAGCTTCACCGCGCTTCCGGACGTCTTGCCGCAGTTTCAGTCTTTGCATCATCTGACGCTGGAAAATATGTCGTGGACGCTGGACCAGCCCGCCATGAATACCTTGATGGATATGCCTGCGCTGAACTCCCTGAGTCTGGCCGGCAGCCAGTTGGGTGAATTCACCGACACCAGCCGCTTTAACTTATCGACTCTCTGGATCAATAACACGGGCCTCACGCAGTGGCCGGAGTGGACCCACTCGCTGGGGCTTGGCGAGCTGGACATCAGTGACAACCAGATCACCGACATCCCGCCCGAAGTCATCGAAAACCCCATGGATGACAGCCGGCACACGGTGATCTACGCCTACAACAATCCGTTCACTCACCAGGCGCTTGAGGATTACTGGCGCAACGACACCGGCTACGGTCATCGCTATCAGCTTGATTACGACTTTCCCGAAGACATCCGCGAGATCCACGTGGAGGGCGCGCCGATGAACGCCGAGTCTGAGGCATCCGACGACGAATCCGAGTCCCATGGCCACCGCGCGGGTCCGAGCGCGAGGGCTGGCAGACCCTCCGTGCAGGCGTGGTTGCGCCCGGGCGAAGACGTGCTGAATCAGCGGTTGCTCGCGGCCTGGGCGCAGGTTGAACAAGCCGCCGATGCGCCTCATCTTTTGATGTTGTTGCAACGCTTGAGGGAAACCCCGGACTTCCGCCAGTTCCACGCCGAGCTTGCCAGTGAGGTGCTCACGGTTCTGGAAACGGCCGGGCAGGATGCCGTGTTGCGGGGGCAGATCGACGTCATGGCCAACGACCGCTTATTTGGAGCCAACCAGACCTGTCAGGACGGTGCGCGTCTGATTTTCAGTGATATTCAGGTCGCGGTTTACAGCCATGGTGCGCTGCAGGGCGTTGCAGAAAGCCAACGCACGGACGCCTTACTGGGTGTTCTGCGTCAACTTTTTCGCCTCAACGAAGTGCAGGCAGTTGCGGATGTGGAAATCGCACGGCGCGAAGGCCTGGGCATGGCGCTGGATCATGCCGAGGTGCGACTGGCCTACCGCGTCGGGCTCGCGGATGAGCTCGGGCTGCCCGGCCAGCCTTACCGCATGGTCTGGGCGCGACTGGCGGCAGTCGATCGTGGGGCACTGCTGGATGCCAGTCGCCAGGTGCTGGAGGCGGAGCGCGGCCCGGCTTTCCTGCAGTTTGCCGTCGGTGACCGGCAGTGGAACGCGCGTTTGCGCTCCGAGCATGCGCCTGCACTGGCTGCGGCCACTGCGTCAGTGCGCACCCGCATGGCGGCGCTGGAGGATCATCCGCCGGTTGATCCCGACGAGTACCACCGGCAGGGCCTGGCGCTGATCGCCGAGCGCGAAGCGGCCGAAACGCTGCTGCTCACCCAATTGACGGATCTGTACCGAGCGGGCTGGTAACGCACTCACCGAGGTGGCCGCGTGATGCCGCCGCCTCGGTGCTACTGCAACCGAATGTTTCTCGATGCAGTGATCCATCACAGCGATTGGCGGTCATAACCTGCATCGACGCCGCCTGTCGCCTGCTAGTCTTGAGCGATCCTGAAGGGAGCCCTGCATGTTCGAATCCGCTGAAATCGGCCACACCATCGACGACGAAACCTACGACGCTGAAGTCCCGGCCCTGCGCGAAGCGCTACTGGAGGCTCAGTACGAGCTGCATGAGCAAGGCAAGCGCCAGATCATCGTGTTGATCAACGGCATCGAAGGCGCCGGCAAGGGCGAAACCGTCAAATTGCTCAATGAATGGATGGACCCGCGTTACATCGAAGTGCGCACCTTCGATCAGCAAACCGATGAGGAGCTGGCCCATCCGCCGGTCTGGCGTTACTGGCGCCAGTTGCCGCCGAAGGGCCGCATTGGCGTTTTTTTCGGGAACTGGTACAGCCAGATGATTCAGGGGCGGGTGCACAAGCGGTTCAAGGACCCGGTCCTGGATCAGGCCATCAACGGCGCCGAGCGCCTGGAGAAGATGCTGGTTGACGAAGGCGCGGTGATCTTCAAGTTCTGGTTTCACCTGTCCAAGCGGCAGATGAAGCTGCGCCTCAAAACCCTCAAGGATGACCCGTTGCACAGCTGGCGGATCAGCCCGCTGGACTGGCAGCAATCGAAGACCTACGACCGCTTTGTGCGTTTTGGCGAGCGCGTGCTGCGTCGCACCAGTCGCGACTACGCGCCCTGGCACGTCATCGAAGGCGTCGACCCGAATTACCGTAGTCTGACCGTCGGCCGCTTGCTGCTCGAAGGTTTGCAAAACGCCCTGAAGACGCCTGAAGGGGCGACCCATCTTGTCGGACTCGGCCCTTTGCCCAACAACAGCAATGAGCTGAGTCTGCTCGACAACCTCGACATGACCCTGGCGCTCGAGAAAGACGATTATGACGAGCAATTGATTACCGAGCAGGCGCGACTTTCCGGGCTTATGCGCGATAAACGCATGCGCCGTCACGCGCTGGTAGCCGTCTTCGAGGGCAATGATGCCGCGGGCAAGGGCGGTGCGATCAAACGTGTCGCCGGCGCCCTCGATCCAAGGCAGTACCACATCGTGCCGATCGCCGCGCCCAGTCAGGATGAACTGGCCCAGCCTTATCTGTGGCGCTTTTGGCGGCAGATCCCGGCGCGCGGGAAGTTCACCGTATTCGACCGGTCATGGTACGGGCGTGTGCTGGTTGAGCGGGTCGAAGGCTTCTGCTCCGAGGCGGACTGGCTGAGGGCTTACAGCGAGATCAACGATTTCGAAGAGCAGCTCACGGACTTCGGCGTCGTGGTGGTGAAGTTCTGGCTCGCGATTGACGACAAGACCCAGCTGGAGCGTTTTCAGGCGCGGGAGAAGGTGCCGTTCAAGCGCCACAAAATCACCGAAGATGACTGGCGCAACCGCAGCAAGTGGCCGCTGTATCGCGAGGCAGTGAGTGACATGGTGGATCGCACCAGCACGGAAATTGCCCCGTGGACGCTTGTCGAGGCCAACGACAAACGCTGGGCGCGGGTAAAGGTACTGCGCACGATCAACGAAGCGATCGAAGCGGCATTCAGGAAGAGTGACAAGAAGCACAAGTAGAGGGAAGGAGACGTACGAGCCGGAGTCGGCTCGTACGTTTCTCAGTAAGTGACGGCGGGTCTATACAGACAGTCGAGCTTAGTGATGGCGAGGCTTGAGGATCGCCGGCTTTTCATCCGGGGCTTGCAGCAGCAGATACAGGGCGGTCAGCGCTTCCGGGATCTGCACGATCATGTCGTCCATCAGGTTGGCGTCGGCAGCGATGTCAGCGAACTCTGGCTGTTCGTCGAACAGACCGGAACCGACCATGATCGGCAGCAGCATCTCGCTGACTTCCTCTTCGTCGTTCTCGAACCAGGCGGACTCGCGCAGGAACACGCCTTCCATGAAGCCGATGCACCAGCCGCGCAGCTCGGAGTCGTCGGGGTCATCGCCCAGGTCCAGGTCGCACGGCAGTTCGAACTCTTCGTCCGACGCCAGTTGGCGAGCGATGTGCGCTTTGAGCTGGATCAGCGTGGCTTCGATTTCCTGATGCTGCGTGTCGTCGGCGTAATGCGGCGGCTCGGCGAACAGTGCGTCGATCCACTCACGGTCCGGCACGGTTTCGGCGCAAATGGACAGCGCGGTCAAATAGCCATGGGCGGCTACATAGTCCAGCGCTTCGTCATGCAGCTCATCGGCATCGAGGAAGGCTTGCAGGCGGTGTAATTGCTCAGCGAAGGACATTGACAGACTACCTTGGGAATAAACGATGCTGAATTCTAGGCCCTGAGGCCGCCCGGCGCCAGCGGCGAGGCCACTGGAATCACTATTCCGGTTAATTTCGACCGCCGGTGTCGCCGCTGTCCAATCTGTCGGAGCGCTCCGGTATACTGCCGCGCTTTGCGATTTTCACAGCGATTCTCGACCGCTGTTGCGGCACCATCCGGGGTATTTATGCTCGACCAGGCTCAACGCGTACTTAAAGACATCTTCGGCTACGACAGCTTCCGTGGTCGCCAGGGTGCCATTATCGAGCGCGTTGCCAGTGGCGGTGATGCATTGGTGCTGATGCCCACCGGCGGCGGCAAGTCCCTGTGCTTCCAGGTGCCCGGGCTGTTGCGCGATGGCCTCGCGGTGGTGGTTTCGCCGCTCATCGCGTTGATGGACGATCAGGTCGCAACGCTGGAAGAGCTCGGTGTTTCAGCCGCAGCGCTCAACTCCACGCTCAGCGCCGAGCAGCAGCGCGACCTCGCCAACCGCATTCGTCTGGGCGAAATCAAGATGCTGTACCTGGCGCCGGAACGTCTGGTCCAGCCGCGCATGCTGTCGTTTTTGCAGAACCTCAAAATTGCCCTGTTCGCCATCGACGAAGCCCACTGCGTGTCGCAATGGGGTCATGATTTCCGTCCGGAATACCTGCAACTGGGGCAACTGGCCGAGCTGTTTCCGGATGTGCCGCGCATTGCCCTGACTGCTACGGCCGACAAGCGCACCCGTGAAGAGATCGTCGAGCGTCTGCACTTGCAGAACGCCGAGCGATTTTTGTCGAGCTTCGACCGCCCGAATATTTTTTACCGCATCGTGCCCAAGGAACAGCCGCGCAAGCAGCTGCTGGCGTTTCTGTCCGAGCGGCGTAGCGACGCCGGCATCGTCTATTGCCTGTCGCGAAAGAAGGTCGAAGAGACCGCAGCGTTCCTCAGCGACAACGGCTACCCGGCGCTGCCGTACCACGCCGGTTTGCCCATCGAAACCCGCTCCGGCAATCAACGGCGCTTCCTTAATGAGGAAGGGCTGATCATGGTCGCCACGATCGCGTTCGGCATGGGCATCGATAAACCCAACGTGCGGTTCGTGGCGCACATGGATCTGCCTAAATCGCTGGAAGCCTATTATCAGGAGACCGGCCGGGCAGGGCGGGACGGTCTGCCGGCCGATGCGTGGATGGCGTACGGTCTGCAGGATGTGCTGATGCTCAAGCAAATGCTGCAGAACTCCGAAGGCGACGAGCGCCACAAGCGCGTCGAGCAGCACAAGCTCGACGCAATGCTGGCGCTGTGTGAAGAAACCCGCTGCCGACGTCAGTCGCTGCTGGCCTACTTCGACGAAATCATGCCCAACCCCTGTGGGCATTGTGACAACTGCGTCGACGGCGTGCAGACCTGGGACGCCACCGAGCCTGCGAGACAGGCGCTTTCAGCGATCTATCGAACTGGCCAGCGCTACGGAGTGGGGCATCTGGTCGACGTCTTGCTGGGCAAGGAAAACGACAAGGTGCAGAGCTTCGGTCACCAGAAGCTGGCCGTGTTCGGTGTCGGCAAGAGCCGCAGCGAAGGCGAATGGCGTTCATTGTTCCGACAACTGGTGGCCCGTGGTCTGGCCGACATCGATCTGGAAGGCTACGGCGGCTTGCGCCTGAGCGATACGTGTCGGCCGCTGTTGCGTGGCGAAGTCACTTTGCAGCTGCGTCGTGACCTGAAACCCCAGACCACCGCGAAAGCCTCCGGCAGCCCGGCGAGCCAACTGGTGCGCGGTGAAGAGCGCGAACAGTGGGAAGCGCTGCGTGCCTTGCGGCGCAAGCTGGCGGAAGAACATGGCGTGCCGCCTTACGTCATCTTCCCGGATTCAACCCTGCTCGAAATGCTGCGCAGCCAGCCGGGCACGATGGCCGAAATGGGCCGGGTCAGCGGGGTGGGCGCTCGCAAGCTGGAGCGTTACGGTGAGGCATTTCTTGAAGTGCTCGGCGGTGCGGCGCCGGCGCCGCGTGTGGTCGCCGATGTGCGTCATGAGCTCATCAGCCTCGCCCGCGCCGGCATGACCCCGATGCAGATCGCCGGTCAACTGCAATGCTCGGAGAAAAACGTCTACACGATGCTCGCCGAAGCCATTGGCAAACAGCAACTTTCACTGGATCAGGCGCTGGACCTCCCCGAAGACCTGATGACTGAGATTCAGGACGCATTCCTCGACGGTGAAGGCGAACTGCCCCCTGTCACCGCCATTGCCGAACTGTTCAGCGGCCGCGTTCCCGAAGGCGTGCTGTATTGCGTGCGCGCGGCGCTGCAGTCGGAGTTTGAAGTTTAACCCGCCGCCATCGCGGCGCACTGCGCGCCCGCATTCAAGCAACCCCAAGGCATACCCGCCGCATCCCGGCCCCTCTCAGCCTCTGCGACGAATCACCGCGCTCAGGCGCTTGCCTCCTGCCGGGCTCCATGGTTAGCTGCCTATTAATTAGGAATTGCCTTTAACCGTCGAGTTACCTATGCCGTTAACCGAAGAACACCGCTTTGGCATGCAGCTGGCCCATATGTCCCGGGGCTGGCGTGCGGAGCTGGATCGCCGGCTGGCTGATCTGGGATTGTCCCAGGCGCGCTGGCTGGTTTTACTGCATCTGGCACGTTTCAAGACGCCGCCGACCCAACGTGAACTGGCCCAGAGCGTAGGCGTTGAAGGCCCGACCCTGGCCCGGTTGCTGGATAGTCTGGAAAATCAGGGACTGGTGCTCAGGCAGGCGGTGCTCGAAGATCGTCGAGCGAAAAAGATCGTCCTCTGTGACCCCGCACGGCCCCTGATCGAGAAAATCGAAACCATCGCCACGGCCTTGCGTCACGAGCTTTTTGCCGGCATCGACGAGGAAGAACTGCACCTGTGCATGCGCGTTCATTCGAAAATCCTGGCGAATCTCGAAAAATCCTGAAAACCGCGCGAATGCCCGCGACAAATACATTGATGCGGGCGAAACATCCTGTTCTATTTGCACCCATACTGATGCTGCCCGGATGACGTGTCCGGGCGTACCGAATGTGCAGGGACGCCTGCCTCGTCTTCAAAAGGGTTCGCATGCTGAAGAGTTTTCAGGCCGGTAGTCGTCGTGAAGGGGGGGTGCCCCTTCGCGTTCAGTCAGGTCTTCGTTCGGGTTTGCTGGCCATCGGGCTTGCCTCGGCCGCGCTGCTGCACAGCTCCGTGGCGGCTGCGCTGGGGCTGGGCGAGATCAGCCTGCATTCGGCCCTCGGGCAACCCTTCAACGCCGATATCGAACTGATTGAAGCGGGCGGGCTGAGTCCTGAAGAAATCGTCGTTGGGCTCGCGCCGCCCGAGGCTTTTGCCAAGGCTGGCGTGGAGCGCGTCTTTTTTCTCAACGACTTGCGCTTCACCCCGGTGATCCGTGGCAGCCGCAGTGTTATTCACATCGAATCGCACAAGGCGGTCACCGAGCCGTATCTGAATTTCCTTGTCAGGCTGGTACGGCCAAACGGGGACCAGCTGCATGAATACACCGTGCTCCTTGATCCGCCGACCTCGCCGACAGGGCTAGCCGCGACGCGCAGCCGTACTCAATCGCCGGCGGCTGGTGCAAAGAATGATGAGTCGCGTCTGCCGGTCGCGCCGCCCCAGGCTCGACAGGGCAAGCATTACACGGTTGTGTCCGGCGACACGCTGGCGGGTATTGCCCGCCAGGTGCAGGCGCCGGGCAGCAAGACCTCTTCTGCCGAGTTAATAAAAGGTGTGGTGGCGCTCAATCCGCAAGCGTTTGCCAATGGCGAGCGCAGCCAGTTGAAGGTCGGTCAGAGCCTGTTACTGCCGGACAACGCCGTTGAACCGAAGACTGCCCGTGCACCTGCCGCTGCGGGTAGTACCACGTCGGCAGCGGCCTCTCCCGCAGCGACCGAGAACGTCGGCGAACAGCTGGCGGCGACGGCGCTTGAAAACCAGCAGTTGAGCAAGACGCTGGATGACCTCAAGCAGCAAGTCCAGACGTCCACGGTCGAGGAGGCCGACAAGGACAAGCAGATCATCGAACTGCAGACACAACTCGCCGAACTCAAGGCCCAATCGGCCAAGCCTGCGCCAGTTGCTTCCGCCCCCTCTGCGGTGGCGACGACGCCAGCTGACACGACAGCTACGACACCAGCCGCACCCGCTCCGGTAGCCACCTCCGTACAAGCACCGGTGCCGGTTGCCGCCGAGGACGACTTCCCCTGGACGTCGGCCCTGGCAGCGCTGTTGGTAATATTATTGCTCCTCGCGCTGGCCTGGTCGGTGCGCCGCAACCGGATCAAAAATCAGCTGGCCCTTGAGCCTGAGCCGGTGGAGCCGGTGGTCAGGTCTGCGGCCACGGTCACGCCAGTCTTCGAGGTGCCGGCGGTCACCCCTGCGCGTTCGGCCTCTTCAGCGCCTGCCGGCCAGCGCCTGGCCGGTGCCGCCACCGATGCGCTGGATGGCGCGAGCATTTACATTGCCTACGGTCGCTTCGCCGAAGCCCTGGCCATCCTGCGCGATGCGCTGGACAAACAGCCCGAACGTACCGATGTTCGCCTGCGCATCCTCGAACTGCTCGGCGAACAGGGCGACGTGGAAGCGTATGACGAGGAAGAGCGCGTTCTGCTGAGCCAGGGCGTTGACGCACAGAAGCTCCAGGGCATCCGCGATCGTTATCCGAAACTGAAACCCGAGCCTGTTGCGCCCGAAGCGCCGTCCGCGCCGGTTGCGTCGCCTGCCATGACCTCGTCGGCAGCCCCTGTAGCTGCGCTGGGTGCTGCCGCAATGCTGGCTGGTCAAACAGCCTCGGCCAGGCAAGCATCAGAAGACCGGACGGAGCTCAGCCTCACGGAGCCCGCCCGGTTGGACGAAAATGCGGCCGCGTCGCTGAACCCGGTTGACCCTGCGGATGATTTTCAACTCAATCTCGACGACCTTTCCATGGACGCCGACTGGGAGCTGGTCGATCCGTTCGATAGCACGCCCGCGCCCCGCACGCCCGTTCCGGCAGCTGAGGCCGAACCTGAACTGGACACCTCGTTCTCGTCCGACCTCACCCAGCTGCCCGAGGTCTTCGAGATGCCGGAAGAGCAGTTCCTCAGCGATTTTGCCGAAGAGGAAACGCCGCCGGAAATGGGCGTGCAGTTCGAGCCGGGCCCGGCAGCCATCGTGCAGAGCAACAGCGATTTAATGGATGACGCTTTTCTCGACAGCTTCATGATCGAGGAGGGCGGCTTCGATCTGCTGAGCCTGGACGAAGAGCCGCTGAGCAAGATCAACGAGGCGCAGGTGCTGATCGATGAGGGCAACATCGACGAGGCCCGTCGCTTGTTGCAGGAAGTCATCGACGGTTCCGACGATGGCCCGCAGCAAACGGCCCGTGACCTGCTGGCAGGGTTGGGCTGATCAATGTCAGCCAAGCCTGAAATCACCATCACCTACTGCACACAATGCCATTGGCTGTTGCGTGCCGCCTGGCTGGCTCAGGAACTGCTAAGCACCTTCTCCGACGATCTCGGCAAGGTGTCGCTGAGTCCGGGCACCGGCGGTGTGTTCCGCATCACCTGCAATGACGTGCAGATCTGGGAGCGCAAGGCTGACGGCGGGTTTCCCGAGGCCAAGATTCTCAAGCAGCGTGTGCGTGATCAAATCGATCCGGCCCGGGACCTTGGACACAACGATCGTCACGCCGGCCTGGACACCTGACTGCTGGCGCGTCGCCAAGTGTTAACCGATATGTCATGTCATCAAAGCTAAACACGGTCGTCATGTTCATATCATTGACCACGTCCACGCTTGGGAAAACCAAAGTGGAGGTGGTCCATGAGCATTGCCGAGAACGCGAAACCCAGCCGCAAACAACGTGTCCGGACCTTGTGGATATCTGACGTGCATCTGGGAACCCGGGACTGCCAGGCCGAACATCTCTCCGCCTTTCTCAAGCAATACCATGCCGACAAGGTGTACCTGGTCGGTGACATCATCGACGGCTGGAAGATGCGCGGCGGCATGTACTGGCCGCAAGCGCACACCAACGTCATCCGCCGCCTGCTGACCATGAGCAAGCGCGGGACGGAAGTCATCTACGTCACCGGCAACCACGACGAATTTCTGCGCCGCTATTCAAAACTCATTCTGGGCAACATCCAGTTGGTCGATGAGGCCGTGCACCTGACCGCCGATGGTCGTCGTCTGCTGGTGATCCACGGTGACCAGTTCGACGTCATCACCCGCTATCACCGCTGGCTCGCCTTCCTTGGCGACTCGGCCTACGAATTCACCCTGACCCTCAACCGCTGGCTCAACCACTGGCGCGCCAAATACGGCTACGGCTATTGGTCCCTGTCGGCGTACCTGAAGCACAAGGTCAAGACGGCGGTGAATTTCATCAGCGACTTCGAGGAAGCCATCGCCCATGAGTGCGTCAAGCGCGGCCTGGACGGCGTGGTGTGCGGACACATTCACCACGCCGAAATCCGCCAGGTGGGCGGCGTGGAGTACCTTAACTGCGGCGACTGGGTGGAGTCCTGCACGGCCTTGATCGAGCACTGGGATGGCACGATCGAGCTGTTCCGCCTGGCCGATGCCCACGTCAAGATTCAAAGCCCGCAAGCCCCGGAGCCGGTGGGCGAGACTGTCTGAGCGCCGGCAGCTTTTTGCTCAAGCGGCGCGGCAGCGAGGCGTCATGAGCGACGCCGATAACGTTGGGTCAAAACGGCACTTTGCCCCTGAGCATGTCCTTGTACATGACGAAATCGCCGAGCAGGCTGTAGAACTGATGCTTGAACGTGGCCGGGCGGTTCTTCTCGAAAAAGAAGTGGCCGACCCAGGCAAATGTGTAACCCGCCAGCGGCAAGACCCACAACAACGTCCAGTTTGCGCTGAGCACGGCGAATGCCAGGATCAGGATGACCAGACTGGTGCCGATGAAATGCAGACGACGGCAGGTGCTGTCGCGGTGTTCATGCAGGTAATAAGGATAGAAATCTGCAAACCGGTCGAAAGTCTTCAGGGTTTCCACAAGGTTGTGCTCTGCGGCCAAGGTGTTGGCTAAGCTTAGTCCAGCCCCCGCCGCCCGGGGTGAAATTTCTAACGGGGGCGCCAGTGATGTTGCCCGGCCTGCAGTGTTCTAGTGACGCCAGAACGCCGGGATGCACAGCACCAGCACCGTGATGATCTCCAGCCGCCCGAGCAGCATGCCCAGGGACAGAATCCACTTGGCGGCGTCCGGCAGCGTCGAGAAATTACCCGCCGGCCCGATGGTTTCACCGAGCCCTGGCCCTACGCCCGACACGGTACTGGCGGCGCCTGTCAGCGCGGTCATCCAGTCCAGCCCCAGCAGCGACAGCATCAGCGCGATCAGGCAGATGGTGAAGGTGAAGAAAAACGAGAAGGTCAGGATCGAGCGCACGATCTCGTCATCCAGCCGGTGACCGTTGTACTTCTGCTTGATCACCGCGCGCGGGTGAATCAGCTGGTGCAGGTTGGCGCGCAGCAGGATGTACGCGACCTGAAAGCGGAAGACTTTCACCCCGCCCGCCGTCGACCCCGAACACCCGCCGATGAACCCCAGATAGAAGAACAGCATCAGCGCGAAGTTGCCCCACAGGCTGTAATCCCCCAGCGCGAAGCCGGTGGTGGTCACCACCGATGTCACGTTCAGCGCGACATGACGCAGCGCGTCGTACCACGGCAGATCAGTCGTCGCCCAGTACCAGGTCGTCATTACCAGCCACATCACCAGCAGCAGGACGATGAAACCCTGCACCTGCTGATCCTTGAGCAGAGCGCCGCGATTGCCCCGCAGTGTCGCCACGTACAGGGTGAACGGCAGGGCGCCGAGGATCATCACGACGATCGCCACCCAATGGACGGCGGGTTGTGGCCATTTCGCCAGTGACTGGTCAGAGGTGGAGAACCCTCCCGTCGATATCGCCGACATCGCGTGATTGATGGCGTCGAACAGGCTCATGCCGGCCCACCAGAATGCGAGCGTGCCGAGCACGGTGATGCCGAGGTAAACCAGGACGATGAACTTGGCGACCATGTGGGAACGCGGCATGACTTTTTCGGAACGGTCCGACGACTCGGTCTGGAACAGGCGCATGCCGCCGATGCGCAACAGCGGCAGAATCGCCACCGCCATGCCGATGAAGCCGATACCGCCGAGCCAGTGCAGCAACGAACGCCAGATGAGGATGCCGGGGGACATGGTGTCCAGACCGCTGAGCACGGTGGAACCCGTCGCGGTGATGCCGGACATGCTTTCGAAGAAGGAGTCGGTGTAGCTGATGTGTTGCGTCAGCAGAAACGGCAGCGCCGCGAAGATGCACACAATGACCCAACTGCTGACCGTCAGCAGGTACATGTCGCGCGGGCGCAGGTGTACATGCTCTGGCCGGCCCTGGCCCACCAATGCCAGCCCGGATACGAAGGTGATCAGGCTCGACCACAGAAACGACGGCATGTCGGCGGTGCGGTGGAAAATCATCAAGGTGATCATCGGCACCACCATGGCGATGGCCAGGGTAATCAGGAAGATGCCGATAATGAAACCGATGATGCGGAGGGTCGGCAACGCCATGCAGTCGCTCTGATCAGGTAGTGAGAGGGCGGCCATTCTACTCGCGAGCCCGTTGGTGTAAACCGAGGCATTTCCGAGAGTGTTGTAAGTAATTGCCCGGGTTAATCGTTATTGAAGTTCAAGACTGCACCGAGGGCACTACAATGGCCCGTCATTTTTCCTGGAGACGACTTAATGGAAGCGCTCGACGTATTGCTTAATCGCGTGTCCGTGCCCCGCTTGATCGAACCCGCCCCGAACGCCGAGCAGCGCGAGATCCTCTTTGGCGCCGCCCTGCGCGCGCCTGACCATGGCGTCTTGCGGCCTTATCGCTTTTTGACCGTCGAAGGCGACGCACGCCATCGAATGGGCGAATTGCTCGCCCAGGCATTGGTCGACAAGGGCGGCGATGTCGACGCCAAAGCGCTGGACAAGGCCCGCAACGGCCCCCTGCGCGCGCCCTTGGTGGTCGTCGTGATAGCCAAGTTGACTGACCACTACAAAGTGCCGAAAAAGGAACAGGTGATTACCGCAGGGTGTGCCGCCCACGGCATCCTGTTGGCTGCCTACGCAATGGGTATCGGCGCGGTCTGGCGTTCGGGGGATTTGTCGTACTCTCGCCACGTCGCCGAAGGGCTGGGCCTGACCGGCGAAGAAGAAGTCGTCGGCTTCCTCTACCTCGGTACCCCGCAAAACCCGCCGCGAGAACCTGCGAAGCCTGAGGTGGCTGATTTTGTAAGCGCCTGGGAGGGTTAGTGGGACCGGCTTTAGCCGGGAAGGCATTGGGCGTTACACCGCAAAACTGCCGGTATACACACCGGCCTCGTTCCGGCTGAAGCCGGTCCCACCGAGAATCGCAGAAGGCGGTACCACCGAATCAGCCGTGCAAAACGGTTAGCTCGCGGGGTACCACGATGCTGGCCACGAACCCGCCCTGCGGGTGATTGCCCAGCATCAGCGTTCCGCCGTGCTTCTCGGCGGCGCGTTTGGCAATCGCCAGACCCAGCCCGTAACCCGGCGCGGTCTGGTTCGGCGCGCGATAGAAGGGCTCGCCCAACTGCGCCAGATGCTCCGGGTTGGCGCCGGGACCATGATCCCGCACGCTAAGCCGCAGTTCATCCCCCTCAATGCTCGCGCTCAACTCGATCGGCTGACCTACCGGATTGAAACGCAGCGCGTTGCGCAGCAGATTATCCAGCGCCCGTTCCAGCACGCTCGGCCAGCCCTGCAACTGCACGCCTGGCTCCACCGACACCGAAACCGTCTGTTCGCCGCTGCCCATCTCCGTCTCGGCCTGCAGATGGTGCAACAGCCCTGACAGATCCACCGCTGTGGCGCTGCCCATGTCGGCGTCCAGTCGCGCCAGCGCCAGAATCTCGCTGATCAATTCTTCCAGCCGGTCGCACTCGCGCGTCAGGCGCGGCCACAGCTTGTCTCGCTCGACCGGTTCGGCACGTTCGGCCAGCGCCAGGGCAATCCGCAACCGGGCCAGGGGAGAGCGCAGTTCATGGGAAACGTCACGCAGCAACTGCCGCTGGCTGCTGATCTGACTCTGCAACCGGGCGCCCATGCGGTTGAAGTCATTTGCCAGCACGCCGAATTCATCCCGTCGATTAGCCAGTTGCGCCAGGCTGTTTTGCTGGTAGGTGGTCTGGCCGAGATCATGCACCGCGCCGCGCAGACGGCTTAACGGGCGGGTGATCGACAGCGTCACCATCAGGCTGAACAACGTCAGCACCACCAGCGCGATACCCAGCGCACTCAGCGGCCAGACCAGACTGTCGCGGTGCCACGCGTCCAGCTCCGGGTGGGGGATACGGTAAATCAACAGGTAGGTTTCACCGGTTTTTTCGCTGGTGTATTCGCTGGTCAGGCGCCGCCACGGCAATGGGCGTGTGTCGTCTTTCTGCCGCTCTTCAAAGGCCGCCGCGCGGGGCGGGAAGGTGCCGGGGATCACCGCTTCGCCGCTGTCGTTCAGCACCTGAACGTCGATGTGGTATTTGCGCTTGAGGTCTTGCAGATAGTCCTGGGCAGATTTCTCACCTTGGCCTTCGTACAGCTCGACCCATTTCTGCGGCAAGTTATGCAGACCGGGATGACGACTGAGAATCCAGGCGTCCTGATTGAGCACATGGCCCATCAGAATCGACAGGCCCGCCACTAACGCGATGGCCAGCCAGAAGCTCGCCAGGATTCTCCAGAACAATGATCGCACGTGCTGCCCTCGACCCGGTTCGTCAAACAGAAAACCCGACACGCCGGGAAGCGTGTCGGGTTGGGGGAAGTGTAATGCCGCGCCAGCAGGCCGTTACTGGGTTTTTTGCGCTTTCTGCGCTTTCCAGGCTTCGAACTCGGCGCGGTCCGCACGGCGCTGGGCTTCGTCCTTCTGGACCTGGTCGAAGGTCTTCTGTTGCTCCGGCGTCAGCAGGGCGCGTATGTCGGACTGCGTTTTAGCACGGGCGGCGTCCTGTTCATCCTTCATCGCCTTCTGGTCGGCAGCCGACAGCTTGGCCAGGTACTTCTGGGTGATCTCGTTGCGGCCATGCCATTGAGCGCCCATCAGCCTGTCGACTTGCTGACGTTGTTCCGGGGTCAGGTTCAGCTTGTCCATCGGGCCTTTACGGTGATGCATGCCGGGGCCATCGAAGCCTGGGCCGCCAGGGCCACCCATCGGGCCGCCTTCCGGAGGCATGGCCATTGCGACGGTAGGCAGGGCTGCGGCGAACATCAAAGCCATCAAAGTCTTGCGCATGGTGAATCTCCTTGTCTCGATTTCGGCTCTGTGCCGGTTGAGGCCAGTTTAGGGAGATCAAGGTCAAGGGAGGTCAGGCATCGGTAAAGCTTGGGTAAAGGGGGCGCGCTGGCGTGTTGACGTAGTGTGCCTGCTACCGAGTGGGCGCCCAGCTGTAAGCGGCAAGCCACAAGCTTCAAGCCAAAAGCAGTCCTGCGTCGCTGCCGATGCTGTGGCTTGTGCTGTCGCTGTTGCTTGCAACTTGCAGCTTGAAACTTGCCGCTCCCAGCTGCCTCGCTAGAGGCTGTAATAATACCCGCGGCTGCGCAGTGCAACGATGCGCGGGCGGCCGTCGGCGTGGGGGCCGATCTTCTTGCGCAGGTTGCTGACGTGCATATCAAGGCTGCGGTCGTAGAGGGTCAGCTTGCGGCCCAGGGCCAGTTGCGCCAGCTCCTGCTTTTCCAGCGGCTCGCCGGGCTGACCCAGCAAGGCTTCAAGAAGGCGCGCTTCGGAAACGGTGAGGGTGAATTCCTGCTCGTCAATCGTGACCACACCGCGCGCCGGACTGAAGCACAGGTCACCCAGCTCGATCTGGGACGACACCGCCGTCGGGTGGCTGCGGCGCAACACGGCACGCAGACGGGCGGTCAGTTCGCGTGGGTCGCAGGGCTTGGCCAGGTAATCGTCGGCGCCCAGCTCCAGACCGAGGATACGGTCCAGCGGTTCGCCGCGCGCCGAGAGCATCAGCACAGGGAGGTCTGGGTGATCGGTGCGCAATTGTTTGAGCAGTTCCAGACCGCTGCCGTCGGGGAGCATCACGTCCAGCACCACCGCAGCGGGTGCAAATTCAGCGAGCGCCTTGCGCGCGCTCTGGCCATCGTGGCAGGCGCGCACGGCGAACCCTTCCTGACTCAACCAACTGCTCAGAAGCTCACAGAGCTCCTGGTCATCATCAATAAGTAACAGCTCGCTCATGACTCACTCAATTTAGCCAGTGCCGACGACGTCTACGCCAGCCGCTGGCAAAGATACCGCACTGGAGGGCCACCCTTGCTGCGTGACCCCTCGCGACAAACCATTATTGTTCGATCAACACCCACAAGGCATGACCGCCCGTGCCTCTTTGAGCCGCAGTTAAAGCCTTTGGTTCTAGCAACGTATCGGCAGGGCGGTGCGAAGGGTGAGCTTTAGCGTGCGGGTTGAAGGCGGCCCGACTCTTGAAAAAAGCCGGGTGCTCGACTGACGTATCAGGGCAGGACTTGCTTGAATGGTTTGACGACCACGCCAGCGTAGACACCCGCTGCGACGTAGGGATCAGCATCGGCCCAGGCCTGGGCATCCTTGAGCGACTCGAATTCGGCGACGATCAGGCTGCCGGTAAACCCTGCCGTACCCGGGTCGATGCTGTCTATCGCAGGCATCGGGCCCGCAAGGACGATGCGGCCCTCGGCTTTCATTGCGTTCAGACGCTCCAGATGCGCAGGGCGTGCGGCCAGGCGTTTTTCCAGCGAGTTGGCGACGTCGGTTGCCACGATTGCGTAGAGCATGTCAGTCCTCTCTTTTTTTGTTTGAAGGCTGGGTGGACGGGTCGGCGTCATGGATATGGCGGGCCAGGAAGATGCCCTGGCCGACCAGGAACAGCAGGGTCATGCCCAGGCTGCCGAACACCTTGAAGTCGACCCAGAATTCTTGATAGGTAAACGCCACATAGAGATTGGCCGCGCCGCAGAACAGGAAGAACACGATCCAGGCGATGTTCAGCTTGGTCCAGACCGCCTGCGGCAGGGTCAGCGCGTGACCCATGATGCGTTGAATCAACAGACGGTCGCCAATGAAGTGACTCCCGGCGAAGATCAGCGCGAAGACCCAGTTCACGACCGGAGCTTTCCACTTCAGGAAGGTTTCGCTGTGGAAGGCTAGGGTGAGGCTACCGAAGACCAGACAGGCAATCAGCGTCAGCCACTGACTTTTTTCCAGTTTGCCCTGACGGACATAAAGGACGCCGTAGACCACGAGGGAACTGGCGATCAGCATCGCGGTGGCGCTGTAAATCCCGCCAACCATGAAGCTGTGGCCAAGGACATCGACGGCTTGCGGGCTGATTTTGTAAACGATGAAGAACAGGATGAGCGGGATGAAGTCGATGAATTGTTTCACAGTAAGAGCCAGAAGCTGGATGTGACGGCATAATAACAAACATCAATGACTGCGAAAGCGCCCCTATGAACGTCGATCTGCACTGCCACAGCACCGCTTCCGATGGCGCCCTTGCGCCTGCGGTACTTGTCGCGCGTGCCCACGAGCACGGCGTCAAAGTCCTCGCGCTGACCGATCACGACACCCTTGAAGGCCTCGCTGAGGCCCGTGCTGCGGCGCTTGCGCTGGGTATGCAGCTGATTGATGGCATTGAATTGTCCTGCACTTGGGGCGGTGCCACCATTCACGTACTGGGCTACGGATTCGACGTAGATGCCCCGCAATTGCGTGAGGCCATTGAGCAATTGCACACGGGCCGCTGGTTGCGGGCCGAAGAAATAAGCCGAAAGTTGGCGATGAAAGGTATGCCCGGCGCGCTCGAAGGTGCGCGCGCGGTGCAGCAGGCGCTGGGCGACAGCGGCAATGCGCCGGCCCGACCGCATTTTGCCGATTTTCTGGTCAATCAGGGTTTCGTCAAAGATCGCGCCGAAGCGTTCCGCAAATGGCTTGGTGCGGGCAAACTGGGCGACGTCAAGCAACACTGGCCGACCCTTGAGGAAACGGTGGCGACCCTGCGCGCCGCCGGGGCCTGGATCAGCCTTGCCCACCCTTCGCATTACGATTTCACTCGCAGCAAGCGTCGCAAGCTGGTCGCCGACTTTATCCAGGCCGGCGGCCACGCAATAGAAGTGGTCAACGGCCTGCAGCCTGCCGATCAGGTCGGCAGTCTGGCGATTCTGGCCCGTGAGTTCGGTCTGCTGGTCAGTGCCGGCAGTGATTTTCATGCCCCAGGCGCATGGTCTGAAATCGGCGTTTATCGCCCATTGCCCGAAGACCTGCCGCCCCTTTGGTGTCGGTTCAAACATGACCAGCCTACTGCCGTCTGAACAGGAAATTACCGTGAGTCAATTTTTCCAGGTCCACCCGGAGAATCCGCAAGCGCGCCTGATCAAGCAGGCCGTGGAAATCATCCGGGCGGGCGGTCTGGTGGTGTATCCCACCGATTCGTCCTACGCATTGGGTTGCCAGATGGGCGACAAGACGGCCGTCGAGCGCATCCGTCGCCTGCGTCAACTCGATGACAAACACAATTTCACGCTGATGTGCAGCGACCTGTCCCAACTGGGGTTGTTCGCCAAGGTCGATACGGCGGCGTTCCGCGTGCTCAAGGCGCATACGCCGGGGCCGTACACCTTCATCCTCGGCGCCACCCGTGACGTGCCGCGTCTGGTCCTGCACCCCAAGCGTCGGACCATCGGCCTGCGCGTGCCGGGTCATCCCATCGCCCAGGCGCTGCTGCAGGAGCTGGGCGAGCCGCTGATGAGCGTGAGCCTGATCCTGCCCGGCGAGACCATTCCGATGAGCGATCCTCACGAAATGCGCGGGATTCTCGAGCATCAGGTCGATCTGATTATCGATGCGGGCGAAGGCGGGATTTCAGCCTCCACGGTGGTCAATCTGACCGAAGGCGATCCGAAAGTGGTCCGGGTCGGATGTGGCGATCCGACGCCGTTCGGGGTCGACGCCGAGTGACCGACGCGCAAACGCTTGAGTCCCGCACCGACCCTCAGGCGCACGCCCAGCAAGAGCTGCCGTTTGCCATGGTGTACGGCCAGGCCGTCACGCAGATGCCGGTCGACCTGTACATTCCACCGGATGCGCTGGAAGTTTTCCTCGAAGCCTTCGAAGGCCCGCTGGACCTCCTGCTTTACCTGATTCGCAAACAGAACATCAACATCCTCGACATCCCGGTGGCGGAAATCACCCGTCAGTACATGGGTTACGTCGAGCTGATGAAAACCGTGCGTCTGGAGCTCGCCGCCGAGTACCTGGTCATGGCGGCCATGCTCGCCGAGATCAAATCGCGCATGTTGTTGCCCCGGTCGGAAATGGCCGAAGAGGAAGAGGGCGACCCCCGCGCCGAACTGATCCGCCGCTTGCAGCAATATGAGCGTTTCAAGGCGGCGGCAGAAAGCATCGATGAGCTGTCTCGCGTGGGCCGTGACGTACTGGTGCCCAGGCTGGAGGCCCCCGAAGCGCGGGTGCGCAAGTTGTTGCCGGACGTCGCCCTCGAAGAGCTGTTGATGTCGATGGCCGACGTGCTGCGTCGTGGCGACATGTTTGAAAGCCACCAGGTCAGCCGCGAAGCACTGTCCACCCGCGAGCGCATGAGCGATGTGCTGGAGCGCTTGAAAGGCGCGGGTTTCGTGCCCTTCGCCGAGCTATTCACGGCAGAAGAGGGGCGGCTGGGTGTGGTGGTGACGTTTATGGCTGTGCTGGAACTGGTCAAGGAGCAACTGGTGGAGCTGGTGCAAAACGAAGCCTTCGCCGTCATTCATGTGCGGGCGCGAGCCGAATAAAGAGCAAGAACTGATCAATGAACCTGAATGAACCCCGCGATCTGGCGCCGTTGCTCGAAGCGTTTCTGCTCGCCTCCGGAAAACCGCAATCCCTGGAGCGCCTCTATGAGCTGTTCGAAGAGGGCGAGCGGCCCGAACCGCCGGTGTTCAAAAAGGCGCTGACGTTGCTGGGCAAGTCCTGCGACAACCGCGCCTTTGAACTGAAAGAGGTTGCCACCGGCTATCGCTTGCAGATCCGCGAGAAGTTCGCGCCCTGGGTCGGGCGTCTGTGGGAAGAACGCCCGCAGCGTTATTCGCGCGCCCTCCTGGAAACCATGGCGCTGATCGCCTATCGCCAGCCGATCACCCGGGGCGAGATCGAGGACGTGCGCGGCGTCGCGGTCAATACCAACATCGTCAAGACCCTGATGGAGCGCGAGTGGATCAGGATCGTCGGCTACCGCGACGTGCCCGGCAAGCCAGCGATGTTCGCCACTACCAAAGCCTTTCTTGACCACTTCAACCTGAAAAGCCTCGACGAACTGCCGCCGCTGGCCGACTTGCGCGAGATGGAAACCGAGCCGGTGCTGGAATTCGACGACGCGCCAGTGCCTGCGCATTTGCAGGCGTTGGCCGATGCCAGCCTGGAAGTTGATCCCGACGCAGAGCCTGAAACCCCTCGGGATGAGACCAGTTTCCGCAGCCTGCTGGCCGAGCTGGATACCATGGAGCAGGGCCTGAAAATCGACTTCGACGATTTATTGCTCGATGAGGCCGATAAAGAGTCTGAATTGGAAGAACCGCCGCAGGACGATGAAGATCCTCGGTGACGATGGCTGCGGCGGAAATGTCCGCAGCCCCAATTCCTCACTCAGGCGAACCCATGAGCACCAAGAATCCCTGCATCAGCCTCTGCAAGTTCGACGAAGAGATTTGCCTCGGCTGCGGTCGCAGCAAGCGCGAGATCAAATCCTGGAAAAAGATGGAAAAGGACGAAAAGCGCTCGGTGCTCGCCGAATCGGCCCTCCGGCTGATCAAGCTCAAGGGCGCCAGTCGGCGGAAAAAGAAGTGAGCCTGATTTTTTCATCTAGTCTTTGATGCGCAACGCGCGTCAGGCGCGTATGATTCGCGACCTTTTGGCGATCCACACGCGCCAGGGATTTCAGTTTTCTGCCCGTTCCGCTTCAGAGTTGTTCTGATCCGGAGCCGCTTTCTTCCAGAGAGCCGGGCCACAGGCCATGCCCACTCGCGCATGCCCTGATTCGACACACCGGGAGGTGCCCAGATGAGTGAACAAGACAAGCAAGACAAAGAGATCGGCCCAGCAGGCGAAAAACTGCAGAAGGTCCTGGCGCGCATTGGCGTCGGTTCCCGTCGCGACGTTGAAGCCTGGATCGGCGAAGGCCGCATCAAGGTCAACGGCGTTCAGGCCACTCTCGGTCAACGCGTTGACCTGCACGACGCCATCACGGTCGACGGTCGCGTGATCCGCCGCGAAGAAGCCGCCGAAACCGTTCGCCGCGTCGTCATGTACAACAAGCCGGATGGTGAAATCTGCACCCGCGACGACCCTGAAGGCCGTCCGACCGTCTTTGATCGCTTGCCGCGCCCGAAAGAAGGCCGCTGGATCAACATCGGTCGTCTGGACATCAACACCACCGGCTTGCTGATGTTCACCACTGACGGTGAATTGGCCAACCGCCTGATGCACCCCTCGTTCGAGATGGACCGCGAGTACGCCGTGCGCGTCCGTGGCGAAGTCGACGACGACATGCTGGCACGCCTGAAGGCTGGCGTGGTGCTGGAAGACGGCCCGGCGCGTTTCACCGACATCCAGCAGGCACCGGGCGGCGAAGGCTTCAACCACTGGTACCACTGCGTGGTGATGGAAGGCCGCAACCGCGAAGTTCGCCGGTTGTGGGAATCCCAGGGCTTGGTGGTCAGCCGCCTGAAGCGCGTGCGTTTCGGTCCGGTGTTCCTTAATTCCGACCTGCCGATGGGCCGCTGGCGCGAAATGAGTCAGCAGGAAGTCGACATCCTCAGCGCGGAGGTCGGCTTGACGCCGGTCGCGATGCCGCAGATGACCGCCAAGACCAAGGACAAGCTGGAGCGTTTGCAGCGTCAGTCGTCCCGTCCGTTGGGCAAAGGCGAGCGTGTGCGTCAGCTGCGTCCGGCCAAGGATGCAGTGTCCCCTGATCGTCCGGCCCGCGAGCCGCGTCTGGCGGATGGCGAGCGCCCGGCGCGCAAGCCTGCGGAAAACGGTCGTCCGGCGCGCACCCCGCGTCCGGCCATCGGTGGTCGTGGCGGCGACAATGCCCGTGGCGGCAATCCACGTGGCGACGGCGCTCGCAGTGACAACGGTCGTGGTACGCCAGTGGCGGAACGCCCGAGCGACATGAACAAACGCCCGGCCAAGCCTAAGCCTTCGCGCCCTGGCATTGGTCTGGTGGACGACAAGACCCCGTCCGGCAAACGCCGCGGCCCTCCAAGCGGCTCCGGTCAGCGTCCAGGCTTCGGTCGTCGCAAGCCTGAGTAATGCCGTAGTGAAACACTGACAGCGGTCTGCACTACGAAAAACGCCAGTCGAGAGACTGGCGTTTTTTTATGCGCGCTTAAGAGTCAGACGACGTAGGCGGTGCCGTCGAACACCACGCGCTTGTCCACGGCCAGTGAACCGCTGTTGAAGATCAGGTCCATGTGATGGCTGCCCTTGGCGCCGCCGCCCAGGCCCAGATGCAGCCCGCAGTGACGCTCTTCGAACCCCGCGTTGCGCGCGTACAGCTGACTGACGCCTTCGTTGGTGCCGATCCCCAGTTCTTCGATGCGCCGGTTCGAGGGATTGGCGTCCAGGTATTTATTGAAGTCATGCTCCAGCCCCGGTACGTCAGTAGCGATGCGGGTCACCACGGAGTTCTCGATCCACAGTTCCAGTGGCGATTCGATGATCCCGTACTTGCGCGCGAAAGGGATGGTGCTGAGAAAGGTGCCGAGGAACCGCACATGACCGTTGATGGATTCGCTGTGGGTGGCGATCTCACCGGGTGCCAGGTCGTAGTTGCCGACGCCGTTGATGTTGGTCCACTTCTTCAGTTCGCGCAGCGGTGCCTCGAAGTACGAGCCGTGCTCGTCGCTGAAGCTGAGGGTCTCGCCTTCGCTCATGGTGTCGATCAACGCCGCATTCAGCTGCGCGATGCGCTCTGGCTCAACGCTGAACGTGTCGTAGAAATAGTCGCCGTAATCCTTGAACAGCAGAGACTTCTTCCACTGCGCCGACATCACCTCCTGCAACTGACGAATGAAAGGCGGTCCTTCGGCGCGCGGGTTGGGCAGCGTTGAGGAATCGTAGAACAGGACATAGAGATCGGAATGGGTGATGGCTTCTGTCAGTTCGCCGACCGGGGTGGTGTCCAGCGGCATAGTGCTGAACCGGAAGAAATCCCGCGCCGTTGAGCTTTCGGCGATGCCATCGACGAGGCTGTGGTATTCCGGGGTATGGGCCAGTAGTACTTGGGGAGTGGTCATGCCGTTAACGGCGGGGTGGTGTTGCAGGTAATACAGGAAGTGTTCGATGGCGCTGCTGTTGTCCATGGGTGCGCTCCGCTCCGAATGCTCAAAACAAGAGGGCGAACGCGTTAGCCACGTTCGCCCTTTAGCTGTTTTAGAACGGCCACATGGCAGTGCCAAACGGCACCACGGCGTCGGCCTGCATCATCTCCACAGCGGCATCATGAGTCGGTGCTTCAAACCAATCGTCCAATTGCAGTTCTTCTTCCAGAGCCAGTTCAACTGTTTGCATAGGTGAATCTCCTGAGAATGACGTACTTGCCGAATGCAGCGAGGACGAAAGGCATCGCCTTAAGTCCTCGTCATGGAAGCACACTGACCTTCGTGGCCAGCAAGCACTGAAAAAACTAGTTCAATAGTCAGGCTGTTGCAAAGTGAAAAACGGGTGCTGGATGCTGGCATTTTGCCGGACTTTTCAAAAGTTGCAGCGAAAACAACGTTAGGGAGCTTACGATTTCGGTTAATTATTTTCGCGACAAAATTGTGTCGGCGGGGTGATTAAGAGCTCAATCAATCACAGCTTCCCGGCTTAAGCCGGTCTTACTCTCCGCGCAAACCGGTGTGAGCGGTGTACAATACGCGCCCGTTTTTTCTGTGATCCACCGGCGTACGGACGCCAACCCCTCGAGGTTACCCACTCCGTTTTCCTCCGTCGCGCCATGAGCGCGTCGGGTTCGATTCCGTCACAGACAAGCGCGCCAAGGTGATTTGCCAATGAGTGAAAACATGTCCCATTCGGGTGACTTGAAGCGTGGTCTGAAGAACCGCCACATCCAGCTGATCGCCCTCGGTGGCGCGATTGGCACGGGTCTGTTCCTGGGCTCGGCAGGGGTTCTGAAATCCGCTGGCCCGTCGATGATCCTTGGCTACGCCGTCTGCGGCTTCATCGCCTTCATGATCATGCGCCAGCTCGGCGAGATGATCGTCGAAGAGCCGGTGGCCGGGTCGTTCAGCCATTTCGCCCACAAATACTGGGGCGGCTTTGCCGGCTTCCTGTCGGGCTGGAACTGCTGGGTTTTGTACATTCTGGTGGGCATGTCCGAGCTGACCGCCGTCGGCAAATACATCCAGTACTGGTGGCCGGAAGTCCCTGCGTGGGCCTCGGCGGCCGTGTTCTTCGTGATGATCAACGTCATCAACCTGGCCAATGTGAAAGTCTTCGGCGAGGCCGAATTCTGGTTCGCGATCATCAAGGTCGTGGCGATTCTGGGGATGATCGCCCTGGGCAGTTATCTGCTGGTGAGCGGCGAGGGTGGCCCGCAAGCGTCGGTGAGCAATCTGTGGGATCGGGGTGGCTTCTTCCCCCATGGCGTGAGCGGGCTCGTCATGGCGCTGGCGTTCATCATGTTCTCGTTCGGGGGCCTGGAAATGCTCGGCTTCACCGCTGCGGAAGCGGACCAACCGCGTACCATCATTCCGAAGGCCATCAACCAGGTCATCTACCGGATTCTGATTTTCTACATCGGCTCGCTGGTGGTGCTGCTGTCACTGACGCCGTGGGACGCCTTGCTGGTCGACCTCAATGCGTCCGGCGATGCCTACAGCGGCAGCCCGTTCGTGCATGTTTTCTCGATGCTGGGCAGCACAACGGCGGCGCACATTCTTAACTTCGTCGTGCTGACGGCGGCTTTGTCGGTCTACAACAGCGGCACTTATTGCAACGCACGCATGCTGTTCGGCATGGCCGAGCAGGGCGATGCGCCGCCATCATTGGCGCGGGTCGACAGTCGCGGCGTACCGGTGCGGGCGATTCTGGTATCGGCGGCCGTGACGCTGATTGCTGTGCTGCTCAACTACCTGATGCCGCAAAACGCCCTCGAGCTGTTGATGTCGCTGGTGGTCGCGACGCTGGTGATCAACTGGGCGATGATCAGCTATTCCCACCTCAAATTCCGCCAACACCTGAGCCGCGTCGGCCAGCAGCCGTTGTTCAAGGCGCTGTGGTACCCGTATGGCAACTACGTCTGTCTGGCGTTTGTGGTGCTGATTCTGGGGATCATGCTGATGATTCCCGGCATCCGGGTTTCGGTGTACGCGATCCCGGTCTGGCTGGCGGCGATGTGGGTGTTCTACCTGATCAAGAACAAGCGCCGGGCCAACAGCGAGTCGATGGCCCAGCGCACGTCGATCATCAAATGAGGCGAGAGCCGCCGGTGAAATCGCGGCGGCTTTGGACCAGGACATAGGTTGCGATGCTGATCATCTCCAACAACATCCATCTGCCGGACAGCGACGTCGAGCTGACTGCCATCCGTGCACAGGGGGCGGGGGGGCAGAACGTCAATAAGGTGTCCAGCGCCATGCACCTGCGCTTCGACATCAACGCCTCGTCGCTGCCGCCGTTCTACAAGGAACGACTTCTGGCGCTGCGTGACAGTCGTATCACCAGCGACGGCGTGCTGGTCATCAAGGCGCAGCAATACCGGACGCAGGAGCAAAACCGTGCTGACGCGCTGGAGCGCCTGAGTGAGTTGATCATCAGTGCAGGGAAGGTCGAGAAGAAGCGCCGGCCGACCAAGCCGACCCTGGGCTCGAAGACCCGTCGACTGGAGTCGAAGACCAAGCGCGGGTCGATCAAGGCAGGGCGGGGCAAGGTCGATTTTTGACCCGCGCAAGCGGGATCAGCTCGCGACTGGCTTTTCCCGCGTCCTCTTCGCGTGCTTGTAGAGATACACGCTCAGCCCCAGCCCGCTCAGCGAAGCCAGCGCGGCAAACAGGAAAATCGACGCAAAGCCGAAGCCTGCCGCCACGGCGCCCGCCACCGGCCCGGTAATCCCCAGTGACAGATCAATGAACAGCGAATAAGCCCCCACTGCCGCACCGCGACTGGCGGGTGGCACAAGATTCACCGCTTCAACGCCGAGCGCCGGGAACACCAGCGAGAAGCCGAAGCCGGTCAGCGCCGCGCCGGCCAATGCCAGATTCGGGTTGGGCGCCAGCCACAGCAGCAGCAACCCCAACGTCTCCACCGACAGGCAGGCAATCGCCACGCGGAAGCCGCCGATGCGATTGATCAGGTTGCCGAACAGCAGGCGTGCGCCGATGAAGCAGGCGCCGAACAGGCTCAGGCAAAACACCGCATTTGGCCAGGCGTGGCTGGCGTAATACAGCGTGATAAACGTCGCGATGGTGCCGAAGCCGATTGACCCCAGCGCCAGCCCAGTGCCGTGGGGCAGCACACGCCCTAGCACGTGAAGGAAGGGCAAACGCTCCCCATGCACCAACGGCGCCGGGGTTTTCTTCCAGGCCAGGGAAATCCCCAGCGCCGCGAGCAGCATGATGCTGACGCCCATGCTCCACAGCCCCAGCGCGTTGACCAGCAGCACACCCAGCGGCGCGCCGATGGCCAGTGCGCCGTAGCTGGCGATACCGTTCCAGGAAATCACTTTGGCCGTGTTGGCAGCGCCGACGCGGCCGATGCCCCAGCCAATCGAGCCGGAGCCAACCAGACTTTCTGCGCTGCCGAGCACCAGACGGCCCACGAACAAGCTGATCAGACTGACCATCGGCCAGGCGTCGAGCCAGTCGGCGAGGAGCATGAACACGCCGCTCAACCCGCAGCCGAACAGGCCGATGATGACGGCCTTTTTCGGGCCTCGGGTGTCGATGAAGCGCCCGGCAAAGGGGCGGCTGAGCAGTGTGGCGAGGTATTGCACGCTGATGACCAGCCCGGCGGCCACCGCGCCGAAGCCTAGGTCGGTGTGCACATAGCCCGGCAATACGGCCAGCGGGATACCGATGTTCAGGTAGCCGATGAAGGTGAACAGCACGATGGAAACAACCTGCAGCGTGACAGCCATAGGACGTTGAGGGGCAGCGCTCGAAGCGTCTGGCATGGGCATAGATCCACGGTTACGACGGAAATAGAAAGGCGAGGGGGCAATCGGGTTGAAGCGTAGACGCTTGAATCCGTGCGAGGGCACATGATAACGAGGCACGGTGGTTCATGGCAGCAGCGGATGGGCGGATCTGATTTCGGGGTCAAGCAGAGGTAAAGCCTGTTGCGAATGATTCAGCCCTTATGGAAATACACCTTGAAGACGCTCTTCCATAGGGGCTGAACAGTCAGCGGTAAAAATCGGCCTTCAGCGCGGGCTTTGGGCTTTGCTGCTGTCATTACTCTTACCGCTGGCTTTCAGCTCGATCGGCTGACCGAGTTCCTGGCGGGCTGCTGCACTTTGCTGGGTTTGGCTTGGGAAGGGGAAGTTCGGGATTTCATGCATATCATCGCTCCTCACAAGTGTGTTGCGGCTGAATTGAACAGCGCGTCTTAAAACGCTCAGGGAGGATACAGCAGTACAAATGACAATCAGACTTTTAAATGCGGGCCGCCGGTCATGTAGTGAGGATAGGTTCCTACAACATGCGCGCGGCCCTCGAAAAAGTCGGCTCGGTGAGCGCCTCAGTCCTCGCAAACCGCTGCAAACGCCGCTGCCAGTTCAGCCAGTCGCGTGGCATCAATCCCCGCCACGTTGGCCCGACCCGCTGCCACCATGTACACGCTGTGTTCGTTGCGCAGACGCGCCACCTGATCGTCGTTCATGCCGGTGTAGGAAAACATCCCGCGCTGCACGGCGATGTGGGCGAAGCGTTCACCCAGACCCAGCGGCGTGAGTGCCTCGACCAGCCCGACCCGAAGGCGCGCAATGCGGCTGCGCATCTCTTCGACTTCTTCAGCCCAAAGGGCTTTCAATTCAGGATCGCCGAGGATTTCGGCGACGACGGCAGCGCCATGATCCGGTGGATTCGACCACAGATTACGGGCCGTCGCCGACAGCTGACTGCGCACATCCATCAGCTTGTCGGTGGTGTCGGCGCAGACCAGCAAGGCGCCGGTGCGCTCGCGGTACAGGCCGAAATTTTTCGAGCAGGAACTGGTGATCAGCAACTCAGGCAGTTCGCCGGCAAACAGGCGAACCGCCCAGGCGTCCTCCTCAAGACCGTCACCAAAACCCTGATACGCGAAATCGATCAAGGGCAGCAGGTTGCGTTGCTTGACGATTTCCAGCACCGCGTACCAGTCATCACGGGACAGGTCGAACCCGGTCGGGTTGTGGCAGCAGGCATGCAACAGGACGACGTCGCCCTCGGGAATAGTCCTCAACGTCTCCAGCATGGCCGGCACGTTGAGCGTGTTGTCACTGCCCACGTAGGGGTAGTGACTGACTTTGAGGCCCGCCGCGGCGTAGATGGTTTCGTGAATCGGCCAGGTCGGATCACTCAGCCAGATGCCCTTGCCCGGCAGGCAATTGGCAATGAAGTCCGCGCTCAAACGCAGCGCGCCGGTGCCGCCGGGTGTCTGGGTGGCGCCAACGCGCTTACTGGCGATCAGCGGTGAATTGGCGCCCATGACCAGCTCACAGATCAGCGTGCCGAAACGCGGTTCGCCATGGCCACCGATGTAGCTCTTGGTGGGCTGGGAATCGACCAGCCGTTGCTCTGCGATTTTCACCGCGCGGGGAATGGTGGTCAGGCCCTGCGCATCTTTATAGACGCCCACGCCCAGGTCGAACTTGTTCGGATTCGGGTCTTTGGCGTAGGCCTGAATCAGGCCCAGGATGGGATCGTCCGGTACGCGCTGGATCTGTGAAAAATGCATTTTACTTACGGCCCTCGGCACTTTTGGCCACCTCGTCTGTGCGGGAGGCCATGATGAAATCGTTGCGGTGCAGCCCCTTGATGGAATGGCTCCACCAGGTCACGGTCACTTTGCCCCATTCGGTCAGCAGACCCGGGTGGTGACCTTCGGCCTCGGCAATTTCGCCGACCGCGTTGGTAAACGCCAGCGCAAATTTGAAATTCTTGAACAGAAAGACTTTTTCCAGCTGCATGACGCCGTCACGCACTTCGATGTTCCAGTCCGGGATCTGCTTGAGCAAATCCGGCAGCTCGGCGTCACTGACCTGTGGGGCGTCGGCGCGGCAGGCTTCGCACTGGGATTGATTGAGAGCGGTCATTGGGAGATTCCTTGATCGGGTTCGGGCTGCTGTTTCAGGCAGCTTTTGTTTTAGGCGGCTTTGGTCTTGGCGGCGAACTTCGGCGCGTGCAGCCCCCGTTCGGACGCCGTGCGGGCCATGCCCATGATGTCTTCGTGGGCAAGGTCGAACAGACGCTTGAGATCCGGCAGCACAAAATACAGCGGCTGCAGAATGTCGATGCGGTAGGGCGTGCGCATGGCTTCAATCGGGTCGAAGGGTTGATGTTCAGGGGTTGATGACACGCTGTAAACGGTTTCCTTGGGCGAGGAAAGGATGCCGCCGCCGTAGATCTTGCGCCCTTGGGGCGTGTCGACCAGGCCGAACTCGATGGTCATCCAGTAGAGGCGGGCAAGATACACGCGCTGCTCTTTGCTGGCTGCCAGACCGAGCTTGCCGTAGGTGTGGGTGAATTCTGCAAACCAGGGGTTGGTCAGTAGCGGGCAGTGTCCGAAAACCTCGTGAAAGATGTCGGGCTCTTGCAGGTAGTCGAGCTCTTCTTCGCTGCGAATGAACGTAGCGACTGGAAATCGCTTGCTCGCCAGCAACTCGAAGAACGTTTGAAAAGGGATCAGCGCCGGTACGCGCTCGACTTGCCAACCCGTTGTAGCGCCGAGGACGCGGTTGATCTCGCCGAGCTGCGGAATACGGTCGTGGGGCAGGGCGAGTTGCTCTATCCCATCCAGATACTCCTGACACGCACGGCCCTCGACGACTTTGAGCTGCCGGGTGATGAGGGTGTTCCAGATGCTGTGCTCAGCGTCGGGATAATCAATGAATCCGGTGGCATCCGGCTCGCGGGCGACGTACTGCGTACTCATGGGGCTCTCCTGGTGGTTTCTTCTTATATGGAGCAAAGCGATGTGCGGAGGTTAAATCCGACTGAGCCATTGATAGCTGATTTGGCGCTCTTGAAGTGCAGGGTTGCCGTTCGATCAGGGCCGCAATGCTCGCAGATCTGTAAAGAAATCGTGACGACCAGCCGGCGCTTGCTCAAATACATCACCCGTTGCGCTTCATTCAACGCTTGCGCTGTAACGTATTCTTGACGATAAACTCGGCCCAATCCGAAATCGATGCCACGTTCGCGAGCCCTTCATGCGTATCAAAGTCCATTGCCAGAACCGCGTCGGTATCCTGCGCGACATCCTCGAGTTGCTGGTGGCTTACGGCGTCAACGTCTCCGGCGGCGAAGTGGGCGGTGAGCATGGCGACGCCATTTACCTGCGTTGCCCGAACCTGATCAATCTGCAGTTCCAGGCGCTGGTGCCGAAGTTCGAGACCATCGCCGGGGTATTCGGCGTCAAGCGTGTGGGATTGATGCCCAGCGAGCGTCGGCACATGGAGCTCAATGCCTTGCTCGGCGCACTGGAATTCCCGGTGCTCTCCATCGACATGGGCGGCTCCATCGTTGCGGCCAACCGCGCCGCCGCGCAGCTGCTGGGCGTGCGCGTTGATGAGGTGCCGGGCATCCCGCTGTCCCGCTACGCCGAGGACTTCGACCTGCCGCAACTGGTGCGCGCCAATCGCTCGCGCATCAACGGCATGCGCGTGAAAGTGAAGGGCGACATCTTTCTGGCTGACATCGCGTCCCTGCAATCCGAGCATGAAGACAGCGAGGCCATGGCCGGCGCGGTGCTGACACTGCACCGCGCCGACCGGGTCGGCGAGCACATCTATAACGTGCGCAAGCAAGAGCTGCGCGGTTTCGACAGTATTTTTCAGAGTTCGAAGGTGATGGCCGCGGTGGTTCGGGAGGCCCGCCGCATGGCCCCGCTGGATGCGCCGTTGCTGATCGAAGGCGAAACCGGCACGGGTAAAGAACTGCTGGCGCGGGCCTGTCACCTGGCCAGCCCCCGCGGCCAGTCGCCGATGATGGCGCTCAACTGCGCGGGGTTTTCCGAATCCATGGCTGAGACCGAGCTGTTCGGCTACGGCCCCGGCGCATTTGAAGGTGCACGAGCCGAAGGCAAGTTGGGGCTGCTCGAATTGACCTCGGGGGGGACGTTGTTTCTCGACGGCGTCGCGGAAATGAGTGCGCGGTTGCAGGCGAAACTGCTGCGCTATTTGCAGGAAGGCTGCTTCCGAAGGGTCGGCAGCGACGAAGAGGTTTACCTGGACGTGCGCATCATCTGTGCCACGCAAGTGGACTTGTCCGAACTCTGCACCCGGGGCGAATTCCGCCAGGACCTCTACCACCGGCTCAACGTGCTGTCGCTGCACATTCCGCCCCTGCGCGACTGCCTGGACGGTCTTGCGCCGCTGGTTGAGCACTTTCTCGATCAGGCCAGTCGGCAGATTGGTTGCGCCTTACCCCGGCTGGCGCCAGCGGCAATGGAGCGGCTCAGCCAATACCACTGGCCGGGCAATGTGCGGCAGCTGGAAAACGTATTGTTCCAGGCTGTTTCGCTGTGCGACGGAAAACTGGTGAAAGCTGAACATATTCGCCTGCCGGATTACGGCGTGCGACAACCCTTGGGAGCGTTTTCCCTGGAAGGGGGGCTGGAAGACATTGTCGGGCGGTTCGAGAAAGCAGTACTTGAGCAGCTATATGCGGCGCACCCGAGCAGCCGTTTATTAGGCAAGCGATTGAGTGTTTCCCATACAACCGTCGCCAATAAGTTGAAGCACTACGGAATAGGCCAAAGTTAAAAGTTGTTCATGACTGTAGAGGCACGCTTACCCGCGAATCGGTAATGCTGTTAGCGGATATATAAACTCATACACCGCGATTCGCGGGCAAGCGCTCTTGCAAGCAAGCGGCGAGCGCAACTGATCAGCCGTTGCTGCAACCGTTGCCCATGACCTGATACTCAAGCACGTGGCGTTTGCCCTGAGAGTCAACGTAGGTCATATGCTGTGGGACGACCTGGCAGACGTTCGGCACTTCATCCACTGAAATAACCTTCGCGATATCCAGCTTGGTGGAGTAGGTGTATTCCTCGACACGCTGTTGCTGGGCGGCCACTTTTGCGCCGGATTCTTCTGCCATTGCCATGGCGCTGAAACCACAAAGAGCCATTACAACCAGTGCAGCTTTCATTACTCATTTCCTCTAAGTTGCTTCATTAACACTGCGACGCAGAAAGTGCGGTCGACAGGGTGCGCAGAATCCTTGTGGGGCTCTGGGTGAAGCGAATGATGACCGGGTGGGTTTAGTTGATCGATATTCCAGCGTGGGGGCTGTTGTTAATCAATCATTTGCCGTGTTGGCGGAACGGATTCTATGCCCCTGTCCGGAATTCATATAGAAACCATTCTGATAAAGTCTGTTGAGCAAATCGGCAACAATCGCTGTTATTCGGTTGTTGGCAGGGCTCGACGGGTTCTTTAGTCGTAGCCGGGACATGAAGATTTGCCTGAAACCGGGCACTTCACCTGCTTTCAGCGCTATGCTCGGAGTCGGTAAGACCATCGTCGAATGGCCTTTGCAGCCATCGGCGGATACAACAGGGTCATAAAACAACAACATTTCCACCGAGGTAAGAAAGATGAGTGCGGCTTCCCTTTACCCCGTCCGCCCTGAAGTGGCAGCCAATACGCTGACTGACGAGGCGACCTACAAGGCGATGTACCAGCAGTCGGTGGTCAATCCCGATGGCTTCTGGCGCGAACAAGCCCAGCGCCTTGACTGGATCAAGCCATTCACCACCGTCAAACAGACCTCCTTCGACGACCACCGCGTCGACATCAAGTGGTTCGCCGACGGCACCCTGAACGTTTCCTACAACTGCCTCGACCGCCATCTGGCCGAGCGCGGTGATTCAATCGCGATCATCTGGGAGGGCGACGATCCTTCCGAGAGCCGCAACATTACCTACCGCGAACTGCACGAAGAAGTCTGCAAGTTCGCCAACGCGCTGCGCGGGCAGGATGTCCATCGCGGCGATGTCGTCACTATCTATATGCCGATGATCCCGGAAGCCGTGGTGGCCATGCTGGCCTGCGCGCGCATCGGTGCGATTCACTCGGTGGTGTTTGGTGGTTTCTCGCCTGAAGCACTGGCTGGTCGCATCATCGACTGCAAATCGAAAGTGGTGATTACCGCAGACGAAGGGCTGCGTGGCGGCAAGAAAACCGCCATGAAGGCCAACGTCGACCGTGCCTTGACCAACCCGGAAACAGCGAGCGTACAGAAGGTCATCGTGTGCAAGCGCACCGGCGGCGATATCGAGTGGAACCGTCATCGCGATATCTGGTACCACTCGCTGCTGGACGTGGCCTCAAGCACCTGCGCGCCGAAAGAGATGGGCGCCGAAGAATCGCTTTTCATCCTTTACACCTCGGGTTCCACCGGCAAGCCGAAGGGCGTGCTGCACACCACAGCGGGCTATTTGCTGTACGCGGCGCTGACCCACGAGCGCGTGTTCGATTACCGTCCGGGCGAAGTGTACTGGTGCACCGCGGACGTCGGCTGGGTCACCGGCCACAGCTATATCGTCTACGGCCCGCTGGCCAATGGCGCGACCACGCTGCTGTTCGAGGGCGTGCCGAACTACCCGGACATCACCCGCGTGTCGAAAATTGTCGACAAGCACAAGGTCAACATCCTCTACACCGCGCCGACCGCCATTCGCGCCATGATGGCTGAAGGCACGAAGGCCGTAGACGGTGCTGATGGTTCGAGCCTGCGTCTCTTGGGTTCGGTCGGCGAGCCGATCAATCCGGAAGCCTGGAACTGGTACTACAACACGGTCGGCAACAAGAATTGCCCGATCGTCGACACTTGGTGGCAAACCGAAACCGGCGGCATTCTGATCAGCCCGCTGCCTGGCGCCATTGCCTTGAAGCCGGGTTCGGCGACGCGTCCGTTCTTCGGCGTCATCCCGGCCCTGGTGGATAACCTCGGCAACCTCATCGAAGGCGCGGCGGAAGGCAATCTGGTGATTCTCGACTCCTGGCCGGGTCAGTCGCGCAGCCTGTACGGCGACCACGATCGTTTCGTCGACACGTACTTCAAGACCTTCCGCGGCATGTACTTCACCGGCGACGGCGCCCGTCGCGACGAAGACGGTTACTACTGGATCACCGGTCGTGTCGACGACGTGCTCAATGTGTCTGGCCACCGCATGGGCACCGCCGAAATCGAGAGTGCGATGGTGGCTCACCCGAAAGTGGCCGAAGCGGCGGTCGTGGGCGTGCCTCACGATCTGAAAGGGCAGGGCATCTACGTCTACGTCACCCTGAACGGCGGTGAAGTGCCGGACGAAGCGTTGCGCATCGAGCTGCGCAACTGGGTGCGCAAGGAGATCGGTCCGATTGCTTCGCCGGATGTGATTCAGTGGGCGCCGGGTCTTCCGAAGACCCGTTCCGGGAAGATCATGCGACGCATCCTGCGCAAGATCGCGACCGGGGAGTACGACGCGCTGGGCGATATCTCGACGCTCGCTGATCCGAGTGTGGTTGCGCATCTGGTGGAAACCCACAAGACCATGACTGCGGCCTGACGGTCTTGCTTCGTAAGATCAAGGGCGTCGGCCTAACGGCCTCTGTTTCGCCTTCGGCGAGTTACTTGGAAAAGCACCCCAAGTAACCAAGGGTGCCTGCTCTCGGTTGGGCCCGACTTCGTCGGGTTCCTTCACTCCGGCCTCGCTCCGTGGGCCCGCGCCGAACGGACATCCATGTCCTGACGGCGCTCTCGCCGCATCCCTGCGGCTCGGCCCACTCCGCGAGACCTCCGTTCAGCCTGCACCAAAGTCGCGTTTGGTGGTGTCTGGGCTTTTTGTGTTTGAAGAGCAAAAGCAGATCAAAGGCTTCCCGGCTAAAGCCGGTCCTACGGGGGCGCGCGGTCTGTTAGTGGGACCGGCTTTAGCCGGGAAGAGGCCAGTCCAGGCGCCAACAATTATGCTGATCGCACCCCCGTCCTTGTGGGAGTGAGCTTGCTCGCGAATGCTGCATTTCAAACACCAATTATTTGGCGGAGGTGCCAATGCCTTCGCGAGCAAGCTCGCTCCCCCAGTATCCTTAGCCCGCAATCCGGCCCTGATCCGCCCTCGATCTGCCTTTGATCTGCTTTTGATCTGCTTTTGATCTGCTTTTGATCTTCATACGCAAGAGGCTCAAACACCGCCAATCGCGACTTGGGTGCAGGCCGAACGCAGACGACGCGGAGTGGGCCGAGCGGCATGGATGCCGCGAGAGCGCCGCTAGGACATGGATGTCCGTTCGGCGCGGGCCCACGGAGCTTCGTCGGAGTGAGGGAACCCGACGAAGGAGGGCCAAACCAGGAGCAAGCACCTTTGGTTACTTGGGGATGGTGCGACTTTCGACTTTTCCAAGTAACTCGCCGAAGGCGAAACGTCTGCCCTTAGGCAGACGCTCTTGATCTCAAGCCCTCAGGCGGACCCGGAGAATCGAGAAATATCGATTTGTTACCGCGCATCCGTCCCGGTAACCTCCCTCGCCCCAGTGGGGCATTTCCACCCGAAAACCAGGCATTTCATCGCGCCGAATCAACCCGCTTCCACGCTGGACTTGCCGGATCATAAGGCTTTGCCAATAATGGGCGCGTTATTTGCTTCGTTGATAGGTTTGCCAGCTCTGGCACTTGCATAAAGCTTTTTGGATGTCAATTAGCCTGAATACGATTTCATGCGCTTCTGTAACTAGTTGTCGCATTGAAGAAATATCGACTTTCAGCCTGCCGCTAAAATGCCGACCACTCGCCGAAGGCTAGTCGGGTCCAGAGACCCGCCGGCACCTCGCGTCGCAATTTCTGATTCCTCCTGTTCATTGAGCGTCTCGCTCACTGCCATTTGTCGCGTTATACCGATGGAGTTCCAAGAAATGAAAAAGCTCATGCTGCTGGGTGCGCTGGCACTGTCCGTATTGGCACAGCCCGTGTTCGCCGATGAAAAGCCCATGAAGATCGGCATCGAAGCGGCATACCCTCCGTTTGCCTCGAAGGCGCCGGACGGCAGCATCGTCGGCTTCGACTACGACATCGGCAACGCCCTGTGCGAAGAGATGAAGGTCAAGTGCGTGTGGGTCGAACAGGAATTCGACGGCCTGATCCCGGCGCTGAAAGTGCGCAAGATCGACGCCATCCTGTCCTCGATGTCCATCACCGAAGACCGCAAGAAGTCGGTCGACTTCACCAACAAGTACTACAACACCCCGGCCCGTCTGGTCATGAAGCAGGGCACCGTCGTCAGCGACGCCCTGACCGAGCTCAAGGGCAAGAACATCGGCGTGCAGCGTGGCTCGATCCACGAGCGTTTCGCCAAGGAAGTCCTGGCCCCGCTGGGTGCTGAAATCAAGCCGTACAGCTCGCAGAACGAAGTCTATCTGGACATCGGCGCCGGTCGTCTCGATGGCACCGTGGCTGATGCCACCCTGCTGCAGGACGGCTTCCTGAACACCGAATCCGGCAAAGGCTACGCGTTCGTCGGCCCGGCCTTCACCGACGTCAACTACTTCGGCGATGGCGTCGGCATTGCCGTGCGCAAAGGCGACAAGGCGGACCTGGACAAGCTCAACGCCGCCATCGCGGCCATCCGTGCCAATGGCAAATACAAAGCCATTCAGGACAAGTACTTCGACTTCGACATCTACGGCAAGTAAGTTGGTTTAAAGCCGTCAATGGCGCAAACAGCCGGTCACCGCACCGACTGATTGCGCCATTTTTCTATCCCGCGCTTGAGGGCCAAACAACATGTTGAAAGGTTACGGAGCCGTCATCCTCGACGGTGCATGGCTGACCTTGCAGCTCGCTCTGTGCTCCATGGCGCTGGCGATCGTGCTCGGCCTGATCGGCGTGGCATTGCGGCTGTCGCCGGTGCGCTGGCTGGCCTGGCTGGGCGATCTGTACTCCACCGTGATCCGCGGCATTCCCGATCTGGTGCTGATTCTGCTGATTTTCTACGGCGGTCAGGACCTGCTCAACCGCGTTGCGCCGTTGCTCGGTCACGACGACTACATTGACCTGAACCCGCTGGTGGCCGGTATCGGCACGCTGGGTTTCATTTTTGGCGCGTACCTGTCGGAGACCTTCCGCGGCGCGTTCATGGCCATCCCGAAAGGCCAGGCCGAAGCGGGCATGGCCTACGGCATGAGCAGTGGCCGGGTGTTCTTCCGCATTCTGGTACCCCAGATGATCCGTCTGGCGATCCCCGGGTTCACTAATAACTGGCTGGTACTGACCAAGGCCACCGCGCTGATTTCCGTGGTCGGTCTGCAGGACATGATGTTCAAGGCCAAGCAGGCGGCTGATGCCACCCGCGAGCCCTTCACTTTCTTCCTCGCAGTCGCGGCCATGTACCTGGTGATCACCAGTGTCTCGCTGCTGGTACTGCGCTACGTCGAAAAACGTTACTCGGCCGGCGTTAGGGTGGCAGACCTATGATTTTCGATTACAACGTCGTCTGGGAAAGCCTGCCGCTGTATTTCGGCGGCCTGCTGATCACCCTCAAACTGCTCGCGCTCTCGCTGTTTTTCGGCCTGCTCGCTGCACTGCCGCTGGGCTTGATGCGCGTGTCGAAAATCGCCTGGGTCAATCTGCTGGCCTGGAGTTATACCTACGTCATTCGCGGCACGCCGATGCTGGTTCAGTTGTTCCTGATCTACTACGGGCTGGCGCAATTCGAAGCGGTGCGCGAAAGCATTCTGTGGCCGTGGCTGTCGAGCGCGACGTTCTGTGCGTGCCTGGCCTTCGCCATCAACACCAGCGCCTACACCGCTGAAATCATCGCCGGCAGTCTGAAGTCCACGCCGCCGGGCGAGATCGAGGCGGCGCGGGCGATGGGCATGTCGAAAGCCAAAATGTACCGCCGCATTCTGCTGCCGTCGGCCCTGCGCCGGGCGCTGCCGCAGTACAGCAACGAAGTGATCATGATGCTGCAGACCACCAGTCTGGCGTCCATCGTCACGCTGATGGACATCACCGGTGCGGCGCGCGCTGTAAACGCCCAGTTCTACCTGCCGTTCGAGGCCTACATCACTGCAGGCGTTTTCTACCTGTGCCTGACGTTCATTCTGGTGAAACTGTTCAAGCTGGCCGAGCGCCGCTGGCTCAGTTACCTCGCCCCGAGGAAGCACTGATATGCAGCGCATCGATCACGATTTGCCGTGGGGCAACCTCGGCACCCAGCGCACCCTGAGTGTGTTCCGTTTCGGTCAGGGCGAGCGCAAGGCCTACATTCAGGCCAGCCTGCACGCCGATGAGCTGCCGGGCATGCGCACCGCCTGGGAATTGAAGAAACGCCTGACCCAGCTGGAAGAACAGGGCCTGCTCAAGGGCGTCATCGAGCTGGTGCCGGTCGCCAACCCAATCGGTCTGGGCCAGTTGCTGCAGGGCAACCATCAGGGCCGTTTCGAGTACGGCAGCGGCAAGAATTTCAATCGCGATTTCACCGAATTGAGCGAGCCGGTGGCTCAGGCGCTGGCAGGCAAGCTCGGTGACGACCCTCACGCCAACGTCAAACTGATTCGTCAGGCCATGGCCGACGTGCTTGAGCAGTTAGCGCCGGCGGGCAGCGAACTGGCGGGCATGCAGCGCGTCTTGCTGGGTCACGCCTGCAACGCCGACGTGGTGCTGGACCTGCATTGCGACACCGACGCTTCGCTGCACATGTACGCCTTGCCCCAGCACTGGCCGCAATGGCGGTCGTTGTCGGCGCATCTGGGGGTCACGGTTGCGCTGCTGGCTGAAGATTCCGGCGGCAGTTCGTTCGACGAAGCCTGTTCGTTGCCGTGGCTGCGTTTGTCCAAGCAGTTCCCGGACGCGCAGATCCCGCTGGCCTGCCTGGCGACCACTCTGGAGCTGGGCGGCCAGACCAACACCGGCAAGGCTGAAGCCGAGGCCTACGCCGAGGGCATTCTGGCGTTTCTCGCCGAGCAGGGCCTGATCAGTGGCGAGTGGCCGCAAGCTGGCCATGAAGCCTGCGAAGGCATGCCCTTCGAAGGCACCGAAATGATTTACGCGCCCCATCCCGGCGTGCTGACTTTCTTGCGTCCGGCGGGGGCCTGGGTCGAATCAGGCGAGCCGCTGTTCGAAGTCATCGACCCGTTGACCGATCGCGCCACCACCGTCTGTGCCGGTACCGCCGGGGTGCTGTTCGCCATCGAAAAACTGCGTTACGCCCAGCCGGGTTTCTGGATGGCCAAAGTGGCCGGCCGCACACCGTTGCGCAGCGGCCGCCTGCTCAGTGACTGATTACTTGTGAGAACCGACATCATGAACAAACTGGAAGTCCAGGACCTGCACAAGTGCTATGGCAGTCACGAAGTGCTGAAAGGCGTCTCGCTGACCGCCAAGGCCGGTGATGTCATCAGCATCATCGGTTCCAGCGGCTCGGGGAAGAGTACGTTTCTGCGCTGTATCAACCTGCTGGAGCAGCCGAAATCAGGGCGCATCCTGCTCAACAATGAAGAGCTGAAACTCGTCTCCAACAAGAACGGTGGTCTGAAGGCGGCTGATCCGAAACAGCTGCAGCGCATGCGTTCGCGCCTGTCGATGGTGTTTCAGCACTTCAACCTGTGGTCGCACATGACCGCACTGGAAAACATCATCGAAGCGCCGGTGCATGTCCTGGGCGTGCCGAAGAAAGAGGCCCTGGAAAAGGCCGAACATTATCTGAACAAGGTTGGCGTTTATCACCGCAAGGACGCTTACCCGGGGCACATGTCCGGCGGCGAACAGCAGCGCGTGGCGATTGCCCGGGCGCTGGCAGTGGAGCCGGAAGTCATGCTGTTTGACGAACCGACTTCCGCGCTGGACCCCGAGCTGGTCGGCGACGTACTGAAGGTCATGCAGGCACTGGCCCAGGAAGGCCGGACCATGGTGGTAGTGACCCATGAAATGGGCTTCGCCCGTGAAGTGTCGAACCAGTTGATTTTCCTGCACAAGGGCCTGGTCGAAGAAAGCGGCAACCCCCGTGAAGTGCTGGTCAATCCGAAATCCGAGCGTTTGCAGCAGTTCCTGTCCGGCAGTTTGAAGTAACGAGCCCGCCATGTGAGAGCGGTGCGTTTTGCTTCAGAACGGTTCATGCTGCGCGTCATTCAGACCGCAGCCATTGACTGAAGGTTACAGAATCCCATCGCATGCCAGGCGTGCGACCCCTTTTAGCGACACGTTTCGGATTGCACGCCATGACTGCCCATCGAATCGGATTTCTCATCTGGCCCGGCACCAAAGCCTTGACCCTGGCGCTGGCGGAGGAAGCCCTGCGTGTTGCTCAGCGCGTTCACCCCGAAGTGGTTTACGAACTGTCGTTTCTGCAGGCCGAGCCCCCCGTTGACGGCGCCGGTTGGCAGTTGCCGGGCGAGCCGTGGGTCGGTCGTCTGGAAGGGTTTCAGAAGCTGTTTCTGCTGGCTGACGAGCCACCGGCGCCGATGTCTTCGGCCCTCGGTGGCGCGCTCAAGCAACTGGTCCGCGCCGGTTGCGTGATCGGTGGGTTGTCGGCGGGTGTGTATCCGCTGGCGCAGCTGGGTTTGCTCGACGGTTACCGTGCCGCGGTGCACTGGCGCTGGCAGGACGACTTCGCCGAGCGCTTCCCCAAGGTCATCGCCACCAGTCATCTGTTCGATTGGGATCGCGATCGCCTGACCGCCTGCGGCGGGATGTCCGTATTGGATCTGTTGCTCGCGGTGCTGGCCCGTGATCATGGCGCCGAGCTGGCCGGCGCGGTGTCGGAAGAACTGGTGGTGGAGCGCATCCGTGAAGGCGGCGAGCGTCAGCGGATTCCGTTGCAGAACCGTCTGGGTTCCAGCCACCCCAAGCTGACCCAGGCGGTGCTATTGATGGAAGCCAACATCGAAGAGCCACTGACCACCGACGAAATCGCCCAGCACGTGTGCGTGTCGCGACGTCAGCTGGAGCGCATCTTCAAGCAGTACCTCAATCGCGTGCCGAGCCAGTATTACCTCGAACTGCGCCTGAACAAGGCGCGCCAGATGCTGATGCAGACCAGCAAGTCGATCATTCAGATCGGCTTGTCCTGCGGGTTCTCCTCGGGGCCGCATTTCTCCAGCGCCTACCGCAACTTCTTCGGCGCCACCCCCCGTGAAGACCGCAACCAGCGTCGCAGCAGCAGCCCATTCGAATTGTCGTCGGTGCCCGCCGAGCGTGGTTGAGCATTAGCCGTGGGCTGTTTAGATCCTGCACTGCAATACGCGCACGCCACCGGTTAAACTGCGCCTTTGTGACGCAATTTGTCGCATTGCCGCAAACCCCGTAAAAAGCCGGTTTGGCGCTGTAAGAAGTTGTCGCTTGGCGGCAAGGCCCGGCCCGAATCAGTCCTTACAATCCTTCCATCGCTCGCCTGTCCCAGGCAGGCGTTCCTCTTCAGGAGACTCCGATGTCCGTTGAGCAAGTACCGGTGCAACGTGCCGATTTCGACCAGGTGATGGTCCCCAACTATGCCCCGGCAGCGTTTATTCCCGTGCGCGGTCAGGGTTCTCGCGTCTGGGATCAGTCGGGTCGCGAACTGGTTGATTTCTCCGGCGGCATCGCGGTCAACGTGCTGGGCCACGCGCACCCTGCGCTGGTGGGCGCGCTGACCGAACAGGCCAACAAGCTGTGGCATGTCTCCAATGTCTTCACCAACGAACCGGCGCTGCGTTTTGCCAAGAAGCTGGTTGACGCCACCTTTGCCGACCGCGTGTTCTTCTGTAACTCCGGCGCGGAAGCCAACGAAGCCGCTTTCAAACTGGCCCGCCGCGTGGCCCACGATCTGTACGGCCCGGACAAGTACGAAATCGTCGCTGCCCTGAACAGCTTCCACGGTCGCACCCTGTTCACCGTGAGCGTCGGCGGTCAGCCGAAATACTCCGACGGCTTCGGGCCGAAAATCACTGGCATCACCCACGTCCCGTTCAATGACCTTGACGCGCTGAAAGCCGCTGTCTCGGACAAGACCTGCGCGGTGGTACTGGAGCCGATCCAGGGCGAGGGCGGCGTACTGCCTGCCGAACTCGAATACCTGCAAGGCGCGCGCAAATTGTGCGACGACCACAACGCGCTGCTGGTCTTCGACGAAGTTCAGAGCGGCATGGGGCGCAGCGGTCATCTGTTCGCGTACATGCATTACGGAGTGACGCCGGACATCCTCTCCAGCGCGAAAAGCATCGGCGGCGGCTTCCCGATGGCGGCCATGCTCACCACTGAAAAACTCGCCAAGCACCTAGCCGTTGGCGTTCACGGCACCACCTACGGCGGCAACCCGCTGGCGTGCGCAGTGGGCGAAGCGGTCATCGATGTGGTCAATACCCCGGAAGTGCTGGCCGGCGTGAAGGCCAAGCATGAATTGTTCAAGGCCCGTCTGGAGAAGATCGGTCAGCAATACGGCGTGTTCAGCCAGGTGCGCGGCATGGGCCTGTTGATCGGTTGCGTATTGACCGACGCCTGGAAAGGCAAAGCCAAAGACTTCTTCAACGCCGCCGAACAGGAAGGCGTAATGGTGCTCCAAGCCGGTCCCGACGTGGTGCGTTTCGCGCCGAGTCTGGTGGTGGAAGACGCCGATATCGAAGAAGGCCTGAACCGCTTCGAACGGGCAGTCGCCAAGCTGACCGGGGCGTAAGTCTTTCGGGCGACGGGGACACACCCTTCGGCTGATGTCGTACGCATTCCCTGTAGGAGTGAGCTTGCTCGCGATAGCGTTGGGTCAGGTGCAGATTTTTCGCTGGACCGCCGCCTTCGCGAGCAAGCTCACTCCTACGAATGGCGGCCAGACAGAACTTTTTTATCGCCGATAAACCGGCCCGATTTTTTTCTCAAGGAGTGACACCATGCTGGTGATGCGCCCCGCGCAAATGGCGGATCTGAGCGAGGTTCAACGACTCGCGGCAGACAGCCCGATTGGTGTCACGTCCCTGCCGGATGACGCTGGACGTCTGAGTGACAAGATTGCTGCGTCCGAAGCCTCGTTCGCGGCGGAAGTCAGTTTCAACGGCGAAGAGACGTACTTCTTTGTCCTCGAAGACACAGAAGCGGGCCGTCTGGTGGGCTGTTCAGGGATCGTCGCCTCGGCGGGGTATTCCGAGCCGTTCTACAGCTTTCGCAACGAAACCTTCGTCCACGCCTCCCGTGAACTGAAGATCCACAACAAGATTCACGTGCTCTCGCAGTGCCACGACCTTACCGGCAACAGCCTGCTGACCAGCTTCTACGTGCTGCCCGAACTGGTCGGCACGCTGTGGTCGGAGCTCAACTCCCGCGGCCGTCTGCTGTTCGTCGCCGGCCACCCGGAGCGCTTTGCCGACTCAGTAGTCACTGAGATCGTCGGTTACAGCGACGACCACGGCGACTCGCCGTTCTGGGACGCCATCGGGCGCAACTTCTTCGACATCAACTACGCCGAAGCCGAGCGCCTGTGCGGGCTGAAAAGCCGGACCTTCCTCGCCGAGCTGATGCCCCATTACCCGATCTACGTGCCGCTGCTGCCCGATGAAGCGCAGGAAGCCATGGGCCAGGTCCATCCGCGCGCGCAGATCACCTTCGACATCCTGATGCGCGAAGGCTTCGAGACCGATCATTACATCGACATCTTCGACGGCGGACCGACCCTGCACGCGCGGGTCTCGGGCATTCGTTCCATCGCCCAGAGCCGCGTCGTGCCGGTCAAGGTCGACACGGTCAGTACCGGTGATGCGGTCAAGGGCGGGCGGCCTTATCTGGTTTCCAATGGCCAGTTGCAGGATTACCGCGCGGTCATGCTGGAGCTGGACTGGGTGCCCGGCAAGCCGGTCGCTTTGAGTCTGACTGCGGCCGAAGCGCTGGGCGTCGGCGAAGGCGCCAGTGTGCGCATCGTCGCGGTCTGACAACCGGGTCAAGTTGGGTTGAGATGAGTTGACGGCGACCGGCGATGCAATGGCAGGCCGACGCCGTAATGCAGGTTAGCGAGTTCGCCGGGGGTTGCAGAACCTCCGGCATGAGGAGAAAGCATGATCGTTCGTCCCGTACGCAGCAGTGACCTTCCGGCGCTGATCGAGCTGGCGCGCAGCACCGGTGCAGGCCTGACCACCTTGCCGGCCAATGAAGAGCGTCTGGCGCACCGGGTCGGCTGGGCCGAGAAAACCTTCCGTGGCGAGGCCGGGCGGGGCGATGCTGATTACCTGTTCGTGCTCGAGGATGACGACGAGAAAGTCGTGGGCATTTCTGCGGTGGCCGGCGCCGTGGGTTTGCGCGAGCCCTGGTACAACTACCGGGTGGGCCTGACGGTCAGCGCTTCCCAAGAGCTGAATATCTACCGGGAGATCCCGACGCTGTTTCTGGCCAACGACCTCACCGGAAACTCCGAGCTGTGCTCGCTGTTCCTTCACGCCGACTACCGCAATGGCCTCAATGGCCGCTTGCTGTCCAAGGCGCGGATGCTGTTCATCGCCGAGTTTCCAGAGCTGTTCGGCACCAAGACCATCGCTGAAATGCGCGGCATCTCCGACGAGCAGGGCCATTCGCCGTTCTGGGAAAGCCTGGGCCGGCACTTCTTCAAAATGGAATTCAGCCAGGCCGACTACCTCACCGGGGTTGGCAACCGCGCCTTTATCGCCGAACTGATGCCGAAGTTTCCGCTGTACAGCTGCTTCCTCTCAGAAGCCGCGCGCGACGTCATCGGCCGCGTGCACGTCAGCACCGAACCGGCGCTGGCCATGCTCAAGGCTGAAGGCTTCAGCTATCAGGGATACGTCGACATCTTCGACGCCGGCCCGGCCATCGAATGCGAAACCAGCAAGATCCGCGCGGTCCGCGACAGCCAGGCGCTGGTGCTGGCCGTCGGCACGCCGGGTGACGACGCGACGCCCTTCCTTATCCACAACCGCAAGCGCGAAGACTGCCGCGTGACCGCTGCCCCTGCGCGTTTCGCCGCCGGCACCCTGGTGGTCGATCCACAGACCGCCAAGCGCCTGCGTCTCAGCGCCGGTGATCAGGTTCGCGCCGTGCCACTGTCGCCTGCCCGGGAGAGTATTTGATGAACACTTTGTATATCGGCGGTGCCTGGCAGGACGGCCAGGGCGACGTATTCGATTCCCTGAACCCTGTGACCCAGCAAGTGATCTGGTCGGGCAAAAGCGCAACGGCGGAACAGGTTGATGCGGCGGTCAAATCGGCCCGTCAGGCGTTTCCGGCCTGGGCGACGCGCAGCCTGGACGAGCGCATTGCTGTGCTTGAAGCCTTCGCCGCTGCGCTGAAGAACCGCGCCGATGAAATCGCCCGTTGCATCGGTGAGGAAACTGGCAAACCACTGTGGGAGTCGGCGACTGAGGTCACCAGCATGGCCAACAAAGTGGCGATTTCGATTCAGAGCTACCGCGAGCGGACCGGCGAGAAGAGCGGCCCGCTGGGCGACGCCACCGCCGTGCTGCGACACAAACCCCATGGTGTGGTGGCGGTGTTCGGTCCTTACAATTTCCCGGGTCACTTGCCTAACGGCCACATCGTCCCGGCGCTGCTGGCGGGCAACACTGTGGTATTCAAACCCAGCGAACTGACCCCAAAAGTCGCCGAACTGACCGTGCAATGCTGGATCGAGGCCGGTCTGCCGGCGGGCGTGCTCAATCTGCTGCAGGGCGCGCGGGACACCGGCATCGCCCTGGCGGCCCATACGGGCATCGACGGCTTGTTCTTCACCGGTTCCAGCCGCACCGGCAATTCCCTGCATCAACAGTTCGCCGGTCGCCCGGACAAGATTCTTGCCCTGGAAATGGGCGGCAATAACCCGCTGGTGGTCGATCAGGTCGCCGACGTCGATGCCGCGGTCTACACCGTGATTCAGTCGGCCTTCATTTCTGCTGGTCAGCGCTGCACCTGTGCCCGCCGTCTGCTGGTGCCCGAAGGTGCCTGGGGCGATGCATTCCTGGCGCGGCTGGTCGAGGTGACGTCGACCATTCAGGTCGGCGCCTTCGATCAACAGCCTGCGCCGTTCATGGGCTCGGTGATTTCCCTTGCCGCTGCGCAAGCGCTGATCGATGCCCAGGAAGTCATGCTGGCCAATGGCGCAGTGGCCCTGCTCGAAATGACCCAGCCTGCCGCGCAATCGGCGCTGCTGACGCCGGGCATCATCGACGTCAGTGACGTGGCGGATCGTGAGGATGAGGAACTGTTCGGCCCGTTGTTGCAGGTGATTCGCTACGCTGATTTCGACGCAGCCATCGAAGAGGCCAACGCCACACAGTACGGCTTGGCGGCGGGTTTGTTGTCGGATTCCGAAGCGCGCTATCAGCAGTTCTGGCTGCAGAGCCGTGCAGGCATCGTGAACTGGAACAAGCAACTGACCGGCGCGGCCAGTACCGCACCGTTCGGGGGTGTCGGCGCCTCGGGTAACCATCGCGCCAGCGCTTATTACGCGGCGGATTATTGCGCGTACCCGGTCGCGTCGCTGGAGACGGAAACCCTGGCGCTGCCTGCCAGCCTGACGCCCGGCATCACCCTGAACTGAGCGCGCTCCTTGATAGCGCAGCGCACATCGAAGAATGTGCACATAAAAACAGATCCACGGAGCCTCACCGATGAAATCCTGTGAAGTCAACTTTGACGGTCTAGTGGGCCCGACCCACAACTACGGTGGGCTGTCCTACGGCAACGTCGCGTCCCAGAACAACTGCCAGCAATCCTCCAATCCGCGCGAGGCCGCTTTGCAGGGGCTGGCCAAAATGAAAGCGCTGATGGAGATGGGGTTCACCCAGGGCGTGCTGGCCCCGCAGGAACGTCCCGACGTGGCCGGTCTGCGCACGCTGGGCTTCAGTGGCAGCGACGCACAGGTCATTGAGCGCGCCGCCAAAGAGTCGATGCCGCTGCTGGCGGCCAGTTGCTCGGCGTCGAGCATGTGGGTGGCCAACGCCGCCACGGTCAGCCCGAGCGCCGACACCGCCGACGGCCGCGTGCATTTCACCGCCGCCAACCTCAACTGCAAATACCACCGCAGCATCGAGCACCCGACCACCAGCCGCGTGCTTGGCGCGATGTTCGCCGATCAGCAGCATTTCGCCCACCATGCGGCGTTGCCTGCCGTGGCCCAGTTCGGTGACGAAGGCGCGGCCAACCACACGCGCTTCTGCCGCAGCTACGGCGAGCCCGGCGTCGAGTTCTTCGTTTACGGCCGCGCCGCGTTCGACAGCCGTTTCCCCGCACCGCAGAAATACCCGGCACGCCAGACCCTCGAAGCGTCTCAGGCCGTTGCGCGTCTGCACGGCCTGAGCGCCGAGGGCGTGGTCTTCGCCCAGCAGAACCCGGCGGTGATCGATCAGGGCGTGTTCCACAACGACGTGATCTCGGTGGGCAACGGTGAAGTCCTGTTCTTCCACGAAGATGCCTTCCTCAATACCGAGCCCATGCTCGCCGAGTTGCACGCCAAACTCGGTCAACGCGGCGGTCGCTTCCAGGCCATTTGCGTGCCGCGCAGTGAAGTGGCGGTGGAAGACGCGGTGCGTTCGTACCTGTTCAACAGCCAGTTGCTGTCCCGTGCCGACGGTTCGATGCTGCTGATCGTGCCGGAAGAGTGCCGCAGCAACGAGCGCGTGTGGCATTACCTGCAGCGCCTGCTGGCGGACGACAGCCCTATTCGCGAGGTCAAGGTGTTCGACCTCAAGCAGAGCATGCAGAACGGCGGCGGCCCGGCGTGCCTGCGTCTTCGCGTGGCCTTGAATGAAACCGAACTGGCGGCGGTCAATCCAGGCGTTATCATGACCGCGCCGCTGTATGACACGCTGACGCAGTGGGTCGACAAGCACTATCGCGACCGCATGAGCGACAGTGATCTGGCCGATCCGCAGTTGCTGACCGAATGCCGCACGGCGCTGGACGAGCTGACGCAGCACCTGAAACTGGGCGCGGTCTATCCTTTCCAGATCAACTGATGCACCCCATCCGTTACGCCTGCGCCCGAGCGGCGTCAGGCGGCGATGTTTTTGCTTTTACAGAGAGAGTTTTGCCATGACCGACGCGCTGCGTTTGATCCTTGAAGACACCGACGGCACTCAGCTGGAAACGTCCTGCACCCGTCTTGCCGTTATCTGGCAGGGCAAAGAGGTCTGGATTCAACAGGACGGCCGTGGCCAGTTGCTGATCGGCGTTGACGTCGAAGAGGGCGATGCCGAATACGCCAACCTGCTGCTGCGTCCTTTGGCGACCAACCTGGTCAGCCTACAGCTGGAAATGGAGCCGGCTGACATGAGCGGCGACGACGAAGAAGGCCACATGCACGGCCCAGACTGCACCCACGACTAAGCCTGCGCAGGAAGCTTCCCCATGCTCGCCCTCGGCAAACTGCTTGAACTGACCCTCGCGGGTCGCGAACCCGCGGAAAAGACTCAGCTGACCGTCGACGGCGTTCGCATGCGCTGGCTCGCTGAGGGGGCGCTGGAAGTCCGGCCTCCCGAAGCACGCGACAATGGCACCGACCTGCTGCTGTCCGCCGGCATCCACGGCAATGAAACCGCGCCGATCGAACTGCTCGACACGCTGATTCACGCCATCGCCCGGGGCGAACTCAAGCCTCGCGCGCGTATTCTGTTCCTGTTTGGCAACCCCGAAGCGATGCGTCGCGGCGAGCGTTACGTCGAGCAGGACGTCAACCGGCTGTTCAACGGCCGTCACGAGCACAGCGGCGGCAGTGAAGCCTTGCGCGCCTGCGAGCTCGAGCGTCTGGCCGCCAGCTTTTTCAACATTCCGGGCCGCTACCGCCTGCACTACGACCTGCACACGGCGATTCGCGGCTCGAAGATCGAGCAGTTCGCGCTGTACCCGTGGAAAGAAGGTCGCGCTCACTCCCGCCGCGAACTCGCCCGTTTGCGCACGGCGGGCATGGAAGCGGTGCTGCTGCAGAACAAGTCGTCGATCGTGTTCAGCGCCTACACCTACGACAAGCTCGACGCCGAAGCCTTCACCCTGGAACTGGGCAAGGCGCGCCCGTTCGGGCAGAACCAGCAAGTCAATCTGGACAAGCTGAAGTCCTGCCTCGAACACCTGATCGCCGGCACCAACGCCGATCAGTCTGGCGATCTGGACGGCTTGCAGCTGTTCAGCGTGGCCCGGGAAATCATCAAGCACAGTGACGCCTTCCGCCTGCACCTGCCGGCGGACATCGAGAACTTCACGGAACTGGAAAAAGGCTACGTGCTGGCCGAAGACCTGGCCGATTCACGCTGGGTGATAGAAGAAGAGGGCGCCCGGATCATCTTCCCCAACCCGAACGTCAAGAACGGGCTGCGGGCGGGGATTCTGATCGTGCCAGCGACGGAAGATACGCTGGCCTGAAGCGACCTGTTCAAATCGCAGTCGCTCAATGATTGCAGGAGCGCACTTGGTTGTGACGGCTCTGGTTGAGTCAGGCGGGGCATCGGTGATTTTCCCGCTAATGCGGACTTGTGGGAGCCGAGCTTGCTCGCGAAGGGGCCGGTACATCCGCTAAATTTGTAGCGGCTGAAATGCCGTCTTCGTGAGCAAGCTCACTCCCACATGACCGTGTTCACTACGCCACATTGCGGTGTTTTCAACGGCCCTATATATCTTGCCGTTGAAGTGCCGGTTTCAGTGGGCGCCTCGTGATCAACCCGCCGCTTTCTGCACCTCACCGACGCGACGCACTGCGCGCAGTTTTGTCAGCGTGTCAGCGCACGTTTTGGCGGCTTCCTGGCCTTTGTGTACGAAGTGATCGAAGAAGTACTTCTGGTGCTCTTCACCCGCGTGGAAGTGGTGCGGGGTCAGCACAACCGAGAAAACCGGCACTTCGGTTTCCAGCTGAACCTGCATCAGCGCGCTGATCACCGACTGCGCCACGAACTCGTGGCGATAGATACCACCGTCGACCACCAGACCGGCCGCCACGACGCCGCCGTAGCGACCCGACTTGGCGAGCAATTTGGCGTGAAGCGGGATTTCGAACGCGCCGCCGACTTCAAAGAAATCGATGTCGGTCTCGGCGTAACCGTGTTGCGCCATCTCGGCGACAAACCCTTTACGCGCTTGATCGACGATTTCCTTGTGCCAGCAGGCTTGAATGAAAGCGATACGCTCGTGAGCGTGAATGGCGGTAGGTTGCATGTGTTCTGACTCCTGTTTAATGAAACAAACAGGGCGTTTTGGATCGAATGGGATGCCAGGGTACGTGCGAAACCGTCCTTGACGCCAAGCGCCTGGAGCTGTCTCGAAACGATCCTGTTGTGCCAGTCCCGTTCTCTCTTCATCCGGACTATGACCGTCGGCCCCGGGATCACACCGGGTCTGCTGACCTTGCATCAAGCCTCAGCTCGCCGCAAGCGCTCGCGGGCTAGACGCATTGCGCGCCATTACCGCCGGTGGGGAATCGCACCCCGCCCTGAGAACGTTGCCAACGGCGTTTTGCGTCGGCGTGCAGTTTGTAACATACATTTCCCGGATTCGCTTGGAGCCTTTTTGATGGTTTTCATCAGCTTTTCTTATAAGGCGTCTTGGCATTCCTGCCCCAAGCCTTGATTATCGATGCCCCGGGCCTCAGAACTGAGGCTCGACCCTAATCAGTGGGAGCTTCATCGTGGCGGTTATCGATCTGCGCAGTGACACCGTGACCCAACCCTCCGTCGGCATGCGCGACGCCATGGCCAGCGCGCCCCTTGGCGATGACGTGTATGGCGAAGACCCGACGGTCAATCGGCTGGAATCGTGGCTGGCCGAGCGTCTCGGTTTTGCCGCCGCGTTGTTCGTGCCGACCGGCACCATGAGCAACCTGCTCGGCCTCATGGCCCACTGTGAACGCGGCGACGAATACATCGTCGGCCAGCAGGCACACACCTACAAATATGAAGGCGGCGGCGCGGCGGTGCTCGGCTCGATCCAGCCTCAGCCCCTCGACAACCAGGCGGACGGATCGCTGGATCTGGATCAAGTGGCCGCCGCCATCAAGGCCGACGATTTTCATTTCGCCCGCACCCGGTTGCTGGCCCTGGAAAACACCATGCAGGGCAAGGTCCTGCCGATGGAATACCTCGCGGCGGCCCGGGCATTCACCCGCGAAAAAGGCCTCAGTCTGCACCTGGACGGCGCTCGCCTGTACAACGCCTCTGTCAAGCTAGCGGTGGACGCGCATGAGATCACCCGCCATTTCGATTCGGTGTCGGTGTGCCTGTCCAAAGGGCTCGGCGCGCCGGTCGGCTCGGTGCTGTGCGGCTCGAGCGAGTTCATCGCCAAGGCCCGGCGCCTGCGCAAGATGGTCGGCGGCGGCATGCGTCAGGCCGGTCTCCTGGCGGCAGCGGGGCTGTACGCGCTGGAGCATCAGGTCGAGCGTCTGGCTGACGATCACGCCAATGCCACCGCTCTGGGCAAAGCGCTTGCAGACCTCGGCTTTGACGTCGAGCCGGTGCAGACCAACATGGTGTACGTGCAGATCGGCGATCGCGCCCAGGCGCTCAAAGCTCTGTGTGCCGAGCGCGGTATCGTGCTGAGCGCTGCGCCGCGGTTGCGCATGGTCACCCATCTTGATGTGACGGCTGCGCACCTGGACAAGGTCGTTGCGGCCTTTGCCGAATTTGGCGCTCGCTGATCGGGTGATCAGCCCGATTGCCGGTTTCTATCGAATAACACGCTGTACCGAGCGTACAACGCCTATATAATGCGGCCCTTTGCCGTCGCTGCGTCGAATGACGCTATGCATGTGCCAGGCCGCAGTTTCCGTGGAAGAACCTATGAAAAGCGCAGAAATCCGTGAAGCCTTCCTTCGCTTCTTCGAAGAGCAAGGCCACACCCGAGTCGCCTCCAGCTCCCTGATCCCGGGCAACGACCCGACCCTGCTGTTCACCAACGCAGGCATGAACCAGTTCAAGGATTGCTTCCTCGGCCAGGAAAAGCGGGCCTACACCCGCGCCGTCAGCAGCCAGAAGTGCGTGCGTGCCGGTGGCAAGCACAACGACCTGGAAAACGTCGGCTACACCGCGCGTCACCACACCTTCTTCGAGATGCTGGGCAACTTCAGCTTCGGTGACTATTTCAAGCGCGACGCGATCACTTACGCATGGACCTTCCTCACCGGCGTGCTGAACCTGCCCAAGGAAAAACTCTGGGTCACGGTCTACGCGTCGGACGACGAAGCCTACGACATCTGGACCAAGGAAATCGGCGTGCCGGCCGAGCGCATGGTGCGCATCGGTGACAACAAGGGCGCGCCATACGCCTCCGACAACTTCTGGACCATGGGCGACACCGGCCCGTGCGGCCCTTGCACCGAGATCTTCTACGACCACGGCGCCGGCATCTGGGGTGGCCCGCCGGGTTCGCCGGAAGAAGACGGCGACCGTTACATCGAAATCTGGAACAACGTGTTCATGCAGTTCAACCGCACGGCGGATGGCGTTCTGCACCCGCTGCCCGCGCCATCGGTCGACACCGGCATGGGCCTTGAGCGCGTCAGCGCCGTGCTGCAACACGTCAATTCCAACTACGAAATCGACCTGTTTCAGAGCCTGCTGGCCGCTGCTGCAAAAGCCATCGGTTGCAGCAACGACAATCAGGCGTCCCTGAAAGTCGTCGCCGACCACATCCGTTCGTGCGGTTTCCTGATTGCCGACGGCGTGCTGCCGTCCAACGAAGGCCGCGGCTACGTGCTGCGCCGCATCATTCGTCGTGCCTGCCGTCACGGTAACAAGCTGGGCGCCAAGGGCAGCTTCTTCTACCAGATCGTCGCTGCACTGGTCGCCGAAATGGGCGAAGCCTTCCCCGAGCTGAAAAACCAGCAGGCGCACATCGAGCGCGTGCTCAAGGCTGAGGAAGAGCAGTTCGCCAAGACCCTGGAGCAAGGCTTGAAGATCCTCGAGCAGGATCTCGCCGAACTGAAAGGCACCGTCGTCCCCGGCGACGTGGTGTTCAAGCTGTACGACACCTACGGTTTCCCGATGGACCTGACCGGCGACATCGCCCGTGAACGCGACCTGACTCTCGACGAGGCCGGTTTCGAGCGTGAGATGGACGCCCAGCGTGAACGCGCGCGTTCCGCCAGCTCCTTCGGCATGGACTACAACAGCCTGGTCAAAGTCGACGTGGCCACGCAGTTCACCGGTTACAAAGCCACCGCAGGCGAGGCCAAGGTCGTCGCCCTGTACAAAGACGGTATCGCGGTCGAGCAATTGAGCGAAGGCGAGGATGGCGTGGTCATCCTCGACCAGACCCCGTTCTACGCAGAGTCCGGCGGCCAGATTGGCGACAGTGGCTACCTGACCGCCGATGGCGAAGTGCGCTTCGACGTGAGCGACACCACCAAGACCGGCGGCGCGTTCCTGCACCACGGTGTTCAAGTGTCGGGCAGCCTGAAAGTCGGCACTACCGTCAGCACCGAAGTCGCCGCTGAAGTTCGCCAAGCCACTTCGCTGAACCACTCCGCCACGCACCTGCTGCACGCTGCATTGCGCCAAGTGCTGGGCGATCACGTCCAGCAGAAAGGCTCGCTGGTCGATAGTCAGCGCCTGCGTTTCGACTTCAGCCACTTCGAAGCCATCAAGCCCGAGCAGATCAAGGCGCTTGAAGACATCGTCAACGCCGAAGTACGCAAGAACACGGCCGTCGAGACTGAAGAAACCGACATCGAGACCGCCAAGCAGAAGGGCGCCATGGCGCTGTTCGGCGAGAAGTACGGCGACAGCGTTCGCGTGCTGAGCATGGGCGGCGGTTTCTCGGTGGAGCTGTGCGGCGGCATTCACGCCAACCGCACCGGCGACATCGCGCTGTTCAAGATCATCAGCGAAAGCGGTGTGGCCGCAGGCGTGCGCCGTATCGAAGCGGTGACCGGCGCCGTGGCGCTGGAATACCTGAACGCCGCTGAAGAGCAACTGAAGGAAGCCGCGAACCTGGTCAAAGGGAATCGCGACAACGTTCTGGACAAGCTGTCGGCAGTGCTGGAACGCAATCGGCTGCTGGAAAAACAACTGGAACAACTGCAGGCCAAGGCAGCCAGTGCTGCGGGCGACGATCTGTCGGGCTCGGCAGTGGACGTCAAAGGCGTCAAGGTTCTCGCTGCCCGTCTCGACGGTCAGGATGGCAAGGCGCTGCTGGCCCTGGTTGATCAATTGAAGAACAAGCTCGGCCGCGCAGTGATCCTGCTCGGCGGGGTGCATGAAGACAAGGTCGTGCTGGTGGCAGGCGTCACCAAAGACCTGACTGGCCAACTCAAAGCCGGTGATTTGATGAAGCAGGCGGCTGCCGCAATAGGCGGTAAAGGCGGCGGTCGTCCTGACATGGCGCAAGGCGGCGGTGTTGATGCTGCCGGACTCGAAACAGCGCTGGCACTGGCTGTTCCGTTCGCCGAGCAAGGTATTTAAGTCGACCCACCCGGGGCCCGTCATTCGGGCTCCGGCGCTTCGCGGTTTGAATGATAACGGGCGCCCTTCATGGGCTGAGGCGGCTTTGAGATGGCTTTAATCGTACAAAAGTTTGGCGGCACCTCGGTGGGCTCGGTCGAGCGCATCGAACAGGTGGCCGACAAGGTCAAGAAATTCCGTGATGCGGGCGATGATCTGGTGGTGGTGCTTTCGGCCATGAGCGGCGAAACCAATCGCCTGATCGAACTGGCCCGGCAGATCAGCGATCAACCGGTGCCACGTGAGCTGGACGTCATCGTTTCCACCGGCGAGCAGGTCACCATCGCTCTACTGGCCATGGCGCTGATCAAGCGTGGCGTGCCGGCGGTTTCGTACACCGGCAATCAGGTCCGCATCCTCACCGACAGTGCCCATAACAAGGCGCGTATTCTGCAGATCGACGATCAGAAAATCCGCGCCGACCTGAAGGCCGGTCGTGTGGTGGTGGTCGCCGGATTCCAGGGCGTCGATGAAGACGGCAATATCACGACCCTGGGTCGTGGCGGATCCGACACCACCGGCGTGGCACTGGCCGCGGCATTGAAAGCCGATGAATGCCAGATCTACACCGACGTCGATGGCGTCTATACGACTGACCCGCGCGTTGTTTCGCAGGCCCAGCGTCTGGACAAGATCACCTTCGAAGAAATGCTGGAGATGGCGAGCCTGGGCTCCAAGGTCCTGCAGATCCGCGCGGTCGAGTTCGCCGGCAAGTACAACGTCCCGCTGCGCGTACTGCACAGCTTCAAGGAGGGTCCAGGCACCCTCATTACCATTGATGAAGAGGAATCCATGGAACAGCCGATCATTTCGGGCATCGCCTTCAACCGCGACGAAGCCAAGCTGACCATCCGTGGCGTGCCAGACACCCCGGGCGTTGCGTTCAAGATTCTCGGTCCCATTAGTGGCGCGAACATCGAAGTCGACATGATCGTGCAGAACGTTTCGCACGATAACACCACCGATTTCACCTTCACCGTTCACCGCAATGATTACCAGGCCGCGCTGCAGGTTCTGCAGAACACCGCCAGTGAAATCGGCGCGCGCGAAGTCATTGGCGACACCAAGATCGCCAAGGTTTCCATCGTCGGTGTCGGCATGCGTTCCCATGCCGGTGTTGCCAGCCGCATGTTCGAAGCGCTGGCCAAGGAGAGCATCAACATTCAGATGATCTCGACGTCCGAAATCAAGGTCTCGGTGGTGATCGAAGAGAAGTACCTGGAGCTGGCCGTGCGCGCACTGCATACCGCTTTCGAACTCGACGCACCGCGTCAGGGCGAGTAAGCCTTGGGCAAAAGGCCCGGTTTCGGCCGCGCCTTCTGCGAGTGGGTGTACGCAAGTCGCTATTCTTTTTCCGGCGCTGGTCGATACTGAGGCATGACCCTGCGGCCTCTGGCTAGGGATCATGCCGTTTCTCTGTGCAGACTGTAGTCCCTTGAATGTAAGCCGTAAGGAGATAGGTATGCTGATTCTGACTCGCCGGTGCGCGGAAAGTCTGATCATTGGTGATGGTGAAGTCACCGTGACCGTGCTCGGCGTAAAAGGCAATCAAGTACGGATTGGGGTCAACGCGCCCAAGGAAGTAGCTGTTCACCGCGAAGAGATTTACCTGCGTATAAAGAAAGAGAAGGACGAAGAACCAAGCCATTAATTTTTATTGAATTTTTGGTTTGCAAACGGGGAAAAGGGTGGTTATTATACGCCCCGTGTTGCGGAGAGCTGGCCGAGTGGCCGAAGGCGCTCCCCTGCTAAGGGAGTACACCTCAAAAGGGTGTCGGGGGTTCGAATCCCCCGTTCTCCGCCATTATTTGCGTAGTACGTTGTAATCTGGCTTGATCGGTAAGTTGTTGAATTTACTAGAAAAAGTGCTTGACCAAGAGATTTGACGGCCTATAATGCGCGGCAACAAATGCACTCGTAGCTCAGCTGGATAGAGTACTCGGCTACGAACCGAGCGGTCACAGGTTCGAATCCTGTCGAGTGCACCATTTAAGCGTTGTTTGTAGTGATACGAATAACAGTCTTAAGTTAGAAAGAGCCTGGCTTCAACAGGTCTTCGGAAGCACCACTCACTTCCAGAAGTAAAATGCGATGCCCAGAGGTGAACTGGTTTAAAAAGCGCCATCTGCACTCGTAGCTCAGCTGGATAGAGTACTCGGCTACGAACCGAGCGGTCACAGGTTCGAATCCTGTCGAGTGCACCATAAAACGAAAAGCCCGCACGCAAATGCGGGCTTTTTGCTTTCTAGCGTTTGCCTTTTACACAGCCGTGCTCATCGAATGACACCTGTCGGCTGCGTCCCTTCTTTTCCTCATACACATATCGGACTTCAGCGTTCCGGCTGATGATCTTGTCCGGTCGTCCGAGCAAATTTTCCACATCACGTTTGCTCATCCCCGTTGGCGTCTGCCGATTGATGATTGCCTTGCGGCGCTGCTCTGCGCTCAGGATATTTCCGCAACCATCATCGCGCTGACCCACGACCACCACCTCTCGGCTTTTGCGATCTTTCGTCTCCTCCGCTTTCGAAGTTGGAGGAGGGGGCGTGAAAGTCATGCCTGATGCCGGCTTGATACCCTGTGGCGTTGTCGTTTGGCCGCTGGGGCAGCTCAGCGTGGTAAAGGTCACGCTGCCGCTTTGATCCTGGCAGCGATTGACGGTGGAGGCACCTACGCCGAATGGCAAGAGCAGTAGCAGGGTGATGAAGAGCTTTTCAGTGTTCAGCGGCATCGCGACGTCCTCCCTGGCCTGTGTCCGCAAAGGGTAGCGATGAGGATTTCTCACGGCGAGCGAGTTTTGTTCGCCGGATGTGACGGCGCGATATCAGGGGCTCGGACAACGGTCACGGATGCGATGCAACCGATTGTTTCAGGTTGAATTTTTAGCCTCCCGTCACGGCAAGCGGTGTATGATTGCGCCCGTCAGCCCCGCCGGGGCTTGTGGACTACCTCCATGGACTTACCCAGTAGCAACTCAATACTAAGTTTCACCAATCAAGAATCGACTGATTGATCTTCTGGCGGGTTCCACTGCTGGGAGTGGAGTTCGCCTATGACCCAAATAGAAGTAAAAAAGACGCAGGAAAGCCTTCAGGATCGTCTTGCCCAAGTCATCGACTTGCTGCAGCGTCAGCGCATCGTCGAAGACCTGACACACCGTCAGGAAGGCCAGCACCAAGATCGTGTCGAAAACCTCGTTCACCGGCAGAACCTCGTCGAGCTGCAGCGTAAGCTCGACGATCTGCACTCTGCCGACGTTGCCTACATCCTCGAAGCACTTCCCCTCGAAGACCGTCTGACGGTCTGGCAGCTGGTGAAGGCCGAGCGTGACGGCGACATCCTTCTAGAAGTGTCCGACTCCGTTCGGGAAACCCTGATCGCCGACATGGACGATCATGAGCTGCTGGCCGCCGCCAAGGAAATGGACGCCGACGAGCTCGCCGACCTTGCTCCAGAGCTGCCGCGCGACGTTGTCCACGAGCTGATGGAGGCGCTGGACAGTCAGCAGCGCGAGCGCGTGCGCTCTGCTCTGTCCTACGACGAGGAGCAGGTCGGCGCCCTGATGGACTTCGAGATGGTGACCATCCGTGAGGATGTCAGCCTGGAAGTCGTTCTGCGTTATCTGCGCCGTCTTAAAGAGCTGCCCGGCCACACCGACAAGCTGTTTGTTGTCGATTCCGATGGCGTGCTCAAGGGCGTTCTGCCCATCAAGCGTCTGCTGGTCAACGACCCCGAGAAGCAGGTGTCGGAGGTCATGGCCAGCGACCCGGTGAGCTTCCATCCTGACGGCGATGCATATGAAGCCGCCCAGGCGTTCGAGCGTTACGACTTGATTTCCTCCCCGGTGGTCGACAAGAACGGCAAGCTCATCGGCCGTCTGACCATCGACGAGATGGTCGACCTCATCCGCGAGGAGAGCGAGACCGAAGTGCTCAACATGGCGGGTCTGCGCGAAGAAGAAGACATCTTCGCGTCGGTCTGGCGTTCGCTGCGCAACCGCTGGTCCTGGCTGGCCGTCAACCTGATTACAGCCTTTCTCGCCTCGCGAGTGATTGGTCTCTTCGAAGGCTCCATCGAAAAGCTGGTGGCGCTGGCGGCATTGATGCCGATCGTGGCAGGGATTGGGGGCAACTCGGGCAATCAGACCATCACCATGATCGTTCGGGCCATGGCTCTCGATCAGGTCAACACCGGCAACACCTCACGCCTGATGCGCAAAGAGCTGGCTGTTGCGCTCATCAACGGTCTGGTGTGGGGCGGGGTGATAGGGATCGTTGCTTATCTTCTCTACAACAGTTGGTCCCTTGGGGTGGTGATGACCGTCGCCATGACATTGAATCTGCTATTGGCGGCGTTGATGGGCGTGCTGATCCCGATGACCCTGGCGCGGCTCGGGCGCGATCCGGCCATGGGCGCCAGTGTGATGATCACGGCCATGACGGACAGTGGCGGGTTCTTTATCTTTCTCGGGCTGGCGACCGTATTCTTGCTTTGACCCATCGCTTCAATCGAAACCGCCCTCAAGGCGGTTTTTTAATGCGCGCAGACCAGGTTTCAACCGAATTTCAGGCACAAAAAAGCCAGCAGAGCGCTGGCCTTTAAGTCTCTGGCTTGCGCGACTTATTCGTCGTCGTTTGCCAGGCTAGTGTCATGTGCAATCAGGGAAACCAGCGCGTTCTGTTGGCGATGAGCCAACTGACGGAAGCGCTGCAACAGCTCACGTTCGTGGAGCGAAAGCTCCGGGCTGTCCAGACGCAGACTTGGCTCATCACCCAGCGCGCCTTCTTGAATCAGACTCTGCTCAATACGCGCGATGATTTCCGAGTTCATGCTGCGGTGGTGCTGTTTGGCGACGTCCGCAATACGCTCGCGCATGCCTTCCGGTAGACGAACTACGAACTTGTCAGCTGTGCGACTGGAATAATTGGCCTGTTTCATAGGGCTCATATATTTAACCGAATTAGTTCAAAGAGAGAGGCGGTTCTTGCATTAGGCCGCGAGATGTCATGCTCTGACTGTCTTTTAGACGAAATGTTCAACCAGCCCGCATAAAGGACCGACATCCTGCATCAATGCGTCGAATCCTTGGCGTCAAATGTGTGACAAATATTGAACTAGATAAAGGCTTTTAGCCAGCACCAATTATCCGAATTGCGTGCTGGTTTGCAAAGTGCGAAGGCTAGCGGCCTGATGGTACTGGGCCTGCGCCGTGATGGCTATCTGTCTCCAGCGTAGTGGGAGAATAAGCAAAATACGAGGAGGGAGTGAATAAAAAGACGAAGGGTCGGCTGCGGCGTGACCGTTTTGCATACGCCTCAGCCGCCTTGGAGACGGCGATTAACCTTGAAAGCAGACCAGCGTGGGGCTGGCGAGGCGTCAGGGCTTGGCTTGCCGCAAGATCGGGTCGAACTTGATGCGGCGTCCTACGAACAGTGCTGCAACGAACAGGCTAGCAAAAACGCCTGCCGCGGCTTTCGCCAAGGTGCTCATGGTTTCCATCGAGGGCACCAGTAGCTGGTCTGCGGCAAGGGCCATCAGGGCCAGGATCAGGAATGAAATTGCTGCTTTGGACATGGTTGCTCTCTAATGGGTGCTCTCTGGAAGAGAGCTCATCGAACTCTTTGAAACTACCGATCAGCGATTTTTTCAGAATACCCAACGGTCCGGGCGGTTAACGGGTACCGCCTCTTCACTGTCATTAGCCAGAATAGCTTCTGTACCCTGGCTCGGCATGGCTGCGAACCTGGGAGCTTGCTGCATGAGGTAATGAGGCTGCGCCTGTACGGCGAAGCTCCCTGACCGGACCGCCTCTGACTTGCTGCCATCATCCTGGAAGTGGAAGGCGACCAATGCGACAAGCGCGGCAGCGTTAAGCAGGGGCAGGGTCATGTTCATCTCGGGTACCTTCGCAGGGATGGCGTACAGAGGGGTAATTTGCGAAGAAAAGTATTGCAGCCTGCATGCCAATCTCTAAACGGAATAAATTCCCTATAAATCAATAGCATAGGGCGGATTTAGCGGATTGTAGGGTTGCGTTTTGCAATATGGCCTATTGCCGTCGTTGCATTCTGCACGATGGCCCTTCGATGTGACGGACAGTCAGCGGCCTACAGATCCCGTTGATAATGACGACATGACAAGCGGGCGCCTTGTCGTTAAGATGCACGCCGTCTGTTTTAGTGTCCTCTTAGTTCAACGGATAGAACGAGCCCCTCCTAAGGGCTAGATGCAGGTTCGATTCCTGCAGGGGACATATCTGATCCACTTCCATTCCCGCCAGAACACCGTTCCTTCCCGGTAACGCGTCCCGGCCGCCGGCCATTCAAACCCATCTGTCATTCATGCCTGCGTGCTCGCTTGAGCGTGCTGATCTGCATACCAGCGGTTGCGACCATTATTTTTCGCGTAGTAGAGATAGGCATCCGCCGCTTTGATCATGCCGGCGGGGGTCGTGTCTTCCTGCGCAGGAAACCTGGCCGTGACGCCGGCGCTTGCGGTGACAATTCGCTCAGGATGATCGGCATGTTCCAGCGCGAGCCCACGGATGGCCTGCAGGATGTCCTCCGCAAGACGCCCTGCACCGTGGATGTCGGTGTCCGGGAGCAATATCGTGAATTCCTCTCCGCCGTAACGAACGGCGAGGTCCGCAGGGCGTTTCAGCACGCCGCTGATGGCCTGAGCGACCTGCTGGAGGCAGTCGTCACCCGCGCCGTGGCCGTAGCGGTCGTTGAAGCGCTTGAAGTAATCGATGTCGAGCATGATCAAGGCAAGTGGGTAGCGCTGACGTTTCGCGCGCCCGATTTCGCTGTGGAGTGCCATGTCGAGGCGCCGGCGGTTGCCCAGCCCGGTCAGGCTGTCGGTCAGTGCCATGTCTTTGACCGCCTGGTGGGCGAGGCGTATTTCACTTTCCATGGCCATGCGGCGGCGCAACTGAGTGAGTACGATGAAGGCAAATCCGATAAACCCGGCAATCAGAACCAACAGCACGAGTCCGGACTTAAACAGGTCGCGACGCCACGGCCCTACGAAGGATTCTCTCGACAGCCCCGCTTCGACCACCAGCGGGTAGCTGGACAGGGCGCGGTAAGCGTACAGCCGGTACGTGCCGTCAACGATGGCTTTGACTTCCGCGACCCCTTCGTCGGCGGTCGGCAGGTAGCGTTTGAATATCTCGCTGTCGGCCAGGCTTTGCCCCACCATCGAATCCATGAAAGGGCGCCTGATCAGGATAGTGCCGTCGCGCATCGCCAGGACCAGCGCACCACGATCATCAATCTTGAAGTCGCCGTAGTAATCCATGAAGTAGCTGAGCTTGATGGTGCCCAGCAGCACGCCCGCGAACGAACCGTCCGGGTTATTCAGCCGTCGGGAGACCGGGATAATCAGCTCGCCGGTGGACCGGCTCTTGACCACGTTGCTGATGCGCACACGGTGATCGGTATGGGTCCGGTGATAGTTAAAGTAATCCCGGTCTGCGTTGTTTGCAGTCTCCGGGGTGATGTCTTTGTCCGTAACGATCCATCGACCGTCGGGGCCGTAGATGAACAGCCCGTGGAGCTGAGGCATGAGCCTCGATTGCTGCACCATCAGGGCGTGAATGCGCGGAACGTTGATATTAGCCAGGCCGTCGCCTTCGACCCGCTCACCCAGGGCGTACGTCAGGATGTCGACCTGCCTGATGGCGTCCTCAGCGTGCTGCGCCGTGGCACGGGCCAGATTGGTAACCGAGTCCCGAGCGAAGTCGTACGCGTGGTTGTAGTCGCGCCAGGCGCGCCACCCCTCGACCGAGACGAACGTCAGCAGCACCAGAATCATGAACGCAAGGGTCAGGCGGAACACCGCCGTGTTGCGCCCCGGGCCCAGTTCCAGCAAATCGAAGGCGCCTGACGGCGGTGGATGCTGTTCGCCTCCTGGCATGCTCGCGGTCTCCTGCAATAAGTCAGCTATGGACGCTGCCGACCGCTTTGATCAGCGCGTCTGCCATTTCTTCCGCACTCAGTTGAGGGCTCGATATGGTTTTTCGCATCGTCTCGATCGGCATGCTGGGCACCGGCGCCTCCTCGGGGCGCTGGACAAAACTCAACCCGCCGGCGTTCTTGACCGCTACCGCACCCTCCGCACCATCGGAGTCGCCGCCTGACAGCACCAGGCTGATCACTCGCTCGCTAAAAACCTCGGCAGCAGTGGTGAACAGGCGATCGGCGGCAGGACGTGCGAGGTGCAGCTTGGGTCCGTCGTCGAGATGAATGATCCCGGGGGAGACGATTTCCAGATGCCGGTCAGGAGGGGCGAGGTACACACGGCCAGGCAGCACCGGCTCGCCTTCCTCACCATAGCCTACAGGCAGCGTCGAGTAGCGACCGAGCACTGAGGCCATGTAGTCCGGACCTGAGGGGAGCGTGTGAATCACGATGAGCACTGCAGCGGGGAAATCCGCTGGCAGCTTGGCGAGCAGGTGCCGCAGGGCTTCGGTCGCGCCTCGTGAACCTGCGATGACCACGACGTCCCTCAGCACTTGTGTATTTGTGGCGTCCATACCTTTCTCCCTGACTGGTTCTACAGGATGGACCCGACGCAAGCGCTTGCCGTTCACTTTCACCTCATCAGCGGTTGCCGACGCTCTTCAGGCAATTCGCACGGCCCTTGGGCGGGTCAACAGGCAATAAAAAAGCCACGAGACGCGGAGTCTCGTGGCTTTCGTGAACGGCTGCAGCGGAATCGATGCAAGCGGTCAGGCGTGCTTACAGCGCCATGTCGCTGGCGGGCTTGCTTTCAGCAGGCTTGCCCGGCGCAGCAGTGCTGGTGCCGACGCTCTGATCGAGCACAGGCGGCTTGCCCAGTTGCAGCACTTCGGCGGTGTAGTTCCACTCCTGCTGAACGGCGGCTGGCGATTCATTCAGCTTGGTGCCATAGCTCGGCACGATCTGATGAATCTTCGCTTGCCACTCAGGCGTCGCGACCTGGGTTTTGAAGAGCTTTTCCAGGACGTTCAGCATGATCGGTGCAGCGGTCGACGCGCCTGGCGATGCGCCCAGCAGGGCAGCGATGGTGCCGTCCTGGGAGGAAACGACTTCGGTGCCCAGTTTCAGCACGCCGCCCTTGTCCGCATCACGCTTGATGATCTGCACGCGCTGACCGGCTTGCCACAGGCGCCAGTCTTCTTTCTTGGCGTGCGGGAAGTATTCCTGCAACGCCTTGAAGCGGTCGTCGTCAGACAGCATCAACTGACCGGCGAGGTACTCGACCAGCGGGTACTGCTCGATGCCCACTTTGGTCATCGGCCAAAAGTTGTGGGTGGTCATGCTGCTGAACAGGTCGAAGTACGAACCTTCTTTCAGGAACTTGGTGGAGAAGGTGGCGAACGGGCCAAACAGAATCACGCGCTTGCCGTCGAGCACGCGGGTGTCTAGGTGCGGAACCGACATGGGCGGCGCGCCGGTGGAGGCGATGCCGTAGGCCTTGGCCATGTGCTGCATGGCAACGGTCGGGTTCTCGGTCACCAGGAACGAACCGCCAACCGGGAAGCCTGCGTACTCCTGGGCTTCGGGAATGCCGGATTTCTGCAACAGCTTCAACGCGCCGCCGCCTGCACCGATGAACAGGAACTTGGCGTCGGTACCGGTGGTAGTGCCGTCTTTCAGGTTCTTGTATTCGACGTGCCACGAGCCGTCGTCGTTGCGGGTGATGTCGTTGACTTCGCTGGACAGCTTCAAGTCGAAGTTCGGGCGAGTCTGCAGGTACGACACGTACTGGCGGGTCACTTCACCCCAGTTGACGTCGGTGCCAATTGGCGTCCAGGTGGTCGCCAGCTTCTGCGAAGGATCACGGCCTTCCATCATCAGCGGGACCCACTTGGCGATCTGCGCCGGGTCTTCGGAATACTGCATCGGGCGGAACAGCGGGCTGGCTTGCAGCGCGTCATAACGCTTTTTCAGGAACTTGATGTTGTCATCGCCCCACACGAAGCTCATGTGCGGTGTGGTGTTGATGAACGAAGGCGGGTTCTTCAGGACGCTCTGGCGGACCTGCCAGGACAGGAACTGACGGGTAACCTGGAAGGCTTCGTTGATTTCGATGGCTTTGGAGATGTTGACCTTGCCGTCTTTGTCTTCAGGCGTGTAGTTCAGCTCGGCGAGGCCGGAGTGACCGGTGCCTGCGTTGTTCCAGCCGTTGGAGCTTTCTTCGGCGACCGCATCAAGACGCTCGACCATTTCCATCGACCAGCTCGGCTCGAGTTCATTAAGCCAGACGCCCAGGGTCGAACTCATGATGCCGCCGCCGATCAGCAGTACATCGACTTTTTTGCTTTCTGCGCCGTGGGCTTGCAGGAAGGTGGCCGAAATCGCGAGGCCCAGTAGAGCGGTGCTCGTTTTCTTGAACATCGAATCATCCAATAGATAGAAAGTTATCCGCCTGCAGCATTCGTCGCGCAACGTCCTGCAGTGCCGGGCGCCAGTGTGCGGCGCGAACGTCAGACAGGCTTCGCTCTCGGAAAACGAGGAGGAAGGGTCAAGAGGCCAGTGAACAGGTCGACCTCGTGTTCTATGTCCCTCGGTGCTGTGCTTTTTATTCAATCATTGGAATCAGCAGCTTGAGTAAACATCATCCACCGCAGAACCTGGTCATCAGGCCCATCCCCTGCGGCGGGCGGGGATTGTACCCGAAATGTCATTTTCGACAAATCGGGTGTCAAATTAGTCAATACGCCATTTTGTCTCAGGGTGGCGATTGGGTGGCGTGGCGTCGAGACGCACGCCGGGTCAAAGCGTGAATTTACCGACCATGGCGTGGAACGACACGGCCAGTCGCGACAGCGCCTGACTCGAGGCGCTGGTCTGGTTGGCGCCCGCCGCGGTCTGCGTCGACAGGTCCTGGATGTTCACCAGATTGCGGTCTACTTCGCGAGCCACTTGCGCCTGCTCTTCCGCCGCGCTGGCGATGACCAGGTTGCGTTCGTTCATCTGGCTGACGCCTTCGCTGATGCGTTCCAGTGCGTGGCCGGCCTCGGTCGCCAGCGACTGAGTGTGCACGGCGATTGCCTGACTTTTGCCCATGGCCTGTACGGCTTCGTCGGCGCCATTGCGCACCTTGGTGATCATCGACTCGATTTCGCCGGTGGAGGTCTGAGTGCGGTGGGCGAGGGCACGTACTTCGTCCGCCACCACCGCAAAGCCTCGGCCCTGCTCGCCAGCGCGGGCGGCTTCGATGGCGGCATTGAGCGCCAGCAGGTTGGTCTGCTCGGCGATCCCGCGGATCACGTCGAGCACTTTGGTGATATCGCGGATCTGCCCGGCCAGCGCTTCGACGCGTTGGGTCGAGTCCGTGATTTCCACGGTCATGGTATTCATCGCGGTGACAGCCTGTTGCACTTGTTGCTGGCCCTTGATGGCATCTTCGGAGGTCTGCGCAGACACCTGCGACGCGCTCGCGGCGTTGCGCGCCACTTCTTCCACCGCAGCGGTCATCTCGTTGACGGCCGTGGCGGCTTGCTGGATTTCATCGTTCTGACGCATGAGCCCGCGGGTGCTGTCATCGGTGACCATGGTCAGTTCTTCAGCGGCGGACGCCAGTTGGTCCGACGCGGTGGCGATCTGCTGAACCGTGCCTTTGAGGCTGCCCTGCATGTTGGACAGCGCCTTGAGCAACTGACCGGTTTCATCCTGGCCGCCACCCTGGATCGCCTGACTCAAATCACCCGCCGCCACCCGGGTGGCGCTGGCCACCGATTGGTAGATAGGCCGGGTGATCATTCGCGTGACGATCAGCCCCAACGTGATGGCGCACACCACTGCTATCAACGAGCCGATGATCAGCGTCCAAGTGACCTGCTTGTCCGTTTCAACCCCCGCCTGTGCCTGTTCGTTGGCCTGGCGCATGTTGGATTCGATCATGAGTTTCAGTTCACCCATGGTCTTGCGGTAGCTGGGCGTCACGCTGGTGGCTGCCAGTTTGCTGGCTTGCTCCAGGTCGCCGCTCTGCGCCACAGACAGCGCATTGAGGGCGGCGCTGATGTAAGCGGCCCAGTCGCGTTCGAAGTCATCGCCTGCGGCTCTTTCATCCGCTTCAAGCGGCGTTGAGCGATAGACCTTGAAGTCGGTCTCGGCCTGGGCCTGATTTTCTTTCAGTGACTGGATCGCCGCGTTGATGTCGTCCGGGTTGGCCTTGAGCGCGCTCAGTCCGATGGCCTTGAAAAAGTCGCGGTTGGTGGCGATGACGTTGGCCTTCACCGAATCGACTTTGGCGATCGATACCAGATTGTCGCTTACCGTGTTTTCAAACAGCTCGTAAAGCCGCGAGATACCGCTCTGACCCAGCACGCCCACGACCACAGTGATCAGCGCACACAGGCAGAAAGCCGAAAGGAGCTTGGTCTTCAATTTCAGGTCGGTCAGCCAGGACATGGGGTGCACTCGAAGGGAATGGGTTGTTGCTGTTGGCTACGCGTTGCATGACTGGATATCGGCGGCACGCTCAAGGACTTTACCCGGCCGTGTAAGCCTCTTTCGGCGTCGATGCCCCGTCAACCCGGCGCACGCCTCGTCACTTTTCCCGCGCGGCGTGCCTAAGCTTTGCCCTGCAGCCGCCGATAACTCGGACAAGCGGCGTCATGCCGCAACTCTATTGGCCGTCTCTGCCCGGACGTTGGGAACGAGACCGCCGCCCTTGCAAGTGCCTCAGGGCCGACTATTTATCCGGTGACAGGAATCTCGATGCTGGCGTGGAACCAAAAAACCTTTCTGATCGTCGACGATTTTTCCGACTTCCGCAGTTCGGTCCGCTCGATGCTGCGCGAGCTGGGCGTCAGGGCAGTGGACACTGCCGACACCGGCGAAGAGGCGCTGAAGATGTGCGCGCAGAAGCGCTACGACTTCATCCTCCACGACTTCAATTTGGGCGATGGCAAGAAAAACGGCCAGCAGGTGCTTGAAGACCTGATGACCGATCGGCTGATCAGCCACGAAAGCGTGTTCGTCATGGTCACCGCTGAAAACAGCCAGGCGATGGTGATGAGCGCCCTGGAGTGGGAGCCGGATGCGTACCTCACCAAGCCGTTCAACCGTGCAAGCCTGGCTCAGCGTCTGGAGAAGATCGTCCAGCGCAAGACCCTGCTCAAACCGATCCTGCAAGCGCTTGATCGCAGCAACCCCACCGAAGTGCTGGCGGCCTGCCTCGCGTTGACCAAACAGGACCCCCGTTTTGCGCCGCTGTGCCTGCGCTACAAGGCCGACGCACTGCGTGATCTCAACCAGCACGAGCCGCTGGAAGCCTTTCTCAAGTCGATCCTCGCGGACCGCCCGCAACCCTGGGCGTATGCGGCATTGGGCAAGCTGCTGTTCAAGCGCGGCCGCAATGCCGAAGCGCAAGCCGTGTACGAAGAAGCGATTCGCGCCTTCAACGCCATGCCAGTGTTGTACGACGGGCTGGCCGATGTGTTGGTGGCCAGCGGCGACAACAAGCGCGCCCAGAAGATGCTGGAAGAGGCGGTGCGCTTGTCGCCCTACGCCGTTCGCCGTCAGCGTTTGCTGGGCAAGCTGGCGCTGGAAAATGAGGATTTCGACGGTGCGTCGAAAGCGTATCGTCAGGCCGTTTCCCAAGGTCAGTTTTCTCGCTTCAAGGACCCGGAAACCAACTTGGGTTTTGCTCAGGCATTGATCAGCCGTGGCGGCGAGCGCGGACTGGATGCGCGCACTCGTGTGGAGATCAACCAGACCCTGACCGAAGTCGCCAAAGAGAACGGCAACGATGCCGGCCTGCAGGTGCGCGCGCGTCTGATGAAAGCCACCAGCGTCGCGTCTTCCGATCCGGACATGGCCGCCAAGCTGACCGAGCAGGCGATGGAGCGGCTTGAGGGCATGGAGCAGTTTCTCAGCGCCGATGCGGCTCTGGCAGTGGCGTCGCAGCTCAAGGCCCTCGGCCAGGAAAACGCCGGCGCGGGCATTCTGAAAAGCTGTGCCGAGATTTACGGCGACGATCCGGTGGTCATGCAGAACATCGCCAAGCAGACCGACGATCCCGAGATTCTCGGTGCGGGCAAAGCGGCTATCGACTTCAACGTCCAGGGCATTCGCTGCTACCGCGCCGGCAAGCTCGGCGAGGCGCAGGATCTGTTCCGCCAGGGCCTGGCCCTGCAACCGAAGAACATCAGTATCGCCCTGAACATGGCGCAGTCGCTGCTGCACATGGGCGTCCAGAACCTCGACGCGGCGAGCCTGGCGGAATGCCAGAACAGTCTCAAGATGGTCGGCAAGATGCCAGAGACCGACCCGCGCTTCGAGCGCTTCCAGAAACTGCGGCTGAGGGCTTTCGGCGAATGAAAGATCAGGATCTCGGGCTCGACTTCTCTATGGTGATTGCTTCCACTGTCCATGACATGAAGAACTCGCTGGGTTCGTTGATTCAGGCCCACGGTCAATGGGTCAGGCAGCTTCCCGAGAACTGTCGTGGTACGCCGGATCAGGGTGTCATCGATTACGAATTCGCCCACCTGAACGGCATGCTGGTGCAGCTGCTTGGGCTGTACAAGCTGGGGGTCAACCAACTGCCGTTGCGCCCGGATTATCACGAGCTGGATGATTTCATCGAAGCGCAGCTGGCCTTTCATCAGGAAGTCCTCGTCAGTCGCGGCATCTCTGCCCGCTTTACCGTCGATGCTTTCGATTTGCCGGGCTTCTTTGATCGCGAGCTGGTGGGTTCGGTGGTGTCCAACGTGGTCATCAACGCCATTCGCTTTGCGCGCAGCGAAGTGCTGATTACGGCAGGACAGGTCGGCGAGCAACTGGTGATCAGCATCAACGACGACGGCCCGGGCTTTCCCGCGCGCATGATCGAGGAGCAGACTGACTACGTGCTGGGGATCAACCAGAACAGCGGCAGCACGGGGTTGGGTTTGTATTTCGCGGCGAACATTGCCCGGCAGCATCAGCGCAAAGGCGTCCCCGGCCACATCGAAATTGCCAACGGCGGCGCCTTGGGTGGCGGGTTGTTCAGTATTTATCTGCCCTGACAACAATGACGCTGTGGGCGAATCTGTGGGAGCGAGCTTGCTCGCGAATACGGTATTCCATCGCTTGGAAATTCAGCGGAAGCCGCCCTTTCGCGAGCAAGCTCGCTCCCACAGTGTCTGCGTAAGCCGCCTGATGGTGGACACGGCAGAAGCGTCTGCCAATTACAGCTTCACGCCTTTTCCGAGCACCACATTCAGCGCGTTGCGCGCATCGTCCAGTTGCACCAGCGTGGCGTGGTGGGCGCCCAGTGCATCGCGGTTTTCGATGGCAGTGAGGATAGCGCGATGGCGAGGTAATGCCAGTTCGTGCAGGTTCGGGCGTTTGTTGGAATGCTTCAACGCTTCGCGCAGTGCCAGCGACAGCATGTTGCACAAGTGCGCGAGTAGGTCGTTGTGTGTAGCGTCGGCGATGCGGCTGTGGAAATCGAGGTCGGGTTGCAGCACGTCTTCGACGGTCGGCGCCGCAGCCATGCGCTCGTAGGCTTCGCTAATGGCGGTGAGGTCTTCGGGGGTCGCATGTTGCGCGGCGAGGGCGGCGGCGGCCGGTTCGATGATGCTTCGCACGCTGGTGAGCAGGGCGAAAAATTCATTCTGCGGCGAGCTTTGCATCAGCCAGTGCAGCACGTCCGGATCAAGGATGTGCCATTCGCGGCGCGGCTTGACTACCGTGCCCACCCGTGGCCGGGAATACACCAGCCCTTTGGCGACCAATACCCGCGTGGCTTCGCGCAGCACCGGACGGCTGACCGCATATTCTTCACAGAGCAAGGCTTCGGCGGGGAGCTTGTCGTCGGGCTTGAAGCGGCCCGAGACAATCTGCATGCCGATGTCCTGGACAATGCGCGAGTGCATGCTTTTACGGTCGGAGGGCTTACGGTAATCCATGGTGCGCGGGGCGATCCTGAGCGGTGAATGCGGCGCATCATAGCATTGGCGGACAATGAGGCGCGCCGCTCGAAATGACCTGAGATTGTTCGGCTGAACACCGAACCTGTGGGAGCGACCGGGGTGGCGGTCCCACAGTTCCTCGATCAGTTTCCAAGCCTGAGCCCCACACTGATCCTGTGGGAGCGAGCTTGCTCGCGAATGCTGACTTCCCGCCGCCAGAGATGCAGCGGTTGGACTGACGCCTTCGTGAACAAGCTCACTCCCACAGGTCCTCGATCAGCCCCGAAGCCTGAGTCTGACGCTGGTCACCCCACAGCTCATCCGGTGAATGGCAGTCAGGTGTCAATGCGAATGCCGTGGCACTTCCGAGCCGCGCATGCCGACCAGGAAGTCGAAGTCGCAACCCTGATCCGCCTGCATCACGTGGTCGATGTACAGCTGACGGTATCCGCCGATCAACAACTGTGGCGGCGCTTGCCAATCGGCCAGGCGCGCGGCCAGTTCCGCTTCCGGGATGTCCAGGTGCAAGCGGCCGGTTGCACAATCCAGTTCGATGAAGTCACCTTCCTGCACCACCGCCAGCGGACCGCCGGCAGCCGCTTCGGGCGCCACGTGCAACACCACCGTGCCGTACGCCGTGCCGCTCATGCGTGCATCGGAAATCCGCACCATGTCGGTCACGCCCTGGGCCAGCAATTTGGCCGGCAGACCCATGTTCCCAACTTCGGCCATGCCCGGATAACCCTTCGGCCCGCAGTTCTTCATCACCAGAATGCTGCTGGCGTCGACGTCCAGATCCGGATCGTTGATGCGCGCCTTGTACATGTCGAAGTTCTCGAACACCACGGCGCGACCCCGGTGCTTCATCAGCGCAGGGGTGGCGGCGGACGGCTTGAGCACTGCGCCCAGCGGCGCCAGGTTGCCGCGCAGTACGCAGATACCGCCATCGGCCACCAGCGGATTGTCGATGGCGCGGATCACTTCGTCGTCACCATAAATCGGCGAGTTCTGCACGTTTTCCCAGAGCGTCTTGCCGTTGGCGGTCAAGGCCTCGGGATGGGGAATCAGGTTGTTCTCGCCCAGACGACGCAGCACTGCAGGCAGGCCACCGGCGTAGTAGAACTCTTCCATCAGGAAGCGTCCGGAGGGCTGCAAATCCACCAGCGTTGGCGTGCCGCGACCGATGCGGGTCCAGTCGTCCAGTTCCAGGTCCACGCCAATACGACCGGCGATGGCCTTGAGGTGGATGACCGCGTTGGTCGAACCGCCGATGGCCGCGTTGACGCGAATGGCGTTTTCGAAGGCTTCGCGGGTCAGGATCTTCGACAGACGCAGGTCTTCGTTGACCATCTGCACCGCGCGCATGCCTGACATGTGCGCCAGTACGTAACGGCGTGAATCGACGGCAGGGATCGCAGCGTTATGCGGCAGCGACGTGCCCAGCGCTTCGGCCATACACGCCATGGTCGAGGCGGTGCCCATGGTGTTGCAGGTACCGGCCGAGCGCGACATGCCGGATTCGGCGGAAAGGAACTCGTCGAGGCTGATCTGCCCGGCTTTGTAGGATTCGTGCATCTGCCAGACGATGGTGCCGGCGCCGATGTCTTTGCCCTTGTGCTTGCCGTTGAGCATCGGCCCGCCGGTGACGACGATGGCCGGGATGTCACAGCTGGCAGCGCCCATCAACAGGGCAGGGGTGGTCTTGTCGCAACCGGTCAGCAGCACCACGCCGTCGATGGGATTGCCGCGAATGGCCTCTTCAACGTCCATGCTCGCCAGGTTGCGGGTCAGCATGGCGGTCGGCCGCAGGTTCGATTCGCCGTTGGAGAAAACCGGAAATTCAACCGGGAAACCACCGGCTTCGATCACGCCGCGTTTGACGTGTTCGGCGATGGTGCGGAAGTGGGCGTTGCAGGGGGTGAGTTCGGACCAGGTGTTGCAGATGCCGATGATCGGCTTGCCCTGGAACTGATGGTCGGCGATGCCCTGGTTCTTCATCCAGCTGCGGTACATGAAGCCGTTCTTGTCGGCGGTACCGAACCACTGGGCGGAGCGCAGCACGGGTTTCTTGGCGGAATCAGACATAAATCGGCACTCTTATTGTTAGGCTTTATTTGTAAGACTAAAGGCTGCAGGTGATGACTAAAATAGGCCGAAAATGTCGCGAGTGGAAGAGTTGTAACCTTAAATAGTAATACTATATAGTCGATCTCGACCGAGGGACGACCCTGCCGGCTTCTTCCGCAGCAATGCGCACACGAAGGCAGAGGCGATCCCCGCAGGCTTCCATAACAAAAACAATGAGGACCGCATCCATGAGCCAGGAACTCAGGCTTATTCGTCGCATCACCCTGAAACTTATTCCCTTTCTGATCCTGCTCTACCTGATCGCTTATGTGGATCGTTCCGCCGTCGGCTTCGCCAAGCTGCACATGGGCGCGGACGTGGGCATCGGCGACGCGGCCTATGGCATGGGCGCCGGCCTGTTCTTCATTGGCTATTTCCTGTTGGAGATCCCCAGCAACCTGATGCTCGAACGCTTCGGCGCGCGGCGCTGGTTCGCCCGGATCATGCTCACCTGGGGCGCCATCACCATGGGCATGGCGTTCGTCCAGGGCCCGACCAGCTTCTACGTCATGCGCTTTCTGCTCGGTGCGGCCGAAGCGGGCTTCTTCCCCGGCGTTCTGTACTACATCACCCAATGGTTTCCGGTCCGCCATCGCGGCAAGATCCTCGGCCTGTTCATTCTTTCCCAACCCATCGCGATGATGATCACCGGCCCGATTTCCGGCGGTCTGCTGGGCATGGAAGGGGTGGCCGGTCTGCACGGCTGGCAGTGGCTGTTCCTGTGCATCGGCGCGCCGGCGATTCTGCTGACCCTGCCGGTCCTGCGCTGGTTGCCTGACGGCCCGAAAGACGTGAAGTGGATGGATCCGGTCGAGAAACAATGGCTCGCCGGCGAGCTGAAAAAGGACCTGGAAGAATACGGCCAGACCCGCCACGGCAACCCGTTGCATGCGCTCAAAGACAAACGCGTTCTGCTGCTGGCGCTGTTCTATCTCCCCGTCACGCTGAGCATTTATGGCCTCGGCCTGTGGTTGCCGACGCTGATCAAACAGTTTGGCGGCAGCGACCTGACCACTGGCTTCATTTCTGCTGTGCCCTACATCTTCGGCATCGTTGGCCTGTTGATCGTCCCGCGCAGCTCCGACCGGCTCAATGACCGCTATGGTCACTTGGCGGTGCTATATGTCATCGGCGCTATTGGTTTGTTTCTCAGCGCATACCTGACTGTGCCGGTGCTGCAACTGGCGGCGCTGTCGCTGGTGGCGTTCTCACTGTTTTCCTGCACCGCAGTGTTCTGGACCTTGCCCGGTCGTTTCTTCGCCGGCGCCAGTGCAGCGGCGGGCATTGCGTTGATCAACTCGGTGGGCAATCTGGGCGGCTACATCGGCCCCTTCGTCATCGGCTGGCTGAAAGAACTGACCGGCAATCTGGCCAGCGGCTTGTACTTCCTTTCGGGCGTGATGATCTGCGGTTTGATTCTGACCGGCGTGGTCTACCGTGTCCTGGAACGCAAGCACGTCTTGCCCGAGTCCAAATTCGCCGCCAGCGCGCGCGGCTCTCGTTAACCTCAGGCCGCTCTCCGGGGCGGCCGTGTAGACCCCAAACAGGAGAATCCCATGCATTTAGTACAGTTCGAGCTGGGCAACGGCCAGCGTCGCGTCGGTCTGGTGGACGGCCCCTTGGTGCGCGAAATCCAGGGCGCGACCAGCACCCGTGATCTGGCCCTGGCGGCCATCGACAAAAAAATCTCCCTCGCTGAACAGGTCGACAGCCTGGGCCTGGGCGACAACCACGATTACTCGCAGCTGCGCGCCGATCTGATGATTTTGCCGCCACTGGATCACCCCGATCCGGCGCACTTGTTGGTCAGCGGCACGGGCCTGACCCATCTGGGCAGCGCCTCGGCCCGGGACAAAATGCACCAGCAGGGCAATGACGAAGCGGGCATGACCGACACCATGCGCATCTTCAAATGGGGCCTGGAAGGCGGCAAGCCAGCAGCCGGTCAGCCGGGCGTGCAGCCGGAGTGGTTCTACAAGGGCGACGGCAGCATCGTCATTCGTCCGGGTGAGTCGTTCCCGCAGCCGCCGTTCTCCGAAGACGCCGGCGAAGAGCCTGAGCTGAGTGGCCTGTACGTGATCGGTCACGATGGCAAGCCTTACCGCCTGGGTTTCGCCATCGGCAATGAATTCTCTGATCACATCATGGAACGCAAGAACTACCTGTACCTCGCCCATTCCAAACTGCGCGCCTGCTCCTTCGGCCCGGAACTGCGGGTTGGCGAGCTGCCGCAGAATCTGGCGGGCACCAGTCGCATCCACCGTGACGGCCAGGTGCTGTGGGAGAAGGAATTCCTGAGCGGTGAGGCCAACATGTGCCACAGCCTGGAAAACCTTGAATACCACCACTTCAAATACGCCCAGTTCTTGCGGCCGGGTGATGTGCATGTGCATTTCTTCGGCACCGCGACGCTGTCGTTTGCCGACGGCATCAAGACTCAGCCGGGCGACACGTTCGAGATCAGCCAACATGAGTTCGGCGCGCCGTTGATCAATGGCATTGCCCCGGCCGAGGCCGTTTTCCAGCCGGGCGGCATCAAGCAGCTTTGATTCCTGGCCGGCTGCACAACGCTTCAATGGCCAGGACTGCATGTGCGGCGATCCGCCGCGTTGCAGAGATTTTTGTAGGAGTGAGCTTGCTCGCGATGCGGTGATTCAGTCACTGAAAGGGGTCACCGGAATTTCGCTATCGCGAGCAAGCTCACTCCTACAGTTGCAGGCTGCTGCGCTCGATACGCCACCCATAAAAACAAAACGAGGTGCGACCCATGACCGCCACTGCCATCCCGCTGGAACGCCTTGATGCCGACGCCCTTGAGGACAGCATCTATCGCAAGGTGAGCTGGCGAATCGTGCCGTTGTTCATCGCCTGTTTCCTGTTTGCCTATTTGGACCGCGTCAACATCAGCTTTGCCAAGCTGCAGATGGCCAGCGACCTGGGCTTCAGCGAAACCGTTTACGGCCTGGGCGCGAGCCTGTTCTTCGTCGGTTACTTCCTGTTCGAAGTCCCAAGCAATGTGCTGCTGCACAAGATCGGTGCGCGGATCTGGATCGCGCGGATCATGGTCTCGTGGGGCATCGCCTCCGCCTGCATGATGTTCGTGCAGACCGAATTCTGGTTCTACACGCTGCGCTTTCTGATCGGCGTAATGGAAGCCGGCTTCGTCCCCGGCGTCCTGTATTTCTTCACCCAGTGGTATCCCGGCTCACGTCGGGCGCGGGTGAACTCCTACTTCAAAAGCTCCATCTGCCTGTGCGGGATTGTCGGCGGTCCGATTGCCGGGCTGATCCTCGGCCACTTCGACGGTGTCATGGGCCTGGCCAGCTGGCGCTGGCTGTTCCTGATCGAAGGCATTCCGTCCATCCTGCTCGGCGGCGTGGTGTTCTGGCTGGTCAAGGACCGTATCGAAGACGCCACCTGGCTCAGTGATCAGGAGAAACAGGTGGTACTGGCGCGGATGGCGAAAGAGGCCAAGCCCGTCGTCAAACAGACCGTCAAAGACATCTGGAAACACCCGACCACCTACGTGATGTCAGGCATTTACCTGTGCCTGGTCATGGCGCTGACCGGGCTGTTGTTCTGGATGCCGCAGTTGATCAAAACCGCCGGCGTGACCGACACCCTGAACATTGGTTTGCTGACAGTGATTCCCTATGTGGGCGCGGTGATTGGCAATCTGCTGATCGGCGCCAGCTCCGACCGCCACGGCGAACGCCGCTGGCACATGGCGGGCTGCGCGACGCTGACCGCTGCGGGCTATCTGGTCTGTGCGTTGTTTCCCGGACAACTGGTGCCCTTGGTGATCGGCATGACCATGATCATGACCGGCATCATCGCCTGGATGCCGATTTTCTGGACCATCCCGCCGCGCTTCCTGACTGGCATCGCTGCCGCTGCGGGCATCGCGCTGATCAACTCCCTGGGGCAACTGGGCGGGATCATCGCGCCGTTCATGGTCGGCCGCATCAAGGACCTCACCGGCACGGCGACGCCGGCGCTGTTCGCGTTGTTCGGCGTCAGCGTGCTGGCCATCGCGCTGATCGTCTGGGGCATTCCTTCGCGCTACTACGTGAAGGAAGCGGTTCAGGACTGAACCTGCGGTCATCGGACGCCGAGGCCAGCGCCTCGGCGTCTTTTCACCTATCATTCGCGCTTTCACTGATGCGAACCACTGCCATGACCACCACACCTCAATCCCTTCGCACTGAACTCCAGGCCGCGCTGACCGCCCACAGCATGCTGGAAATCGACGGCCTGCACGCCTTCGAGTTCACCCTCGACGAAATGCTCCAGATCGAAAGCATGGACGGCCGCGAACGCAAGGTCTGGCGCTTCTCGCTGGCGCAGATCGACGCTGCCGAATTCGATGCCGCGCTGCAGAGCTGGGTCATCAATGACGGCAACGCCGACCACCGCATCGTCGTGCTCAATGGCATCTCGGCGAGTGACGAGGATGAAGAGGGCGAACAGGCGTAATCGCGTACTGACGCACCGCAGAAGGCTTGTGTGTGGGAGCGAGCTTGCTCGCGAAGGCGGCACAACCCCATGGATGGTTAATGGATGAACCGTCTTCGTGAGCAAGCTCACCCCCACAGAGATTGTGTTCAGCCAAGTGACACCGCAGTTTCAGCCTGACGGGTCGCCTACGCTGTCCCCGCCAGGCAACTACTTTCCGCAATACGCTGTCATAGCCGTGACATTCCGCGTGCACGGCGCGCCAACAACTCCAACAAGAGAACACCCCAATGACTCCCAGACTTCTGCCGTGGTTAGTGCTCGCCAGCAGCCTTTCCGCGCTCTCCGTTCAGGCCAAACCCATGACTGATTACGACGTACTGGTCGGTTCGTATACCGCCGGCGCCAGCGAAGGCATTTACCGCTTCGGCTTCAACACCCAGACCGGCCAGCTCGACGCCAAGCCGCGTCAGGTCATCCAGACTGAAAACCCGTCCTGGCTGACGCTCTCCAAGGACCAGCGCCATATGTTCGCGGTCAACGAAAACGGCCCGGGCCAGAAAGACGTCGTCGGCAAGGTCAGCAGCTACGCTATCGACCCCAAGACCCACGCGGTGTCGTTCCTCAATCAGGTTGACACCAAAAGTGACGAGCCCACCCATTCCAGCCTGAGCCTGGACGGGCGTTTCCTGTTCGTTGCCAACTACGCCGTACACCCTGATCCGGGTGGCGTACTGGCGGTCGTGCCGGTCGGCAAGGACGGCAAACTGGCGCCGGTGGTGCAGACCGCCACTCACGAAGCCAGCAAGGTCAACCCGGAGCGCCAGGCTTCGTCCCACGTCCACGCCGCAGTTCCCACGCCCGACGGCAAGTACCTGATCGCCATGGACCTGGGCGCTGACAAGATGTTTGTCTTCAACTACGACGCCAAACAGCCTCAGCCGCTGAAGCCGGCGAAAGTGCCTTCAGTCGATCTGCCACCGGGCAGCGGGCCGCGTCACCTGACCTTCAGCAAAGACGGCAAGCACGCCTGGCTGACCATGGAAATGAGCGCCCAGGTCGCGGTGTTTGACTACCACGACGGCGTGTTCAAGCAGACCCAACTGGTGGACCTCGCCAACAAGGAAGGTCAGCAAAACCGTGCCGCTGGGGGCCTGCACACGTCGCCGGATGGCAAGTTCCTCTACGTTGCCAACCGTGGCGAAGTGAACGAGCTGCTGGTGTTCAGCATCGATGCCGCGAACGGCCAGCTCAAGGAAATTCAGCGCCGCACCGTGGAAGGCAAGGAGCCCCGCGAATTCGCCTTCGACCCAAGCGGCCACTTCGTGCTGATTGCCAACCAGAAGAGCAACCAGATCGTGACCGTCCGCGTTGACCCGAAGACCGGTCTGCTGGGCGACACCGTGCAGAAAGTCGACTTCGATTCGCCGTCCGACTTCCATTTCCTCACCGCACACTGACACCCCGTGACGCTTTGACGCAGGCCCACCCCTTGATTTTCAAGGGCTCTGGGCCTGTATCAATTCAGGTGATAAGGGCTAGTGCCAGAAAAGATTTTTTCCAAATCATCCTCGGGCGTAACTTTCATTCCACGGCCACGACGGTCAAGACTTGAAACGACACACCACAGCGAGGTACCCACCATGAACTTCAATCTCTTCTCCATCATCGCCGCGTCCGCCATCTCCGCCACCGTTGCATTGCCTGCCAGTGCGAGCGTTGAAGCGACCGACAAGAAAGTCAGCTCGACCCAGAGTTACACCCCGAAGTACCTGCAACAAAGCGCCAACTTCTACGCCGCTCTGGATCACAAGATTCAACAATGAATAGAAACTCGAAGTGAATCCATTCCCCGTTAACGAACGTATCGTTGCCGGGGAATGGATTTGTAAGAACCTGGATTTTAACGGCAAGTTTCTGATCACCGGAAAACGCTTTCGCGAGCAACTTCGTCTTCTACAGGTTGATGCGACCCACTGACCACTGCGTGTCAGGCCATGCATCAAGTGTCGGCGAGCTTGTTCGCGAAAGCGCTGAATTCCTCCCCTTTGATCCCCGTCTGCTGGATAAGCGATGGGGATTTTTTTGTGGGTTGTATTCAAGGGGGTGACGCCCGGTTTCCGACAGCAGGCACTGATCCTGTGGAAACGAGCTTGCTCGCGAAGACTGCATTTCAGCCTCTGGAGATTGGGTGAATGTCCCAGCCTATTCGCGAGCAAGCTCGCTCCCACTTGGATTGATGTAAGTATGACCAACGCGTTGGTCTATTAACCTGATTAACTTCTTGAATAATCAACCCTATCGATGTTTTGAATCGCCAGCCATCGTTTTTTAATAACTATCACTTCAAGCATTCTGGGCGCCTGAAACAGACACGTCCTGGAGCAACAAACATGGCCACTGCCATCCTCACTTCAATCAAACACGGCGCTTATACCGCCATCGCGTTGTATATTGTTTTCATCGCAGTGGTCACCGTCATCAGCACGAACCCACAAATAAATGCCCCGTCACAGATGTCGACGCAAACAGCGTCCGTTGACCTCAATCGCGCGGCTGTTCAGTCCCAGGGGCGTGCGTCGTGAAAGGCGCGAACTTCTGCGTGATTGTGTTCTTCGCGTTGATCAACAACGGCTGCTCATTGCTCGGCCATGGCGAAGGGTCGGTGGGCGGTGTGGCGCGCAGCATGGAGTTCAAGACCGAGGTCGCGGAAGCGGTCGAGATGCAGCGCTCGCAGAAGCTCAACACCGGCAATCCGCCGCCACGGCACAGCGAGATGATCTCGCCGATCTTTCAGTTGGACGTGGTGTAGCGCAGGGGGTCAGCCAGCAATCAATGCGGTCGCAATCAGCGCTTGGCCATCGCCGTGATGAACAGCTCCGATGCCAGAAAACGCTGTAACCAGCGCTGCAGGTGAGGGTAGGGGCTTTGCCAGAACCAGTCCGCATCCACCGCGCAAAATTGCCGTATGAAGGGCGCTATGGCGATGTCGGCCAGGGTCAGTCGATCGGTGATCAGAAAGTCCCGTGAAGCCAGTAATTCGTTCAGCCTGCGCAGAAACCTCTCGCCCCGCTGGCGGTATTCTTCCTGCGTGAATTCGGGATAACGCACGGCGTATTTGTAGTGATCCAGATCCTGTTTGAAGCTGCTGTCGTTTTCCGCGATCAGGTCGGCGATCTGTTGCTGACCTTCGACGTTGCGTGCGAGGGACCAATCGTCCGGGTCATGCTGCGCCAAGGCCCAATGCATGATGTCCAGGCTCTGCTCCAGCACCAGGTGTTGCAGCACCAGAACCGGCACGGTGCCTTTGGGTGATCGTTCGAGCATCTCGACCGGTTTGGCCTTGAGGCTGACTTCTACCGTGGTCACCGGTACGCCGCAATACCCCAGCGCCATGCGAGCGCGCATGGCGTAGGGGCAGCGGCGGAACGAGTAGAGCGTCGGCACCGTCGATTCAGCGTGAGGCGCCGACGTCATGCTCAAGCCTCGGTCAGTTCGCCGCAATCGGCGATGACGACTTTCTTGCTGGTACGGCCGGATTGCGAACCCAGCGCTTCGATGGCCTTGACCACGTCCATGCCTTCCACGACTTTGCCGAACACGACGTGTTTGCCGTCCAGCCATTCGGTGACGATGGTGGTGATGAAGAACTGGCTGCCGTTGGTGTTCGGGCCAGCGTTGGCCATCGACAGGTCACCTGGGGCGGTGTGCTTGAGGGTGAAGTTTTCGTCTTCGAACTTGTTGCCGTAGATGGACTTGCCGCCAGTGCCATTGTGGTTGGTGAAATCACCGCCCTGCAGCATGAAGTTCTGGATCACGCGGTGGAAGGACGAACCCTTGTAGCTCAGGCCGTCGCCTTTTTCGCCGGTGCACAGCGCGCGGAAGTTTTCAGCGGTTTTCGGAACGACGTCGTTGTGCAGCTCCATGACGATGCGGCCCATTGGCTCGTCGTTGGCAGTGATGTCGAAGAATACTTTTGAGTTTGCCACGTGGTTTTACCTTCTTTCGAGTTTGGCGCGACGACTGCCGCGCAAGGGGTACAGGGTTGCACAGAAACGCCATTGGGCGTGTCCGTGCGTCGTTAAAAAAGCGGATTAGCCGCTGCTGACCTCGACGGTGCTGAGGCCATTACCCTGGCGCCGCACCTGAATCTGCACGGGGATGCGCTCGTGCATTTCCTGCACGTGGGAGATGACGCCGACCTTGCGGCCCTGGGCTTGCAGCCCGTCAAGGGCGTCCATGGCCAGTTGCAGGGATTCAGGATCGAGGCTGCCGAAGCCTTCGTCGATGAACAGCGATTCAATCTTCAGCGTGCTTGACGCCATGGAGGCCAGGCCCAGCGCCAGGGCGAGGGACACCAGGAACGTTTCCCCGCCCGACAGCGAATGAACCGAGCGCAGTTCGTCGCCCATCTCGGTGTCCATCACCAGCAAGCCGAGCATGCTGCCGCCGCGTTTCAGGCGATAGCGTCGCACCAGCTGCTTGAGCTGCGCGTTGGCGTGGTGCACCAGCAAATCAAGGTTGTAGGCCTGAGCGATCTTGCGGAACGTATCGCCGGTGGCGGAGCCGATCAGCGCGTTGAGCCGGGCCCAGCGCAGATATTCAGCGTGTGCGTGGGCAATGCGCTGTTGCAGCTCGCTGCTGGCGTCGCGACGGCGGTTGTCTTCGCTGACTTGGGCGCGCAGGTCGGCGCACAGTTGATCTTGAATCACCGATTGCGCCTGCGCTTCGGTCAACGCGGTCAGTAGCTGCTCGGCATCGCCGCTGTCGCTGTGCTGGGCCTGATGTTGTTGCAACTGCGCCGCACGTTCTTCCATCAACACCCTGGCTTGCTCCAGCGCCTTTTCGCTGGACTGCAATTGCTGACGTAACTCGCCAACACTGTCGTCGCTCATCCCCAGCAAGGCCTCAAGCGCGGCATCATCCAGCTCACTGTGGCTGCTGCGCCACTCGGCGATCTGCCGTTCGAGTTCTGCCAATTCCTGTTCAAGGGCCTGCAAGCGCTGTTGCTCACCCTCCAGTTCGGCGGTCAGCTTGATCAGTTCGCTGCGCGCCGCTTGCAGTTCGTGGGCGATGGCGGCCTGAGCCTCACGGGCCTGCTCGACCGCCTGTTCAAGGGCGTGCTGCCAGCGCTCGGGGGACGCATGATCGCCGAGGGTCTGTGCCAGGCGCTGTTGCACCGTCTGTTGCTGCTGCTGACGGGCAGCGAGTTGCGCCTGCACCTTCTGATGTTCTGTCTCGCGACTCTGCTGCGCAACCTGCTCGCGCTCCAGTTTTTGCGCCCGCTCGCTGTGCTCCTGCTGCTCGTTCTTCTGCTGATCGAGCTGCTCGACGCGGGCGGCAATGTCGTTGTCCAGCTGCATGAAGCTTTGGGTTGCCGACTCGCGCCACTGGCTCAGGCTTTCGGCGGGGAGCAGGGGCTCGAACTCCTGCAACGCTGCTTCGAAATCCTGGTTGTCCAGCGCGATGTGGCGTTGCTGATCGTCCAGCAGCTTCATGGCCTGCTGACTGGCCTCGCGCGCCTCAAGCACTTGCTGCTGCAGGGACTCAGCATCCCGCTGCACTTTAAGCAGTCGGGTCTGGCGCTGCTCGGCGCTGAGGATGTCCTGGGCCAGTTGATGCAGGCGTTCGCTCAGCCAGTCCCCGCGCAAGTGCTCGGGTTGCTCCAGCAGGCGCGGATGCAGCGGGTGAGCTTCCAGCTCAGGTGCCAGGGTTTGCAGCTGTTCGGCCAGTTGGTCCTGCTGCGGCTTGGACTGCTTGAGCTGATTGTTCAGCTCAGCAACTTCGGCGCGCAGCTCGGCGAGCTTTTCGCTGAGCTGCCCGACGATTTGCCGGGCACGTGCTTCTTCGCCATCGTCATGGCCCGACAGCGCTTCCAGCAACGCAGCGGACTGGTGATACGGATGTTCTTCGCTGCCGCACACCGGGCAGGGTTGTTGATCGACCAATTGCTCGCGCAGTTGCTCGACACTGGCGCTGCGGGCCAGGCGCTGGCGTTGCAGCAGTTCAACGGTGACCTTCAGCGCCTGCTCGGCGGCTTCGTGTTCGGCCTTGAGTTTCAGGCCTTGGGCGATGCCTTGGGCGCGACGCTCGGTGGCCTGCTGCTGGCGGGTTTGCACGTCCAGCAACCGGCCGGCGACGTCCTGATGGCGCTGCCACAGGCGTTCGAGCGAGTCGCTGGCGCTGTGCTGCTGACGGTTGTCCAGCAGCAGTTGCCCCAGCCGCTCGATGTCGTGGCTGACCGCGTCGGCCTTGACCTCGGCATCGTCGTAAAGCGCCTGCAAGGCGCTGCGGCGTTTGCTCAGGGTCTGCTCGGCGAGGGTGGCGTTTTTCTCCAGCTGCGGCAGCTCGGCGCGGCCCTGAATCAGGCGCGCGCTGAGTTGCACGGTTTGCTGAAGACGCGGCCGGTAGGCGCTCCACGACTGACTCAACGTGGTCAGCGACGCGCTCTGTTCCAGCTGCTCGGCGATCGACTGCAAACGCGCTTGGACCTGGCGCTGCTGCTCGGCGAGTTGATCGAGTGTCGACTGGCCCTCGGTGCTGGCCTGCTGCGCGGCGCGTGCCTGCTCGCCAAGCGGTTGCAGCTCCTGATTCAGATGATTGAGCTGAGCCTGCTGCTCGAACGCTTCACTCAGGGCCGGCCGCGCATTGAGCAGTTGTTCCTGCGCTTGCTGCAACGCGCCGTCGGCGCTGATGCGCTTGCTGTCCAGGTCGGCGATGCGCCCATCAAGCCCGGTTTGCTTGAGCTGATGGGCCTGAATCGCGGCGGTGAGCGGCGCGAGCTGAGCGTGAAGCCGGGCGCGCTGACCGAACAGATGCCGCTGTGGCGCCAGACGCTCCAGCAGCGCAAGCCGCTGGCGATCAGCGCTGTGTGCGTCCCACGTCTGCTGGGCGCTGGCAAGCTGTTCGTTGGCCGCCTGATGGCTGTCGCGCAGGCGATTCAATTCCTTGAACCACTGTTGCTTGAGCTCCAGCTGGCGCAGGTGCGCCTGTTGCAGTTTCAGCTGCTGCTGAGCGTCGTTGAAGCGCTGCTCAAGCTCGGCGCGATGCTCCGGCTCCATCGGCGTCAGCGTGCCGGCCTGGGCCTGAAGGGTTTTCAGCGCTTCTTCGGCTTCCTTGCTTTTGCTGTAGGCGCGGCGGCCCAGCTGGCTGTAGATCGCCGTGTCGGTGAGCTTCTCCAGCAGTTCGCTGCGGTCTTTGTCGTCGGCCTTGAGGAAGGCGCTGAACTCGCTTTGCGCGAGCATCACCGCGCGGGTGAACTGCTCGAAGTTCAGCCCCAGCCGTGCTTCGAGCAGGGTCTTGTACTCGGTCTTGTTCTGCGTGCTGAGAATCTGCTCGCTGTCCAGATCGATCAGCGTCTGGCGGCTGGCCTGCAGTTTTTTCGTGGCGTTGTCGCGGGCGCGGTTGGCTTCCCAGCGCGCGCGATAACGACGCTTGTCGATGCCGACGAAATCCACCTCGGCGTAACCGCTGCCGGTGCCGCGACGCAGCAGGTTGCGCGGGTCGTTGGTGCTGATGTCGCCATCGATCTCCGGCACGCGGGACTGGCCGATGTTGTTCAGCCGGGGAATCGCGCCGAACAGCGCCAGGCACAGGGCGTCCAGCAACGTGCTTTTGCCCGCGCCGGTGGGGCCGGTGATGGCGAACAGGCCGGCGCTGGCGAGGGGCTCGGCGGTGAAATTCAGCTCGAACGGGCCGGCCAGGGAGGCGAGGTTTTTCAGGCGAATGGCGAGGATTTTCATGGCTGCTCGCTCTCCAGCTGCACGTCCTGAAGCAGGGTCGCGAAGTCCTGCAGCGTCTGTTCGTCGACCTCGCTGCCGTAGCTGTCCTGCCAGGCGCGGCTGAACAGTTCCTGGGGGCTCAGTTGATCCAGCTCGATCAAGTCCTGGTTGGCGTCTTCGCGGCGGCCCTTGCCGGCGTATTCGGCGGCGATGCGCACCAGTCGCACGGCCTTGCCTTCCAGCGCGGCCTCAATCTGGTTGCGCAGATCCGGCTGAGGTTCGTCCAGGCGCACGCGGACTTCGAGCCATGGTTGACGGTCGACGTCGGCCAGCAAATCGATGTCCGGGAGATCCCGCAGTTGCAGCAACAGCTCGGCCAGTGGCGCCGGGCCGACCCGTTGCAGGTTCACCGCGCGGGGGATCAGCAGCGGTTTGACGCTGACCAGTGTGTCGCCGTCGCACTCGATTTCGAGGATCTGATGCTGGTAGCCGATTTCCGAAAACGACAGGGGAATGGGCGAGCCGCTGTAGCGAATGCGGTCTTCGCCGTTAATCCGCTGGGGCTTGTGCAGGTGACCCAGCGCGACGTAGGTGATGCTGTCGCCGAACAGGCTCGCGGGCAGGGCTTCGGCGTTGCCGATGATCAGGCTGCGTTCGGAGTCTTCCGACACCGAGCCGCCGGCCATGTGCGCGTGGCTGATGGCGATCAGCGCCTGGCCTTTCTTGCGCCGCTGATTGGCGGCGGCGATGAGCATTTCATGGACCTGACCGATGCCACGCAAATAGTTGTCGCCCAACGCCGCGCCGGTCACTTCGGCCGGCCGCAGGAAGGGCAGCGCCAGGCACCAGCCGACGATTTTGCCCTTGGCGTTGCTCAGCGGCAGCAAAAGGCGATCGACATCGAGCACGCCATCGTCGAGCCACAGCACCCGGCCCAGGGCGTGGGTGCGCAGACGTCGCATCAGCGGCGCGGGCAACTCGATGCGCGAGCCGGAGTCGTGGTTGCCGGCGATCATGACGATGGTCAGCTGCGGGTTCTGCTCGTGGGCGCTGACGATGAAGTCGTACAGGCGCTCCTGGGATTTAACCGGCGGATTGACCGTGTCAAAGATGTCACCGGCGATCAGCAGGACATCCGGTTTGCGCTCGGCCAGACGGGCCAGGAGCCAGGTCAGAAAACTGGCATGTTCGAAATCTCGCTCCTGACCATGAAGGTTCTGGCCGAGGTGCCAGTCGGAGGTGTGGAACAGACGCATGGGGGTACCTTGGTTTAACAATCAGCGCATTTTGACTGTGACCGGAGAATGCGCTGATCGATGGAAATCATTTTGGATAAAGCGGCGGCAGGCTGTCGCCTCCGCTCGGGTCTTGGGGGTTTTCGATGGCGGGCAGCGCTTTGACGGCGCGCCAGAGGTCTTCGCCCAGCCACAGTTTTTCCGTTTCGCTGTACAGCGCGCCGTTCAGGCCATCCAGCGCATGGGACAGCGGCACGAAGCGCGCGGCCATGTCGGCCAGGGTTTCCGGCTGCTGACGGGCCCAGGCGTCCAGCGCCTGGCGGGTGGCGTGGGGGTCGTTGGCCAGGCACGCGCGTTTCAGGTCGTCGAGCACTGTACGCGGACTCGGCCCCGTTTGCGCGACCCGGGCCAGTGCCGGTTGCCAGCGGCCGCGCCACCACAGGCCGAAGCCCAGTAGCGTGGTGAAACTCAACAGCACCGTGCTCAACTGCCATGGCCAGACCGGCGGACCCATCACCGTCACATTTGCGTTGTCGCTCACCGGCGTGTCCACGGCAAAAGCAGGGTTGAGGCTGACCTGCAAGGTGCGATCGGGGAGGGCGCTGTGCTCCAGGTGATCTTCATGGGTGTTCCACCAGACCAGATCGACAGCGGGGATTTCGATGGCACCGGGACGATTGGGCACCAGCGCCTCACGCTCCTCGCGCACCCCGGTCAAACCGCGCTCGCCGGGCTGATTGCTGAGTTGCGGCTGATCAGGGTAACGGCGCAACGCGCTGACGTCGGTGGCGGGCAGCGGCGGCAACTGCGCGCTGGACAAGCCTTCGGCCTTCAGTTGCAAGGTGCGCGTCAGGGAATCACCGACCTGACTGTGGGCGGGTTCAGGGCTCCAGCTTTCGCTGAGGCTGACGCTGCGCGCCGGCAGCCATGGCGTGTCGGCCGGGTAGTGCGTGGGTTGCGGCTTGACGTCGAGGGTCAAGGGCAGCGATGTCACGTGCATCAATCGGCCAGGTTTCGGGCCGCTGGCAATCGCGCCCGGCGCCATGGCAGCGGCCGCAGCGGCGTCGGTAGTGTCCTGAACCAGCGTGGCGCTGAAGGCCTGTGCCGGGATGGTCAGCACACCGCTGTGCTGGGGGTACAGCGCGTAACGCATTTCGATCACGCCGTGGCGAATGCCATTGATTTGCTTCTCGTACGTGCGCGTCTCGCCGAGCTTTTCGATGCGCGCGTCCGGCACTTGCAACGGTGTCAGGCTGCTGTCGTCGAACAGCGACACTGAATGGTAAATGCGCACGGTGAGCAAGACCTGCGCCTGAACATACACACTGTCCTGATCAAGGCTCGCCTCCATGAACACCGGGGCGAGTTTCTGCTCCTGACCCTGGGCGGCAGAGCCGACATCGACCACTTGCAGCACGATCGGCTGGCTGGTCATTTCGCCCAGTTTCAAGGACGGGATTTCGATCGAACCGCTGTGGCGCGGCATCAGTGTGATCAGCCAGCGGGTCGTCGCGTGCACGTTGCCTTCCAGCGTGGTCAGGCTGTTGAGCTGGCGGGTGTCGCGGACCTCGAAGTCGGCGTCCAGCGCGCTCATGTCCGGACGGCCGAAGACGGTCGCGTCGTCGGTCTCAAGGGTCAGTTCGACGGTTTCGCCGGTGTTGACGCGCGTGCGATCGACGCTGGATTGCAGCGTGGAGCCTGCACTGTCGGCCTGCGCCACCAGGGCAAACAGGCACCACATTCCTGCGATCAGCAACCTGTGCAGACGACTCATCGGGTCTTTTCCTGATGCTGCTGTTGTTCGTACCAGAATTTGCGCCGCAACAGCTCACCGGGTTCGTCGGGGATCTGTCGCAGCCATTGTTCGAGCGCCTGTTTTTGCTCGCCATCGATTTGCCCGTCCCCCGGTTTGCCGGAAGCGCGGGCAGGCTCATCGCTGTCGGATCCTGCGCCGGAAGCCTGCTCGTCGGCCGAGGCTTCCTGATCGCTGGCCGAGCGGTCGGCATTGGCATCCTGCGGCGCTGACTGCGCGTTCGATGACGTCTGTCCGGCATTGCCTTGGCGGGCATTGTCGGCGTTCTCGTCAGTCTTTGCCTTCTCGTCTGCTTTTGCCTGATCCGACGCCTTGCTTTGCTCCAGGAGCTGTTCCACCAACGCCTTGTTGGCCAACGCCGCCGGGAAGTCCGGTTGACGCTCCAGCGCCTGTTCATAAGCGTCGATGGCGGCTTCCAGCTCACCACTTCGGGCCAGCGCATTACCACGATTGTAATGGTCCGCGGCGCTGCTGCCCTGGGCAAAGCGCTGGACGGCGCCAGCGTAGTCACCGGCCTGATAGAGGGCAACGCCTTGCCACTGCGGGTCTTCGAAGTGCCGCGCGGCTTCTGCCGGATGATGCCGCTTGAGCAGGTGCTCGCCCTGCTGATCGGGACGGCGCCACAAGTCTTCGAAACCAAAGGCATAGCTGGGTTGCGGTACGGCCATCAACAGCAACGGCAACCCCAACAGCCAGCCGCGACGCCCGGCGCAACCGGCCAGCAGCAGAAGCGGCAGCAGCAACCAGTAGCCCTGATCCGCCCAGCGGTCGAGCCGCACTTTCTGGCCCTGGCTGATCAGGCTCTTCGGGCCCTCCAGCAGGCCGAGTTCGTCGAGGTCCTGATTGTCCAGGCGCAGCGCGGTGTAGCGACCGCCCATGCTGTCGGCGAAATCCTTGAGCACAGGCCCGTCCAGACGCGGCACGAGAATGCCGCCCTGGGCGTCCTTCAGGAAACCGCCTTTCTCTTGCGTGACTGGCGCGCCTTCCGCCGTGCCGACACCGAGCATTAACAAAGGGGGGGCATCGCGGCCGGTCATCGCGGCGCGAATCCCCTGACGTTCGGCGTCGCTGAGGGATGAACCGACCCACAGCAGTCGCCCCTGGCCCAGGTCGCCCTGTTCCAGCAAATCCAGCGCCTTGCGCACGGCGAGGTCTGCGCGCTGGCCGGCTTCAGGCATGATCGATGGCTTGATCGCATCCAGCAGGTTTTTGCTGGTCGCCAGGTCATCGGACAGCGGCACCAAGGTGTGGGCGCTGCCGGCGTACACGATGATCGCGGTCTGTGAATCGCTGCGCGCCTGTAGCAGATCGAGCAACTTGCGCCGCGCCTGTTCGAGTCGGGTGGGCGGGCTGTCAGCCGCGAGCATTTCCGGGGTCAACTCGATCATCACCACCAACGGATCGACCGGCCGCTGGCTGTTCTGCTCAACCCGCTGCCAGCTCGGCCCGAGCAGTGCCAACACCGCCAGCAACCAGCCAAGGCCCAGCACCACCCACGGCAATTTGCTTTCCCGACCGCCGCCACCGCTGAGCAAAGCAGAATGAAAGGCGCTGGGAATAATCATCTGCCAGCGCCCGACGCGCTTCTGCCGATTCCATAACCGCCACAACAGCCAGCCAAGCGCTGGCAGCATCAGCAGCCACCCCGGGCGCGACCAATGGGGCCAAAGACCGGACAGGAACTCGATCATGGGCGCCTCGTCAGGCGCTTCAAGTGCTGCATCCACTGCGTGCGCCGAACGAACGTCGGCCGGCGCGCGAAGAAGTGATAAACCGGGTTGTTCGGCCAACGCTCCTGAACCACCAGCAGCAGGCTCAACAACAGGGCCATCGTCAGCGGTACGTGATAAAGCGCCCGGGCCGGACGTGCCTGGGTGGGTTGTTGCGCGACAGGCTCCAGCCGGTCCAGCGCCTTGCCGATGCTGGCGAGTTCGGCGCCGTTGCGCGCACGGAAATACTGCCCACCGCTGACCGCGGCGATTTCCCGCAGCGCAGGCTCGTCCAGATCAAGGCTCGGGTTGAGGCCGAGAATGCTGGTGGCGCCTTTGTCAGGGTCGGCGCCGATGCCGATCGGGTAGATTTTCACGCCTTCGCTGGCGGCCAGGCGCGCGGCGGTTCTTGGGTCGATCTGGCCCGCATTGTTGGCGCCGTCGGTGACCAGAATCAGCACACGGCTCTCGGCCGGACGCTGGCGCAGACGCTTTAAGGCCAGGCCGATCGCGTCGCCGATGGCGGTGTTCTTGCCGGCGATGCCGATGCGCGCTTCGTCCAGCCAGACCCGCACGGTCTTGCGGTCGAAGGTCAGCGGCGCCTGCAGGTACGCTTGGCTGCCGAACAGAATCAGGCCGATGCGATCGCCCTGACGGTGCTCAAGAAAGTCCCCGAGCAGGGTTTTCACCAAGGTCAGCCGGCTGACCTCGTCGTTTTTCCAGACCATGTCCGGGTAATCCATCGAGCCCGACACGTCCACCGCCACCAGCAAATCGCGGCCGCTGGCGGCAACCGGCAACGGCTCGCCGAGCCATTGCGGTCGCGCGGCAGCGACCAGCAGCAGGAGCCAGACGGTAATGAACGGCAACTGACGCCGCCAGCCCGGTAAACGGGTTCGGGCGCGGCGACCGGCGAGGCCTTCCAGCTCGGGGAGAAAGCTGATTTTCAACGCTGCTTCGCCGCTGTCTGCGGCGGGCAGCACGAAGCGCATCACCCAGGGCAGCGGGAGCAGGGCGAAAAGCCACGGCCAGGCGAATTCAAACATGCTTGCGAATCCAGGTCTCGACCGACTGGGTCAGGCCGTTGATGGCCTTGTCGTCGAGCTTGCATTCCGGTTTGTAGGCGCCCTCGACGAGGATCATCCAGCGCGTCAGGCCGGCGGCCGGGCAGCGGTTGTCGAGAAACGCCAGCCATTTGCGGCCGTTGAGGGTGTGGCTCTGGCTGTAGGGGTAGTGATTGCGGCACAGGCGCTTGAGCAGGCCATTGATCTGTTGCAGCCAGGCACCGGCCGGGGCGCCGTCGTAGGGTTTGGGCATCTGCGCGAGTTCGACCAGCGCGGCCTGGCGCAAAGGGTCCAATGGCTCGACGGTTTCGCTGCTGGCCTTTTTCGGCAGCAGCGTGCGCGCGCGCCACAGGCCGTAGCCCAGCGCCGGCAGCAGGATCAGCAACAGCCACCAACCCGGCGCGGGCGGCCAGAAACCGACCGGCTCCGGCAGAATCAGCGGTTGCAGCTGGTCCAGCGCACTCATGGCTGTTTTACCGGGCGCTGGCCGTTGAGGTATTCGCGCAGTTGCTCGACCATTTCCCGCTGGGTGCTCAGCGGCATCATCAGCACGCGCAGCTTTTGCGCCAGCAGTTCCCAACGTGCCTGGCGGGCCTCGCCCTGGGCGCGGTAGCTCTGGCGCAGGTCGGCGTTAAGCGTGTCGAGTTCCAGGTGCGCGCCGCGATCAGCGAAGCGCAGCAGGCCGGCAGCGGGCAAGGCGTGATCCAGCGGATCGGACAGCGGCAGCAGCAACAGATCGCAATGCCGTGACAGCAAGGTCAGTTGTTGTTCGGCCGAGTCGGACAGCGCGCGCTCGTCGCACAGGATGATCGCCAGACTGCCAGGACGCATCACTTCGCGCGCGCGGCGCAGCGCCACGCCGAACGTGTCGCGGTCGGCAGCGGCTTCGGTGTGCAGCGACTGATTGACCCGCACCAGCCGGTTCAGCAGTTGCAGCAGGCTTTGTTTGCTGCGTCGCGGTTTGATTTCGTAATGCTCGTTGTCACCAAACACCAGCCCGCCGACCCGGTCGTTGTGGCCCAGCGCTGCCCATCCGACCAGTGCTGCGGCTTGGGCGGCGAGGACTGATTTGAACATCAGCCCGGACCCGAAAAACAAACGGCGGCTTTGCTCGACCATGATGAAAATGGGTCGCTCGCGTTCTTCGTGAAACAGTTTGGTATGGGGCTCCTGGGTACGAGCGGTGACGCGCCAGTCGATGGTCCTGACGTCGTCGCCGGCCTGATACACCCTGACCTGATCGAAGTCGACCCCGCGCCCGCGCAGCTTGGAGTGGTGCAGGCCGATCAACGGGCTGCGCTGGCTGGGCGTTGAAAACAGCTGCACTTCCCGCACGCGATGACGCATCTCAATCAGGTCTGCGAGGCTGATGCGGATGCCCGGTTGGGAGATCAGATAGGGTTGCATGGGGTCAGGCGACGGCCACGACGTCGAGAATGCGCTGGATCACGCGGTCTTGATCGATGCCAGCCGCTTCTGCTTCAAACGACAGAATGATGCGGTGGCGCAACACGTCGAACACCATCGCCTGAATGTCTTCCGGGCTGACGAAATCCCGCCCAGCCAGCCAGGCGTGGGCCCGGGCGCAGCGGTCCAGGGAAATCGAGCCCCGCGGGCTTGCGCCATAACCGATCCACTCGGCCAGCTCGGCATCGAACTTGGCCGGCGTGCGGGTCGCCATCACCAGCTGCACCAGGTATTCCTCAACGGCATCGGCCATGTACAGACCTAGGATTTCCTTGCGCGCGGCGAAAATCGCCTGCTGGCTGACCCGGCGCTCGGGCTTGGTCTCGCCGTTGAGCGCTTCGCCCCGGGCCTGCTGGAGAATCTTGCGTTCGACGGTGGCGTCCGGAAAACCGATCTTGACGTGCATGAGAAATCGATCGAGCTGCGCCTCGGGCAGCGGGTAGGTGCCTTCCTGCTCGATGGGGTTTTGCGTCGCCATCACCAGAAACAGCGGCGACAGGTCGTAAGTGCTGCGCCCGACGCTGACCTGACGCTCGGCCATGGCCTCCAGCAAGGCAGATTGCACCTTGGCCGGCGCGCGGTTGATTTCGTCGGCGAGCACCAGGTTGTGGAAGATAGGGCCTTGCTGGAACACGAAACTGCCGGTTTCCGGACGATAAATCTCGGTGCCGGTGATGTCGGCGGGCAGCAGGTCAGGGGTGAACTGGATGCGATGGAATTGCGCTTCGATGCCTTCGGCCAGCTCTTTGATCGCCTTGGTCTTGGCCAGACCGGGCGCGCCTTCGACCAGCATGTGGCCGTCGGCCAGCAGCGCGATCAGCAAGCGCTCAACCAGTTTCTCCTGCCCGAGAATCTGGGTGGAGAGAAAGGTCCGCAGCGCGATCAACGCTTCACGATGTTCCATCGATGACAGTTCCTGGCAGGAGAGGCAGCAGCGCCAAGTGGCGCCGAAGCTGGGGGCGTTACTTTAATCGATCCAAGGGCTGGCGACTAACGGCGAAGGGGGTTTTTGCAGGATTTTCAGGGAAGGGTGTCGCAAAGTGGAGAATTGGCTGAAGGATACGAATCCTCGCTCGGCTCGTCAGCGCCAACAGAACGTATTCTCAGAGCTGCCCGCACATTGCTCAGACTTTTTTACGGGTGCTTACCCTCTGTAGTCGCGGGTCGCAGGCTGAAGCCTCTTGTATGACTACGCCGTTAGTCGGTTCTGCCCGGCGGATTGGCGTGGGTCTGCTTGACTTATTTTAAGGATCTTGTGCGGTGATCCCTTAATGGAAGCGTTATCTCAGGATGAGGACCGTCATGAAGAAGATCGTCAAGAATTCCGCCAAGTCCGTTTCGGCCCTGGATATGCTGCTGGGCAATACACGGCAGACCAAGGCCGGAATCTCTGCGCTGACCCAGCAGTTCAGTTCGGTTCTGAGCCTGTCCCAAGCCGATATTCCCCGCTTGATGAAGCAAAACCCGCAGATGCACATCACTGAAGCCCGCGATATCCATGCGCGTGCGCAGGCGATGTCTGTCGTGATTGCCCGACAGTTTCGCGAGCAACGTCTGACGGCCTCGGTGCGCCAGGCTAATCGCCCGCCGTCAGGAATCAGAGGTTTGGTGGATGGCCCTACCTACACAGACATGTTCAACCCGGACTGGGCCAATCACTGTCCGCCGGATGCCATTGAAGCCACCACCTCGCCTGTTGCCTATCTGGCGGATCTGTATCGGTTCGCGCTGGAGTTGGAGGCCTCCGGTGATCAGAGCGCAATCATCAGCCTCGACGCGCGGCGGCCTGATCTGAAGAACCTGCTGCTCGACCACACCGCGCTCAACCGCGTAGAGCCGACCATCGTGTTGGTCAACGAGATTCTGGAGAGCTCGATCCGTGGTTATCTGGACGGCATCTCGCTTGAGGACAAGCCGGTCGACGATGCACTACTGGAGGCGCGCTACCCTAACGCGCTGCCGTTCGAGCGCTACACCAGCCAGATCAACTACGCCCTCGGCCGCAAAAATTACACCCTGGGCGATGCCATACGGGCGGCGGACCCTGATTATCCGTACTTCAAGGAGCCCGGTGTGCATTCCTTGCTGTCGGACATCGCGCTGATTCAGGACACCGGGCTTGGTCCGGTGCAGCAGGGGTTGCTGCTCGAAGCACCGTATTTTCCTCAAGACAGTGCCCCGGCACATCCGCTGAGTTCAAGCCGAGGCCGCATCGATCCGCGCACCCGCCTGTTGCGCGATGGAACAGACCTGGGCGCCCCCACAACGTTTTATCTGGACAACTTTGGTGTGGGCGGTTTTATCGATCTGGAGGATACCCAGACGTTTTGCCTTCGCACCGGGCTTACCACCGAGGAACTTGAAGCCTTATTGTCCGTCGGTGCGTTCGCAACGACCCGTTCATCCAACGTCACTCAGGGCGCTGGGCAGGCGGTGGATGGCAGCCTGTCCGGTTCGGTCTACATCAACGCTGGCGCATTGCCGGCGATGGGCATTGAAACGCTGCCAGCGCAGGACGGCGGTCCAGGGCCAAGGCATCGCCTCACCGGCAGCTCCCCTGATCGATTTGATCGCATGAACCGGATGATCCGCTTATCGCGTTGGCTTGAGCTGCCATTTCATGAAGTGGACCTGCTGCTGGTGGCCTCGTTGCAAGCCGAGCAACAGGCATCCACTGTCACGCGCAGAGTCAAGGCAGGCGACTCGAACCCCTACCACATCACCCAGAACACACTGCGCTCGCTCGGCCTGTTTCAGATCGTGCGTAAACGCTTTGGCGCTACCGCCGAAGACTTTGCCGCGTTGCTTTACGGGCTGGGCGTGTATGGACGGGGGAAGACGGCGTCGCAATTCGACCGGGTGTTCAACGGCCAGGCGTTGTTTGAGGTGCCGCTGATTCTCGACGACCAGCCGTTTTCGATCATCCCCGAGAACGAGGCTGAGCGGCAGAAGATCAATCACTTGTGCGCGGCGCTGGGGATGACCTACGAAGTGTTTCGCTATGTCGCCAAGGTGGTGCGACAGGCCTACGCCGGGCAGTCATTACGCTGGTCCCGCGAAGTGGTTTCAGCGTTTTATCGCCTGGTAAAACTGCCGCGTTATCTCGGGTTGAATACCGTCGAAGTACTGGCGCTGCTGGAGTTGCTGGACGGCGGCGGCAGTCATCTGGTTTCCAAGCTGGCGGGCGTCACGCAGATCGCGACGTACTCTGCCTCGGCCAACACCGACACGTTGAGCGTGATGCACGCGCTGGTTGATTTCAGCGTCTGGCTTAAGGACAACAAATGGACCGTTACTCAATTGTGTCAGCTGGTGCTGCCTCCAGTGACTAGGCCCATTGCCACTGAAGCCGAACAAGGCTTGCTTGAGCAAATCCACTCTCGGCTGACGGAGGCACTGGTCACCGACAGCAGCTTCGCTCAAGTGGGGGCGCCGGAGGTGTCGGTGACGTCGCAGCCTGATGAGCAGGGTAAGAAATTTCATACCAGTGAGCCGATTGACTGGTTTGCCGAGTTAGAGACTTTCATCGATACGGGTAAAACCGCGGCCACTGCAAGGGGCCTGGTGAAAATTCTCAGTGGCGAGACAGAGGCAGAATTTGCAAACGCGTTGAGCGAGCAGGTTATAAGAGTCATAAAAGCCCATGGCCTCGCCGTTGAGGAGCTGCACCCGAAAATTACTAACATGATCATGCGTGCCCGAGGTGCGCAGGAAGCTCTGCTGATGGAGGATTTAGCCAGCTACTTGAATACCTCTGCGGACCTTGCAAAGGCGCTCTTGAGCTGGGCCCATGGTAGCCGTTATCAGTTGCTGAACGAGGTGCTCAGGGTCTACAGCCAGCCAGGTGATTCCACGGTAGACATCGGCGATGAGGTGTTGCTGGTGCTGGATGCATTAGTCAAACGCGCGGCTGTCAGCTCGCATCTGGAATTGAGCTCGGCATTGATCACACAACTGTTGGAACATCCGGCGTGGTTTGGCCTAAATGACGCCGAGCTATCACTGCAGCTGGTATTTTTTCTGACGCAATACGCCACAGCGCTGCGTTTGAGTGAGCAGAATGAAGAGACTGTGCTGGACTACTTCCGGTTGATCAACACTCTTTGGAAGGACGGGTTATCCGAAGGGGACAAACGTCTGATTCGCGAAAGCGCGGCGAATAAGCTGGCCGGTTTTTTGCGCTGGAGCGTCCGCGAGATATTGGCCATTGCCTTTCATGTTGAGCCCAAAGACGGCGTGATCGATACATTGCGCACATTCGATACGGCGGTCCGGATTTCGCGGTTCAGTGGCAACACCCGGATGGATGCCAAAGCCCACTTGGCGTTGCATGCGCTAGCACCTACCAGCGTAGCCGAGCAATATCGTGAGGCTGCAGAACTGGCGCTCAGTTGTCTGACCGAAACCTCCCAGGGGGTAGCCGACGAAGTCGGGCAGAGTTCCAACAGTGTCATTACAGTTACGCCTGATTATCTGGTTGCAAAACGCAGAGATACCGCCACTTACACCATTACTCTGCGCGACTTTATGAACAATCCCATCGCGCAAGCGACCGTTACATGGAGCAATCCTGAACTGGGCGAACTGGATCAATTATCCGGCGTGACAGATGAAAACGGAATGAGCTCCGTAATCTTCACCAGTGGCGATGAGATGGGCGTCGTAAATGTTGTAGCGAATTATGGGCTCGATGACGTGCTCAAGGCGCCTTCGTTGAGAATTGACTGCGATGAAGGTACGTTGACTTTCATTGCGGGTGAGCGTTCGCCCGATTCAGCATTGTGCAACCTGCTGGAATCCATTCCGCACAGCGTCACTCTAGAGGACTATTACGGGAACAGGGGGGTTGACCGAGCTGTTGAGTGGGCCACCTCGCTGGGTGCATTCAAGCGACCTCAAACATTCACCAATAGCGATGGTGTGGCGACGGCTGACTTGAGAAGTCTGCATCCGGGTTCTGCGATTGCAGTGGCGCGCTTCAGTAACGGCGAGGAATATCCGTTTAAATCGGTCGAGTTCTTGAGCATCCCATACTTTGAATATGTGCGGTTCGTGAGCACGCTTATAGCGGGTATTGAGGTTGGAATAAATTGCCGTGTCGTAGAGTTGGATGGCACTCCCAAACAAGGAGTGACAGTCGACTGGAGTGCGGACGCTTCGGGCCTCTCAGGGCTGGAGAGCATTACTGGGGAGGACGGTATTGCGGTAAATCGTTTTTTACCGGAAGCGGCGGGCCAGGTGCAGGTAACGGTAACCGCGACCACAGACATGGGCGATTCAATCGGACCTAAAATTTCGCCAGTGACTAAGATTTATCAGCATGTGGTTATTTCTAAACAAGAGGCTACCAGTGAGCGGTATCTAGTTGGATTATCTAAGCCCATCGTTTTTTCAGTTTGGCTGGAAATTGAAAGCGAAGTTGCGCCGGGAATGCCGGTAGATTGGTTAATAGACGGGACGAAAACAATAACTACGTACTCAGATAAATTAGGTCTGGCCAGTTTTAATTCGGATTTTGCAGCAGGAGACCATATAGTCATTGCGCGAATTTATGGCGGGCAAGAGTCGGCTGAGTTCTCGGTTGCTTCATTTACGAGGTGCGACTTTGTCGTGAGCCTTAAAGGGTTACAACATCCGGCAGAGTCCAGGCTATTATCGAGAGGCTCCTCCTACGTCCTCAATGTTAGAGTCGTCAATGAAGATGGTTTAGACGACGAGGGCGTAAAATTCGCATTAAAGTCCACCGGTGTGGAACCAGCTCTGGAAGGCGTGATAATCGATGGTTTAGATGAGGATCTGGTTTCGATCTCGGGTGGCGTAGATATATTAATCGACGTCGAAGGTGGGTCGCGGGCGGATATTGGACTAATCTTGCAAGGAGACGCGATTACACCTCTGAGTCTGAATTATTATATAGGATCGATTTGCAGTTATGCCGGGATCATATTCTATCAGGGGCTGGCCATTGCGATTTGGCAACCGGCGTCAGACTCCCGGGTTTTCGGCACGATGCCCGACGCTCTTCATCCTACTGACGGTTCTGACGGTTCAGATCTTTTGGATGGCATCCTCTATACAGATTACTCATCAGTAGATGGTTGGACAAAGCGGACAACCATAGTCTTTGCACCATTCGGGCAGGCTATATGGGGCTCGCTCCTTGATTCTGTTGACAATGTTCCTTGGGTGGGTGGCGAATCGACGTCAAGCACGGGCTGTGTATCTGAAAATAGACATTTAGGGTTTCTTTCTGGTCACAGTGTTGTCCATGGTTATGATCAGGCGCGCTTGTTTCAAAGGTGAATAACCATGCTAACGACTCGTGTGAATCAATTAGCTCAACTACACCGCGACGCCCTCGTCGCCTACTACCTCGGCCAACTTGTCCCAAGTCCGGAATATCCTGCGCCCGAAAACATTATCACCCCGGAAGACCTCTACGAATACCTGCTGATCGACAATCAGGTCAGCGCCGAAGTAGACACCAGTCGTGTCGCGCAAGGCATTGCCAGCATTCAACAGCATGTGCATGCCATCTATAACGGCATGGAGCCGGGGTTCGGGGAGATTCCCGATCTCGCCGAGCACACTCGTACGCAGCAATTGTGGCGTGACGGCATGAGTGAATACAGCACCTGGGCGGGTTACCAGATGCTGGCCGACTATCCTGAAAACTATCTCGACCCGTCCTTGCGGCTGAGCAAGACGGAGGCGTTCAAGGCGCTGGAAGGGGATCTGGCGCAGGCGCGACTGACAACCGATACGGTGCAAAAAGCGCTGGGCAACTACCTGACGCTGTTTGAAGAAGTCAGCAACCTCAATACGGTGGCCTGTTACATCGATGGCGTGGATTTCTGTAAGTCCGACTATTACTTTATCGGCCGCCAGACAGTGGAGCCGTTCGCTTGTTATTGGCGCAAGGCAGCCATTGATCTTGATGGGAGCAGCCCGGTGGTGCCACCGTCCGCGTGGACTGAGTGGAAGAAGATCGAAACGCAAACGTCTGGAACAGTTACTCATGTCCGCCCGGTGGTGGTGGAGGGGCGTCTGCATGTGGTGTGGCTGGAACAACTACGAGAAGAGCTGGACGCAAATGAAAAGCCCAAGGCTGACAGTTTTATCTATCGACTGAACGTGAGTTACCTGCAAAGCAACGGGCAATGGAGTGCTGCAATCGCGTTGCGTGAATGCACGATGCCTTCGTTTGAAACACTCGAAGCGTCGGATTACATGCTGATAGCTACGTTTGATAACCGCTCTCATGCGGATCCCAGACTCATCATCGGCTTTTTAAAACGACACGTTACTCTGGTGGAAGGCCACGCATTTGTGCTCGTGAAAGATAAGTACTGGCAGTCCGTCACGCCGACTTCGGCGTCCATGACCTCAGCCCTTACCGCGCTGGTGAAGCAGTTGGGTGGCGATCGCGGGCGCGCACAGGTTCCGATGGAAGGTGCCGACGCTGACGGGAAAGTGTGGACCCTGGACCGCGTGGACTTGAATCCGAGCGGTGACAACGATCCTGGCGTCTTGAGTTCGTTTCTCGATCTCAATGTACGCATCAAAGTGATTGACCAGGTTTGCAAAATTGAGTCCATCGGCGTGTGCAGCAAGCCGCTGTATGAGGACGCTGAAGGGATCACTCCCCTACGTCGCAACTTCGGAATCTGGAAAAGCGTGCCAGACGCCGATCATGCTCTTGTGCTCAATGGCTCGGCCAGAACGACTGCGCAAGTTGATCCATGGAGCGGCGAGTTGACGTATCCGATGCGCTTCGGCATGAAAAAAGAGGCGGGCAGCCTGGGCTACAACGAATTCACCATCACCCGCAAAGAACGTTCCGATGCGATGCCCACTATCGTCACCACCGCCGATGGCAGCCAGTTCATCGATCTGGAATGCCTGTTGGTGCCGTCTCTGCGTTACGTGCGGCTCAACACCGCCTTCGCCGGTGAGCTGGTGCGCAGGGCTGAGATCTCTGTGGAGGCGGCGCTGGGCTGGCAGGCACAGCACATGCTCGAAGGCGCTGCACCGGGCAAGCAGCGCCAGCCCGTCGATTTCAATGGCGCCAACGGGCGGTACTTCTGGGAATTGTTCTTTCACCTTCCACACCTGGTCGCGACGCGTTTGCATCAGTCGTTCGACTACGCGGGCGCTGAACAATGGCTGCATTATCTGTTCAATCCACAGGCGCGGGTGGCGCCGTTGCATCCCGCTCCTGCGCTTGTGGACTGGCTGCCCTACTGGACCAGCCGACCTTTGGCGTTCGCCGATGACCCGTCGCGCGACACCGCCGCGCCACGGGACCCGGACACCATCGCGTATGGCGCGCCTTCACACTATCGCAAAGCCATTTTCATGCTCTATGTGGACAACCTCATTGCCTGGGGCGACTCGCTTTACCGGCAGGTGACGCGCGACACCTTGAACGAAGCCCAGCTGCATTACGTCCGTGCACTGTCGCTGCTGGGGCCTCTGTCCAAGGGGCGCAGCATCAGCCAATGGGCGCCGCAAACCCTGGCTCAAGCCGCCCGTCATGAGGATGACGCCTTGGCAGCTTTCGAGGTATCAACCGCCGCGTCCCTCGAACACGTGACTTGCGCGTCTCTGGGTGCCGAATCCTGGCTCCGGCTGATCGACGCTCCGTGGTTTCGCCTGCCGGTCAATACCCGCCTGCTGGACATATGGGACCAGCTGGACACGCGTCTCTACAACCTGCGCAACAACCTGACGCTGGATGGCCGGCCGATGAAGTTGGCGTTGTATGAGGCCCCGGCCAACCCGCGGGACCTTCTGCGTGCTCAACTGGCAGGCAGCAGCGCCGCCGTCCGGCGTCTGGGTGCACTGGCGATCATTGCGCCTTACCGCTTTTCAGCGATGCTGATGCGTGCGCGGTCGGCGGTGGACACGCTTATGGCGTTTGGCAATCAACTGCAGGCGCATATGGAAAACCGCGACCGCGCCGAACAGCAGAGCCTGCAACAGGCTCATCTGCTGGAGCTGACCCAGTTCGTGGAAACCTTCGACACTCAGGCCATCCAGCAGGCGGAATTTAACCTGGCAGCGTTGAAGTCGCGCCGTGAGCAACTGCACGCCAAAGTCGCGTCCTACGACAAATGGCTGGAAGAGGATGTCAGCGATGCGGAGTTGGCGGCGGAACAGATGCTCGCCGGAGCCAGTGCCTCACGGATGGTAGCGGCCGGGTTGCGCTCAGCCGGCAGCGCGTTGAGCGCGCTTCCCAACACCATCACCTTGATGTGCGTCCCGGTGCCTATCCCGATACCGGGTGGCTGGACGTGGGGAGGGCCGCCCTGGGCGGCGGCTTCACTGCTGGAGGGTGCGGCCATCTATTTTTCGGACAGTGCCGAAGCGCAGTTGCGTGCCGATGCCCGTGAGCGGCGGCGCACCGAGTGGGCGTTCCTCAAGGACGAGGCGCAAAATCAGCTCGAGGCGCTCGCCCTGCAGGATGAGCTGCAGCAGATGTTGATTCGTTCAGCACAACTGAAACGCGATCGCTCTCGCAAATCCAGTGAAGCGGCGCAGGCGCTGTATGCATTTATCCAGAACCGCGCCACCAATGCTGCCCTGTATCAGTGGTTGGGCGGGCAGATGGCCACGCTTTATTTTCAGGCCTACGACGCGGTGTTTTCGCTGTGCCTGGCCACCGAAGCATGCTGGCAATACGAGATCGGAGATGGCGACACGCGCTTCATACCGGTCAATGCGTGGCAGGACAACCGCCACGGGCTTACGGCCGGAGAAAGCCTAGGGCTGGGGCTGATGCAAATGGAGTCGGCCTTCCTTGTGCGCAATGAGCGGTCCCTTGACCTGGCGAAAACCGTATCGCTAAGACGCTTGCTGGCCGACTACCAAACCGACGGGAACGAGGCAGGCTGGCCTTCCGTGATCGCCCAGTTGCGTACGTCTGGCACCCTTGATTTTGCCTTGAAGCCATCGCTGTTCGACCGGGATTATCCGGGCCACTACTTGCGTCAACTGGAACAGGTAACCCTGTCGCTGCCCGGTGTGCTGGGGCCGTTCGAAAACGCCCGGGCGGTGCTTGGACAGCTCACTAACAGCTACTTGTTGAAGGCTGATCTGGGTGGTTGCAAACACATGTATCAGCAGGCCAATGAGTTGCCGGGCGAGCACGATGACGTCAATCCCAGGTTTGTCATCGCCAATCCCAGATCAGGGCAGCAGATCGCGATCTCCGGTGATACCGAGGACAGCGGTCTGCATACGCCCCTGGCGGGCGATGAGCGTTACCTGCCCTTTGAGGGTACTGGCGCGGTATCGAGCTGGACGCTGACGTTTGCGCGACATAAATGTGTCACGCAGCAACGAATGTTCGATGACTTGCAGGACATCATCATCCACCTGCGCTACCGCGCTAGGGACGGTGGAAAAGTGTTTGCCGAACAGGTCAAGGCGCTGCTGCCACCCCCTGACCGGTGTCGTTTAGCGGCGACGCTGGCGGCCAGCCTTTAACAGGATAGTGCCGCTCCGGCGGCGCGGCGTACGCACATCAACGGATGATGAGGGCAAGGCCATGAGCCAGGCAATTATTGGGGTTCTGGAAGAACAACGACGGGATGCTTTGGTCGCCTACTACCTGGGCCAGCTCGCTCCCCAGGGAAACGCGGCGTTGAGTCCGGCGCTGACCCAAGACGATCTCTACGAGTATCTGCTGATCGACAATCAGGTCACCGGTCAGGTGGACACCAGTCGAGTGGCGCAGAGCATTGCCAGCGTCCAGCAACATATTCATGCCATCTACAATGGCATGGAGCCAGGCTACGCCAACGCATCCCGCGAATCGCTGACGCTCTGGCGCGAGGGCATGTCGCAGTACAGCGTGTGGGCGGGCTACCAGATGCTTGCGGATTACCCCGAAAACTATCTTGACCCGACGCTGCGACTCGACAAGACGACCCTGTTCGAGACCTTCGAATCAGAAATCGCCCAGGCCCGGTTGTCTCGGGATTCGGTTCAAAGCGCGTTGGGCAACTACCTGCAGGCATTCGAGCTGATCAGCAATCTGCAGATCACCGGTTGTTATGTGGATAGCACGAAGTTTTTGGATGCCGATTACTATTTTATAGGGCGGCAAAGCATCGAGCCGTTTGGGTATTATTGGCGCAAGGCGCATTTATATCCGGGAGACAATGCAACCAAACCGACCATGGCGGGCTGGACACAGTGGCTGCCGATTGACTCGGTCTCGGGTGCGCATATAAAACATTGTCGGCCGGTTGTCATGGATGGCCGTTTATATGCGGTCTGGGCTGAATCCGGGAAAGCGGTGTATGACGATGCCGGGGCGACGACCGGTGAGTTCGAATATCATCTGAAGCTGACGTATCGAAGGCTTGATAATGGCTGGAGTGTGCCAATTCATCTTCAGTCGGGCGTGGCACCGGATGAGTTGCTCGCCAATGAGGTGAGTGCCGAGGGTGTTGTTACAAAAGGCTATCGACTCGGTGTTGGCACTGACCGGGCCACTGATGGTCGCCGGCTGTTAGCGGTACACTTTGTCTCACAAGGATTCGAGCCTGATATCAATACTCACCTGGTACGCGACAGTCTTTTAAATCCTGTCAACATTGATCTGTCCGGGAGCATGGATGCAATGCTTGGTGTAGACAGCCGTCGGGTTCAGTTCGCCTTCGACGATGTGGCCAGCAGGTATACGATTGCGCCGATAACGTGGGATCAAACAAGCGAGGGAACTGTACTCGGGAGAGGAGAGTTGGCGGTCAATCAATACCTGACACTTCACGTCGATTGGAAAAGCAACATCGGGACTCTTCAAGGATTCTGCAATAAGGCAGTCAATGTAAAGCGAGACAGTGATTTTATTTATAGTAAATCCATCGACTACAGTCAGCGGTATGGATTTCATGTGGATGTCATCTCAGGTATCGGCGATTTAACCTTCAGCGTGATCAGGTTCATCGACAAGCACCTGGAGATTCCTCCTATAAGCGCATCACTCATTTATGCTGGAGAGGTGCTCTGTACCGTTACTGAAGCCGACTTCGAGGACTACCCTCACGAGTATTTCAGTTATATGCAGGCACAGAAAGTTATTAAGTTTGATCAAGAGGCGTTTGAATTGACGGGCAGTGACGGTGAGTTCATCGCCAACATTAGCGATAGCATGGACTGGCCACTGGATTGTGCTCACTACAAGCCTAATTACCAACCGGCGGAGATGGAGTGGGTTATCCGCCGCTTCGATCCTAATATATCGGTAGGAAGTGGCACATTAATTTTAAATGGCGCTGCCAAGACGCCCTTGCTCGATCACGAGTGGGGGACGCAATATGACCCCAATCGTGTGTATCAGTGGGGTGAAAAACTTGGTGATGACGTGAATTTCGGCGCAAACGCATTCAAGGTCGAGCGGGTGCCTGTATCCAACCCCGCTCCATTGATCAAGACAACCCCAGCCGGCGCGCATTACCTTGATCTCAGCACCATCGGCATCGATGCCAGCGCCGCTTCCATCCGCCTCAACACCCTTTTCGCCAAGGAACTGTCGCACAAGGCTGCTTTCTCGCTGGAAAGTGCCTTGTCCTGGGAAACCCAGCACACCGTGGAACCTGAATTACCCGGCCAGACTGCGCCGGTTTACCTGGACTTCGATGGCGCCAATGGCCTTTATTTCTGGGAGATTTTCTTTCACGTCTCGCACCTGGTCGCCTGGCGCTTACAGCAGGAGTTCGACTACTCAGAAGCGCAGGCCTGGCTGGAGCGCCTGTTCAATCCGCAAATGCGCGTTGCTCCCCTTTACCCGCCGCCTTCAACGACCGATTGGTTGCCTTACTGGAGTTGCCGTCCGCTGGGCCTGCCTGATCGCTTCAACACCGAGCTGGAAGGTTTGGGTAATCCTGACGCCATCGCGCGAGGTGCGCCGTCGCACTACCGCAAAGCGATATTCATGCTCTACGTGAACAACCTCATGACCTGGGGCGACATGCTGTATCGCCAGGTCACCCGCGACACCCTCAACGAGGCCAAGCTGCTGTACGTTCGGGCAGGCTCCCTGTTAGGCCCGTTGTCGAATGGCCGCAGTATCAGCCGCTGGACGCCCGCGACCCTGTCTGCTGTGCTGGAACCGGAGAAGCATTCCTTTGCCTTGCTCGAGTCGTCCATGCTTGACGCGCTGCGTGACTTGATCCCGCTGCGCGATGACGGCGCACCCTGGCTGCGTCTGCTTGATCTCCCGGCCTTCCGACTGCCGGTCAACAGCCAGTTGCTGGACCTGTGGAGCCAGCTGGAGCAACGGCTGTTCAACCTGCGGAACAACCTGACGCTGGATGGCAAGCCGATGCAATTGGCGCTGTACGAAGCCCCGGCCAATCCGCTGGACCTGCTGCGTGCGCAGTTGAGCGGCTCGAGCCTGAGCCAGCGGCGCCTGGGCTCGCTGGCAATCATCCCGCCGTATCGTTTTCGCGCCATGCTGCCGCGCACCCAATACGCGGTGGAAATGTTGATCCGTTTTGCCCAGGTAGTGCTCAACCACATGGAATCCCGCGACCGCGCCGAGCAGGATGAGCTGCAGCAAGGGCATATCGTCGATGATCTGGCGACCTTTGCCGAGCGGCTGCAACAAAATGCCATCGATGAAGCCGGCAAAAGCCGCGACGCGTTGCAAGCAAGTCGTCGTGGTGTCGCCGCGCGCAAGGCGTATTACGACGCGTTAGTGCGCAAGGATGTCAGCGCGCTGGAGAAATCTGCCCATGGCAAGCGTATGGCTGCGATGGGCTCTACCGTTGCTGCCCGGGCGCTGGGTGCCGCGGGACACTTCGCCAACCTGGCGCCTAACCTGTTCGGTGGTGCCACCGGTGGCATGCACTGGGGCGGCGCTGCTTTCGGCCCGGCGGAATTAGCCGAAAGTGCCGCTGCAGTATTGTCGGAGCTGGCCCAGGTACAACTGACCACTGACCTGCAAAATCGCCGTCGTGACGAGTGGCAGTTCATGGCCAAACAGGCCGAGTCCGAGCTGGAAATACTCGATCAGCAGATCCAGGCGCAGGAAGTGAACATGCAGTCGGCCACAACCAGCCTGGAACAGGCCACCAAAGCGCGGGAACAGGCGCAAGCGATGTACGCCTTCATCAAAGGGCGGGCCTGCGGCGCTGGGCTGTATCAATGGTTGTTGAGCCAAATGTCGACGCTGTATTTCCAGGCCTACGACGCCGTGCTCTCGATGTGCTTGAGCACCGAAGCCTGTTGGCAGTATGAAATCGGCGATCGCGATACGCGGTTTATCTCGACCACCGCCTGGGCTGATAACCGCTTCGGGTTGACAGCGGGCGAGTCCCTTAAATTGGGCTTGCTGCAGATGGAGTCGGCGTATCTGAGTCGTCATGAGCGGCGCCTTGAACTGACAAAAACCGTGTCGCTCAAAGCGCTATTGCAGGATTACGATCCAGGCGCTGCTTTCTCGTCGCAGACCGCTGCCACGGGTTGGGACGCGGTGGTCGAGACACTGCGGGCCGAAGGTGAAATCAATTTTCAGCTCAAGTCCTCGACATTCGACAAGGATTACCCCGGCCATTACTTGCGCCAACTGGTGCGGGTATCGGTGTCATTGCCAGTCGTGCTCCAACCCTATCAGGACATTCATGCAACGCTGAGCCAGCAGTCCAGTAGCTACCTGTTGAAGCCGCAGATTGGCAATGTGAAATACCTTTATCAACAGGCTGGGGAGCTGGCAGAAGGCGACGAAGATATTCGTCAGGACCAGATCGTCTTTAACCCGCGATCCAATCAGCAGATTGGTCTTTCCAGCGGTGTTGATGACCACGGCATGGCTACGCTGGACTTTGGCGATGAGCGTTATTTCCCGTTTGAAGGCACGGGCGCCATCTCCAGCTGGACGCTGAGTTTCCCCAACCATGAATCCGAGAGTCAGCAGGCTATGCTTGCAACGCTGACCGACGTCATCTTGCATGTGCGATACATGGCGCTCGACGGCGGAAAAGCGTTCAGTGATGAGGTCGAGGCGCTGGTGGCGTCGGTCGAAGAAGGGGAGGCCAGTCGTCGCTCACCGCCGGGTGCACGCCACTACCGGGTCACTCACTAGCCGATTTCGCTGATGTATGCCCCTACATCCTTGAGGATGATTCGCAACGTTGCATCCAGATCGGCCAGCTCACTGGCCGGCGTGCTGTGCAGGATTTCGTAGGACGTATCTCCGCCCAGATGGATGGCGTCCCCGGCGTCAATCTCCAACATCAGGCGGGTGGCGCTGAAGGTCACGATGATCTGCTCGTCGACGTGAATGGTGTCGTCGCGGAAGGTGATGTCGACTTCGTCCTCGTCCGGAAAGCGCGCCAGCATGAACAGGTCGCCATTTGACCCATGGCAACACGCCAGCGCCATGTCATCTTCCTCCTCGTCACAGGGGTTGTAGATGAAGCTGTCGGTGGTCATGAGCATGGGGATGTTCCTTGAGAGCGTCTGGGGGGCTGAGCGGGATTTTGCCAGTGTTCGCGCACATTTGCCCACTCGCTGATTGCCCATCCTTGTAGGAGTGAGCTTGCTCGCGATGTCGCCAGTACTGTCAACGCACCTTCAAGGTGCCCACCACCGCATCGCGAGCAAGCTCACTCCTACGGGGTCCGGGTTGTCATCTCAGCCAGGTGGCGCCTTCGCCGCTTTCGCAACATCCCGTAGCAACCCGATGTCCGAATATGTCGCAGCACCGCAAGCAGGCGCGCGGCTGGTCTCGTTAAGCTGCGTAGCAGATGAAACGCTGTACAGCCGAGCCTGCCTGGGCGACGGTGTACACGGTTCATTCGGGTCGGCCAGATGTGACGGCGCACACACGACAAGCGTTAGTACTTAAGCAAAGCGCTACGCTTTGCCCGTAGTCACGTTTTCCTGACTATCCTCGTGCAGCGGTAAACGCGACACTCGACCCGGCACCACGCATCTCTCCTAAGACCGTATATAAAAGCCCAAGCGGAGTACCAAAGATGGCGTTCTTCACCGCAGCCAGCAAGTCCGACTTCCAGCACCAACTGCAAGCGGCACTGGCCCAGCACATCAGTGAACAGGCACTGCCACAAGTGGCGCTGTTCGCTGAGCAGTTCTTCGGCATCATTTCCCTGGACGAGCTGACCCAGCGTCGGCTCTCCGATCTGGCAGGCTGTACCCTTTCTGCCTGGCGTTTGCTTGAGCGCTTTGAACATTCCAGCCCGCAAGTGCGGGTCTACAACCCCGATTACGAGCGCCACGGCTGGCAGTCGACCCACACCGCCGTCGAAGTGCTGCACCACGACCTGCCGTTTCTGGTGGACTCGGTGCGCACCGAGCTCAACCGCCGCGGCTACAGCATCCACACCTTGCAAACCACTGTACTGAGTGTGCGACGCGATGCCCGTGGTCAACTGGTCGAACTGCTGCCCAAAGGCACCAGCGGCGAAGATGTGCTGCAAGAATCGTTGATGTACCTGGAGATCGACCGTTGCGCCAATGCTGCGGAGCTGAACGTGCTGGCCCGCGAACTGGAGCAGGTGCTGGGGGAAGTCCGCGTCGCGGTGGAAGACTTCGAGCCGATGAAAGCCAAGCTCCACGAGCTGCTGGCCGGCATCGACGCCACCGAGTACAACATTGACCCCGAGGAGAAATTCGAGGTCAAGGTGTTCCTCGAATGGCTGGTGAACAACCACTTCACCTTCCTCGGTTACGAAGAATTCACCGTCAGTGACGAAGGCGAGGGCGGTCAGCTCCAGTACGACCCGTCGTCCTTCCTAGGCCTGACCAAACTGCTGCGCGCTGGGCTCACCGCCGATGACTTGCACATCGAAGGCTATGCAGTGAAGTACCTGCAGGAGCCGACCCTGTTGTCGTTCGCCAAAGCCGCGCACCCAAGCCGCGTGCATCGCCCGGCGTATCCGGACTACGTGTCGATCCGCCAGATCGACGCCGACGGCAAGGTCATCAAGGAGTCTCGCTTCATGGGCCTGTACACCTCGTCGGTGTACGGCGAAAGCGTGCGCGCCATTCCCTACATCCGCCGCAAGGTCGCCGAAGTCGAGCGCCGTTCCGGGTTCGACGCCAAGGCGCACCTGGGCAAGGAACTGGCGCAAGTGGTTGAAGTGCTGCCGCGCGACGACCTGTTCCAGACACCGGTGGACGAGTTGTTCACCACCGTCATGTCGATCGTGCAGATCCAGGAGCGCAACAAGATCCGCGTGTTCCTGCGCAAAGACCCGTACGGTCGTTTCTGCTACTGCCTGGCCTATGTGCCGCGCGACGTGTACTCCACCGAAGTCCGTCAGAAGATCCAGCAAGTGCTGATGGATCGCCTGAAAGCCACCGACTGCGAGTTCTGGACCTTCTTCTCCGAGTCGGTACTGGCGCGCGTGCAGCTGATCCTGCGGGTGGACCCGAAAGTCACCCTCGACATCGACCCGCAGCAGCTGGAAAACGAAGTCGTTCAGGCCTGCCGTTCGTGGAAAGACGACTACGCCAGTCTGGTCATTGAAAGCTTCGGCGAAGCCCAGGGCACCAATGTCCTGGCCGACTTCCCGAAAGGTTTCCCGGCAGGCTACCGCGAGCGTTTCGCCGCGCACTCTGCCGTGGTCGACATGCAACACGTGCTGAGCCTGTCCGAAGCCAATCCGCTGGTGATGAGCTTCTATCAGCCGCTGTCGGGCGACAAGGCGCAGCTGCACTGCAAGCTGTACCACGCTGACACGCCGCTGGCGCTGTCCGACGTTCTGCCGATTCTTGAAAACCTCGGCCTGCGCGTGCTCGGTGAATTCCCGTATCGCCTGCGCCACACCAATGGCCGCGAATTCTGGATTCACGATTTTGCGTTCACTTACGGCGAAGGCCTGAAGCTGGACCTGCAACAGCTCAACGACACGTTGCAGGACGCCTTCGTCCATATCGTGCGGGGCGAAGCCGAAAACGACGCCTTCAACCGCCTGGTGCTGACGGCCGGTTTGCCGTGGCGCGATGTGGCGTTGCTGCGGGCCTACGCGCGGTACCTGAAACAGATCCGTCTGGGCTTCGACTTGGGTTACATCGCCAGCACGCTGAACAACCACGCCGACATCGCCCGCGAGCTGACGCGTCTGTTCAAGACCCGCTTCTACCTGGCGCGCAAGCTCAGCGGCGGCGACCTCGACGACATGCAGCAGCGTCTGGAGCAAGCCATTCTGACTGCGCTCGACGGCGTACAAGTGCTCAACGAAGACCGCATCCTGCGTCGCTACCTTGACCTGATCAAGGCGACCATGCGCACCAACTTCTACCAGAGCGACGCCAACGGCCAGAGCAAGAGCTACTTCAGCTTCAAGTTCAACCCGCGCCTGATCCCCGAGCTGCCGAAGCCGGTGCCGAAGTTCGAAATCTTCGTCTACTCGCCGCGCGTCGAAGGCGTACACCTGCGGTTCGGCAACGTAGCCCGTGGCGGCCTGCGCTGGTCCGATCGTGAAGAAGACTTCCGCACTGAAGTGCTGGGTCTGGTCAAAGCCCAGCAGGTGAAAAACTCGGTCATCGTGCCGGTCGGCGCCAAGGGCGGCTTCCTGCCCCGTCGTCTGCCGACCACCGGGACCCGCGACGAGATTCAGGCTGAAGCCATCGCCTGCTACCGCCTGTTCATTTCCGGTCTGCTGGACATCACCGACAACCTGAAAGAAGGCGCGCTGGTACCGCCGGCCAACGTCGTGCGTCACGACGACGATGACCCGTACCTGGTCGTGGCCGCCGACAAAGGCACCGCGACCTTCTCCGACATCGCCAACGGCATCGCTATCGATTACGGCTTCTGGCTCGGCGACGCCTTCGCTTCCGGCGGCTCGGCGGGTTACGACCACAAGAAAATGGGCATTACCGCCAAGGGCGCGTGGGTCGGCGTACAGCGCCACTTCCGCGAGCGCGGCATCAACGTGCAGCAGGACAGCATCAGCGTGATCGGCGTTGGCGACATGGCCGGTGACGTGTTCGGCAACGGCCTGTTGATGTCCGACAAGCTGCAACTGGTGGCGGCCTTCAACCACCTGCACATCTTCATCGACCCGAATCCGGACCCGGCGAGCAGCTTCGTCGAGCGTCAGCGTCTGTTCGACCTGCCGCGTTCGGCGTGGACCGATTACGACACCAGCCTGATGTCCGCAGGTGGCGGTATCTTCCCGCGCAGCGCGAAAAGCATCGCGATCACCCCGCAGATGAAAGCGCGTTTTGACATCACCGCTGACAAGCTGACCCCGACCGAACTGATGCACGCGCTGCTCAAGGCGCCGGTGGATCTGTTGTGGAACGGCGGCATCGGCACCTACGTCAAGGCCAGCACCGAATCCCATGCAGACGTCGGCGACAAAGCCAACGACGCGCTGCGCGTCAACGGCAATCAGCTGCGTTGCAAAGTGGTGGGCGAGGGCGGCAACCTCGGCATGACCCAACTGGGCCGTGTCGAGTTCGGCCTGATGGGCGGCGCTACCAACACCGACTTCATCGACAACGCCGGTGGCGTGGACTGCTCCGACCACGAAGTGAACATCAAGATCCTGCTGAACGAAGTGGTTCAGGCCGGCGACATGACCGAGAAGCAGCGCAACCTGCTGCTCGAAAGCATGACCGACGAAGTGGGCAATCTCGTCCTCGGCAACAACTACAAGCAGACCCAGGCTCTGTCCCTGGCGGAGCGCCGGGCCTACGAGCGCATCGCCGAGTACAAACGCTTGATGAGCGACCTGGAAGCGCGGGGCAAGCTGGACCGCGCCATCGAGTTCCTGCCGGCGGAAGATCAACTGGCCGAGCGCATTTCCGAGAAGAAGGGCCTGACCCGGGCCGAGCTGTCGGTGCTGATTTCCTACAGCAAGATCGACCTCAAGGAAGCGCTGCTGGAATCCCGCGTTCCGGACGACGATTACCTGGCCCGCGACATGGAAACGGCGTTCCCGCCGTCACTGGGCGCGAAGTTCTCCGAGTCGATGCGTCGCCACCGTCTGAAGCGCGAAATCGTCAGCACGCAGATCGCCAACGATCTGGTTAACCACATGGGCATCACGTTCGTGCAGCGACTCAAAGAGTCGACCGGCATGACGGCCGCCAACGTGGCCGGTGCTTACGTCATCGTGCGTGACATTTTCCACCTCCCGCACTGGTTCCGTCAGATCGAGGCGCTGGACTACAAGGTCCCGGCCGAGATTCAGCTGGCGTTGATGGATGAGCTGATGCGTCTGGGCCGTCGCGCGACGCGCTGGTTCCTGCGCAGCCGTCGCAACGAACTGGACGCGGCGCGTGACGTGGCGCACTTCGGTCCGCACATCGCGGCACTGGGTCTGAAGCTGGACGAGTTGCTGGAAGGGCCGACCCGTGAGGTCTGGCAGACGCGTTATCAGGAGTACGTCGCGGCCGGCGTGCCGGAGTTGCTGGCGCGGATGGTGGCGGGTACGAGTCACCTGTACACACTGTTGCCGATCATCGAGGCGTCGGACGTGACCGGTCAGAATGCAGCGGACGTGGCGAAGGTGTATTTCGCGGTGGGCAGTTCGCTGGATGTGACCTGGTATCTGCAGCAGATCAGTGCGTTGCCGGTTGAAAACAATTGGCAGGCGCTGGCCCGTGAGGCGTTCCGCGATGATATCGATTGGCAGCAGCGGGCGATCACGGTGTCTGTGTTGCAGATGGCGAATGGTCCTGCGGACGTCGAGGAGCGTTTGAATCTGTGGCTGGAGCAGCATTTGTCGATGGTCGAGCGCTGGCGCGCGATGTTAGTGGAGTTGCGTGCAGCGAGTGGTCACGATTACGCGATGTATGCGGTCGCTAACCGTGAGTTGCTGGATCTGGCAATGAGTGGGCAGACGGCTGTGGTTTGATGGTTTAGTCGTTTGTAATCGGAAGCCCCGCGTCGAGAGACGCGGGGCTTTTTTGTTTTTGCGTTGGGAGATCAAGGTCAAGGGCGTCTGCCTGGGGGCAGACTGTTTCGCCTTCGGCGACTTACTTTTGAAAAGCACCAAAAGTAAGCAAAAGTGCCTGCTCTCGGTTTGGCCCGACTTCGTCGGGTTCCTTCACTCCGGTCTCGCTCCGTGGGCCCGCCGCCATCCGCCATCCATGGCGGGGGGCGGCTCTCGCGGCATCCATGCCGCTCGGCCCACTCCGCGAGACCTGCGTTCAGCCTGCACCCAAGTCGCGATTTGTGGTGTCTGAGCCTTTTGCGTATGAAGATCAAGATCAAAAGCGCGTTTAGATCAGATCAACAGCTTCCCGGCTGAAGCCGGTCCTACAGTCGGCGCCCATCCCGCTGGATGCATGCGTTTTTTAGTGGGACCGGCTTTAGCCGGGAAGGGGCCAGTGTGGACGCTGGCAGTTTTGCTGGCCGAACAACCTACCTGTGGGAGCGAGCTCGCTCGCGAATGCTGTTGATCGTTCCTACGCTCCGCGTGGGTATGCATCCTGGGACGCTCTGCGTCGTTCTTCCAAAGGGCTGGGCGGTTATTTCAGTCGCGCCATGCTGATGGCGTCGACGAGGACGCCGTCGCGTATGGCGTAGTCCCGCAGGCGGCCTTCGGTTTCGAAGCCGAACTTGCGGTACAGCGCCAGGGCGGCTTCGTTGTCGGCGAACACCGTCAGTTCAACCCGGTGCAGGTTCATCCAGTTGTCCGCGACTTCCAGCACGGCAGCCATCAGCCGCGACCCCACCCCTTTGCCCTGCCACGCCGCCGCTATGCCCATGCCGATCGCGCCGACATGGCGCTGGCGAATGCGCGCGTATTGCTCCAGACCAATGTTGCCGATCACCTGGCCCTGATGCAAAGCGACAAGTTTCACAGACCGGTCGTCCGCCCCCGCCAGCCGCTTGCGCCAGACATCGGCGGACTGATACGGCATCTGAAGCACCTGACGACACACCTCGGGGTCGTTATACAACGCAGTCACGCCCTCGATATGGGCCTCGGTAAAACGATGGATCACCACTTGATCGACAGCAACATTCACTGGATTCGTCCTTTGAAAACAGAAAGAGGGAACAGTCTAAGCGGCCAATTGCTGACATGGCTATGGCGACCAGCGAGTACGATCAACAGCATTCGCGAGCAAGCTCGCTCCCACGGGTACAGCGTCGTCTCATCGGCCTTTGCCTTCCTTAACTGGCGCTTTCCGGCTGAAGCCGGTCCCACTAAAAGCAACGCATACAGTCAGTGGGGCCGCCTTCCCGGCTGAAGCCGGTCCTACAAAAAGCACTGCGTACCGTCAGTAGGACCGGCTTCAGCCGGGAAGCTTTTGATCTGCTTTTGATCTGCTTTGCGCTTTTGATCTTCATACGCAAAAAGCCCAGTCACCGCAAAACGCGACTTGGGTGCAGGCCGAACGTAGACGGCGCGCAGTGGGTCGAGCCGCATGGATGCGGCGAGAGCGCCGTCAGGACATGGATGTCCGTTCGGCGCGGGCCCACGGAGCGTCGTCGGAGTGAGGGAACCCGACGAAGTCGGGCCAAATCAGGAGCAAGCACCCTTGGTTACTTGGGGTGCTTTTCCAAGTAACTCGCCGAAGGCGAAACCGTTGGCCGTTAGGCCAACTCCAATGCCACCACAACAATTCGCATAAACCCCCAAATACCCGCGCCTGCAAAAAGCCCATAAAAAACCCCGCCGAAGCGGGGTTTTCTCAACACGGTCTCAGCTATTAAGCCTGAACAACCGGGATATTAGCGTTCGCCGCAGCCTCACGGAATTCCGCTATCTGATCGAAGCTCAGATAGCGGTAAACATCGGCAGCCATACTGTCGATCTTGCCCGCATACTCCATATACTCCTCGACCGTCGGCAGACGACCCAGAATCGACGCCACAGACGCCAACTCAGCCGAAGCCAGATACACGTTCGCCCCATCACCCAAACGGTTCGGGAAGTTACGGGTCGACGTCGATACTACGGTCGAATTCGGCTCTACACGTGCCTGGTTACCCATGCACAGCGAGCAGCCCGGCATTTCCATGCGCGCGCCAGCCTTGCCGTAAATGCCGTAGTAGCCTTCCTCGGTCAATTGATGAGCATCCATCTTCGTCGGCGGCGACAGCCACAGACGCGTAGGAAGCTGACCTTTGACCTGATCCAGCAACTTGCCCGCAGCGCGGAAGTGGCCGATGTTGGTCATGCACGAACCGATGAACACTTCATCAATCTTCTCGCCAGCAACGCTGGACAGCAGACGGGCGTCGTCCGGATCGTTTGGCGCGCAGAGCACAGGCTCTTTGATGTCGGCCAGATCGATCTCGATGATTTCTTCGTACTCGGCATCAGCGTCCGCAACCATGAGCTCCGGATTGGCGACCCAGGCTTCCATCGCTTGAGCACGACGTTCCAGGGTGCGCGGATCGCCGTAACCCTGTTCGATCATCCAGCGCAGCAGGGTGATGTTCGAGTTCAGGTATTCGGTGATCGACTCTTTCGACAGCTTGATCGTGCAACCTGCGGCAGAACGCTCGGCCGAGGCGTCGGACAGCTCGAATGCCTGCTCGATGCTCAGGTTGTCCAGGCCTTCGATTTCCAGGATGCGACCCGAGAAGGCGTTTTTCTTGCCCTTCTTCTCGACGGTCAGCAAACCCTTCTGGATCGCGAAGTAAGGAATCGCGTGAACCAGGTCGCGCAGGGTGATGCCCGGTTGCATCTCGCCCTTGAAGCGGACCAGGATCGACTCCGGCATGTCCAGTGGCATCACGCCAGTGGCCGCGGCAAACGCCACCAGACCGGAACCGGCCGGGAACGAAATCCCCATCGGGAAACGGGTGTGCGAGTCACCACCGGTGCCGACGGTGTCCGGCAGCAGCATGCGGTTCAGCCAGCTGTGGATGATGCCATCGCCCGGACGCAGGGAAACGCCGCCGCGGGTCATGATGAAGTCAGGCAGCGTGTGGTGCGTGGTCACGTCGATCGGCTTTGGATACGCCGCGGTGTGGCAGAACGACTGCATCACCAGATCGGTCGAGAAGCCCAGGCACGCCAGGTCTTTCAGTTCATCACGGGTCATTGGACCAGTGGTGTCCTGGGAGCCGACGGTGGTCATCTTCGGTTCGCAGTAGGTGCCAGGACGCACACCTTTGCCTTCCGGCAGACCGCAGGCCTTACCCACCATCTTCTGCGCCAGGGTGAAACCTTTGCCGGTGTCGACAGGGGCTTCAGGCAGCTTGAACAGGTCGGTCGGGCCCAGGCCCAGCTCGGCACGCGCCTTGTCGGTCAGGCCACGGCCGATGATCAGCGGGATACGACCGCCGGCACGGACTTCGTCCAACAGCACTGGGGTCTTCAGTTCGAAGGTGGTGATGACTTCTTCACTGTCGTGCTTGCAGACTTTGCCAGCGTATGGGTAAACGTCGATCACGTCGCCCATGTTGATGTTCGAGACATCGAATTCGATTGGCAGAGCGCCGGCGTCTTCCATGGTGTTGTAGAAGATCGGGGCAATCTTGGTGCCGAAGCAAAAACCGCCCGCGCGCTTGTTCGGTACGTTCGGGACGTCGTCGCCGAAGAACCACAGCACCGAGTTGGTGGCCGACTTGCGCGAAGAACCGGTGCCGACCACGTCGCCCACGTAGGCGATAGGGAAACCCTGACCGCGCATTTCTTCGATCTGTTTCATCGGGCCGATGGAGCCTTGCACGTCAGGCACGATACCTTCCCGGGCCATCTTCAACATGGCGAGGGCGTGCAGCGGAATATCCGGACGCGACCAGGCGTCAGGCGCAGGCGACAGGTCGTCGGTGTTGGTTTCGCCGGTGACCTTGAAGACGCGCAGGCTGATCTTCTCGGCCAGGGTCGGACGCTTGCGGAACCACTCACCGTCAGCCCAGGACTGCAGAACGCCTTGGGCGATTGCATTACCGTTTTTGGCTTTTTCAGCGACGTCGTGGAAGGCGTCGAACATCAGCAGGGTGTGCTTGAGTTGGTCGGCAGCGACCTGGCCCAATGCAGCGTCGTCCAGCAGCTCGACCATGGTCACGATGTTGTAACCGCCCTGCATGGTGCCGAGCAGCTCTACAGCGTGTTTACGGTCCAGCAGAGGGGAAGTGACTTCGCCCTTGGCCAGGGCAGAAAGGAAACCGGCTTTGACGTAGGCAGCTTCGTCAACGCCTGGTGGAACGCGATTGGTGATCAGGTCAAGCAGGAAAGCTTCTTCGCCAGCCGGTGGGTTTTTCAGCAGCTCGACCAGGCCTGCGGTTTGTTCGGCGTTAAGCGGCTGGGGCACGATACCCTGGGCGGCACGCTCTTCGATGTGTTTACGGTAGGCTTCAAGCACAGTATTACCCTCATCAGTGGTCCCAAATGGGTGTCCGGGACGCTCATCCAGAGAAGGTCCGCATCGGCGCTCTCGAACTTTTTAAAGTTTCTTGGCAGGAAGCTGACGATCTCCAACAGAAGCTGTTTTCAAAGTTTTACGCCTGCATGATCGGTCGAGGGGGGGACGCAAGCGAACTCGCGTCGGACCGGACTGCGGGGCGGGCTTTGTGCGACGGGTGGCTGGCCGACTCATCGTAAAAAGCCCTGACTGTGCTCGTGACGCTTTGAAAACAGCTTCCAACGGACATTGGCGCCTTAAAAGGCCCGGTGATTCTACGGTAAAAAACCGCTGAAGGTAAGTTAGCCCCTACAGGTTGAAGGGTGTACCTCGTTAGACAAAGGGCTAACATGCCGGCTTGTTTCGTTCGCCGCCGTGTTGCTCCGTCATGCCCAATCAAATCATCAAAACGCCCTGCGTGGGCCTGTGCTCCACTGTCTACGGCGACCTCGTGTGCCGGGGATGCAAGCGCTTCCACCACGAAGTGATTCACTGGAACGGCTACGACGAAGAGGCTAAACGTGCCGTCTGGCTGCGTCTGGAACAGCTGCTGGTGCAGGTGATGGCGGGGAAAGTCGAGGTCTTCGATCCGGCCAGGCTTCGGGCGCAACTGGAGCAGCGCAAGATCCGCTTCGTCCCCCATCAGTCGGAATATTGCTGGGCGTATCAGCTAATTGCGCGGGGCGCGCGGGTGATCAACCAACTGGACGCCTACGGCATGGTGCTGCTGCCGGAATTTCGCGACTGGTCGCTGCCTGAACTGCGCGATGCCATTGATCGGGAATTCTTCCTGCTGTCCGAGGCGCACTACGAACGCTACATCGCGCCGGGCTTCCTCAAGGATGCGATGGGCGCGGTTTGACAACGCCGTGAATCGCGCGCTTGCGCGGTAAATCCTGCGCTTTTCATCTGCGCAGGCTGGCTCTGCCGGTCAGGCTCCGTATAATGCTGCGCCTTGCCCAGCCAGCCATCCGTGAACCCATGCAGATTTATCCAGAAATCGACGCCTTCCTGCTTTGCCCCACGCCCGACAGTTGGGTTCAGGCTGCTTTGCAGAATCTGGATATCCTGCTGATTGATCACGCCAACAATGAAAAGAAAGCCGCCGGCGCGGCCTTTCAATTCATGTTCCAGTACAACGACAAGTTCGATCTGCTGGCCAAGATGTCGCGGTTGGCGCGCGAAGAGCTGCGTCACTTCGAGCAAGTGATCGGCATCATAAAGAAACGCAACATCCCGATGGCCAACATCAGTTCAGCGCGCTATGCCGGTTCGCTGCGCAAACTCGTTCGCACCCATAACCCCTATCGACTGACCGACGCGCTGATCGTCGGCGCCATCGTCGAAGCGCGATCCTGCGAACGCTTCGCTGCGCTGGTGCCGCATCTGGATGAAGACCTGTCGAAGTTCTACGCCAGCCTGCTCAAGTCCGAAGCCCGGCATTTTCAGGATTACCTGAAGCTCGCCTACACCTACGGCACTGAAGCGGACGTCGACGCCAAAATCGAAGAAATCCGCCTGGCCGAGCGCGAGCTGATCCTGAGCCCGGACGAAGATTTCCGCTTTCACAGCGGCGTGCCGGCGCTTTAAACCCCCTCCCTGACGAGTCCCGACCGTAGGAGCCGGCTTGCTGGCGAACCGGACCTGCCATCCAATCGATCAGCGACTGGCAGATCGCATTCGCCAGCAAGCCGGCTCCTACGGGGGCCGCGACACTTTCATCACATACTCTGAGATCCGGTCCATTACCGGCGAACCACGTTCGTCCGATTTCGTGCACCTTAAATATTGTTTCATTGTGTGTTCACTGCCTAGGCAGTAAGATCCGCTCCATTCACTGCCTAAGCAGATAATGGTTGGCTATCAATGGCGCATTTCACTCCCGAAAACTTTCACGACAGTCTGCTGGGCATGTTGCTGGGCCGGACTGAACAGCTGAAAAACCGCATCCTCGACCGGCATCTCGAGCCCCATGGCGTCACCGCGCAGCAGTTCAAAGTGCTGGTGATGATCGCGCGGTTCTGCGCCGAGACCCCGGCCGACATCTGTCGCATGTTGAACCTCGACAGTGGCTCGATGACCCGCATGCTTGATCGCCTTGAACAGAAAAACCTGCTGTCCCGCGCGCGCTCGGAATCCGATCGACGCCAGGTGCAGTTAGTGCTGACCGATGAAGGCAAGGCGCTCTCTGACCTGTTGCCGGAAATCGGCGCACACGCGATGAACGAAATGGTCGGCGTGCTGGAAGACAGCGAGCTGCTGGCACTGGAAAAGATTCTGACGAAAATTCTGGTTGCCTCGGGCGACCCCATCACGATTGCCCGGATCGCCGAACGATGAGCACTCACATTCAGCGGGGCTCGACCCTGCGCACTTCCCTGAGCCTGATAGTCGTGGCACTCGTGCTGGCCGGTTGCGCCAGTTCCAAAGGCCTGAAAACCGAAGGCGTCGGCATTGATGCCAACACGCTGCAGGCGGCCCAGAGCCTCAACGGCATCACCCTGTCCCCCGCGGCCTGGCCGAAGCGCGATTGGTGGACCAGCCTGGGCGATCCGCAGCTCAATAGCCTGATCGCCGAAGCGCTGCGCGACAGCCCGGACATGCAGATCGCCGCTGCCCGCACCCATCAGGCCAATGCCCAGGCGTACGCCGCCGACGCCGAACGCATGCCGACCGTCGATGCCGATGCCAGCGTCAGCCGCTCCCGTCTGGCCCGGGATCAGGACCCGACCGGGGCCGGCGGTCGCTACAGCACCTTGCGCAGCCTGAGCGCCGGCTTCAATTACAACTTCGATCTGTGGGGCGGCCAGCGGGCTGCCTGGGAAGCGGCATTGGGCCAGGCCCGCGCCAGTGAAGTCGATCAGCAAGCGGCGCAGCTGACCCTCGCTGCCGACGTTGCCCGCGCCTACAGCGACCTGGGCCAGGCCTATATCGTCCGCGATCTGGCGGCCGAAGACCTCAAGCGCACGAGTCAATTGCTGGACCTCGGCTCGCGGCGCTTCAAGTCGGGCATCGACAGCGAGTACCAGTACGAGCAGACCCAGAGCCTTGAAGCCAATTCCCGCGAGTCGCTGGCGGACGCCGAAAAGAACCTGCGCAGCGCCAGGATCCAGCTGGCTGTGCTCATGGGCAAAGGCCCGGACCGCGGCGAAAAGTTGAGCCGGCCTGCCGTGTTGCAACCCGCTGCGGTGGCATTGCCGTCGGTGGTGCCTGCGGAATTGCTGGGCCGTCGCCCGGATCTGGTCGCCGCGCGCTGGCGGGTTGAAGCAGCGAGCAAGAACATCGACGTCAGCAAGACCAACTTCTACCCGAACCTCAACCTGAGCGCCTCGGCAGGGGCGGAGTCGCTGCTGGGTGATGCGATGTTCGGCTCGGCCAGTCGCTTCTTCAACGTGGCCCCGACGGTGTCGCTGCCGATCTTCGACGGCGGCCGTCGCCGTGCCGACCTTGATGCGCGGGACGCCGACTACGACCTCGCCGTGGCGCAATACAACAAGACGCTGGTCCGGGCGCTGGGGGATGTCAGTGATGGCATTGGCCAGTTGCGCGACATCCGTCGCCAGATCGAGGCCCGCCAGCAGGCGACCGACGTGATTCAGAAATCCTACGACACCGTCGTTCAGCGCTACTCATCCGGCATCGGTAATTACCTGGACGTGCTGAGCGTCGAGCAACAACTGCTGCAATCGCAACGCCAACAGGCTGATCTCAACGCGGAACGAATCGATCTTTCGATCCAGTTGATGCAGGCCCTCGGGGGAGGCTTCGAAGAAAGCAAGTCCGGCGAAAACGCCGCCCCGGTCGTCCCGTCAACTGCTTCGCTGACTCATTAAGGTAATCGTCATGGCCACTGCCACTACCGACAACAACGCTGAAAACGAACAAAAGGACGTCAACGCTTCGGCGCCCGACAAGGCCGCTGACAAGCCAGCCGAGAAGGGCGCCGGGCAGACCACGCAGACCAAGAACCCGCGCAAGCGCAAGTTGCTGCTGCTCGGTTTGCTGCTGATCGTGGTGCTCGGCGTGATTGGCGTCTGGGCCTGGTACGAAATGTATGGTCGCTGGAGCGAGAGCACCGACGACGCCTACGTAAACGGCAACGTCGTGGAGATCACCCCGCAAGTCACCGGCACCGTGGTGAGCATCGGCGCTGACGACGGCGACCTGGTGCGTGAAGGTCAGGTGCTCGTTCAGTTCGACCCGAATGACGCCGAAGTGGCGCTGCAAAGTGCCGAAGCCAATCTGGCCAAAGTGGTGCGTCAGGTGCGCGGTCTGTACAGCAACGTCGACGGCATGAAAGCGCAACTGGCGGCCCAGCGCGCCGAAGTGCAGAGAGCCCAAGACAACTACAACCGTCGTCGCAGTCTGGCGGCGGGCGGGGCGATTTCCCAGGAAGAGCTGTCCCACGCCAAGGATGACCTGACCACCGCGCAGAACGCGTTGACCAACATCCAGCAGCAGTTGGCAACCAGCACCGCGCTGGTGGACGACACCCAGGTTTCCTCGCACCCGGACGTCAAATCGGCGGCCGCGCAACTGCGCCAGGCCTACCTGAGCAACGCGCGCAGTACGCTGATTGCGCCGGTCACCGGTTACGTCGCCAAGCGCACCGTGCAGCTGGGCCAGCGGGTTCAGCCGGGCACTGCGCTGATGGCGGTGATTCCTCTCGACCAGCTGTGGATCGACGCCAACTTCAAGGAAACCCAGCTGGGCCAGATGCGCATCGGCCAGCCGGTGGACATTGAAGCAGACCTGTACGGCGGCGACATCAAGTACAGCGGCACCGTGGACAGCGTCGGCGCCGGTACCGGCAGTGCGTTTGCGTTGCTGCCCGCGCAGAACGCCACCGGTAACTGGATCAAGATCGTCCAGCGTGTGCCGGTGCGGATTCACATCAACGCCGACGAACTGGCCAAGCACCCGCTGCGCATCGGCCTGTCGACCACCGTTGACGTCAACCTGCACGACCAGAGCGGTCCGGTGCTGGCGCAGCAACCGCCGAAGCAACCGCTGTTCACCACCGATGTCTACGCCAAACAACTGGCCGACGCCGACACGATGATTGCCCGCGTGATCCACGAGAACAGCGCGTCAACCAGCGGCAAGACGGCCCAGCGCTGATTCGCCAATCCATTTGCCCCGGCCTGCGTCTGCTGGCCGGAGTGATCTTCGAGTGTCAAAGGATTCGCGATGAGTAATAACGCTCCCGCTTCTTTCACGCCGCCAAGCCTGTTGCTGACCACCATCGGCCTGTCGCTGGCGACTTTCATGCAAGTGCTCGACACGACCATCGCCAACGTGGCCTTGCCGACCATTTCCGGTAACCTCGGTGTGAGTTCGGAGCAGGGCACGTGGGTCATCACCTCGTTCGCGGTCAGTAACGCCATCGCGCTGCCGCTGACCGGCTGGCTGAGCCGGCGCTTCGGCGAAGTGAAGCTGTTTCTATGGGCCACGCTGCTGTTCGTGACCGCTTCGTTCCTCTGCGGCATTTCCACCTCGATGCCTGAGTTGGTGGGCTTTCGGGTATTGCAGGGCATGGTCGCCGGGCCGTTGTACCCGATGACCCAGACGCTCCTGATTGCCGTATATCCCCCCGCGAAACGGGGGATGGCATTGGCATTGCTGGCGATGGTGACGGTTGTGGCGCCGATCGCCGGGCCGATTCTCGGCGGCTGGATCACCGACAGTTACAGCTGGCCGTGGATCTTCTTCATCAACGTGCCGATCGGTCTGTTCGCGGCGTTCGTCGTGCGTCAGCAGATGGCCACGCGACCGGTCAGCACCAGTCGCCAGCCCATGGACTACGTGGGGCTTATCACGCTGATCATCGGCGTGGGCGCGCTGCAGATCGTGCTCGACAAAGGCAATGACCTGGACTGGTTCGAGTCGAATTTCATCATTATCGGTTCGGCGATTTCGGCGATTGGCCTGGCGGCATTTGTCATCTGGGAAATGACCGATGACCATCCCGTGGTCAACCTGCGGCTGTTTGCGTTCCGCAACTTTCGCTACGGGACGATCTGTCTGGTGGCGGGCTATGCGGGGTTCTTCGGGATCAACCTGATTCTGCCGCAGTGGCTGCAAACGCAGATGGGTTATACGGCGACCTATGCAGGGCTGGCGGTGGCGCCACTGGGCGTGCTGCCGGTGTTGATGTCGCCCTTTGTGGGCCGTTACGCGCATAAGTTCGACTTGCGTCTGCTGGCCGGTCTGGCGTTTCTGGCGATCGGCCTGAGCTGCTTCATGCGTGCGGATTTCACCAGTCAGGTGGATTTCACCCACATCGCGCTGGTGCAGTTGTTCATGGGGGCAGGCGTGGCGCTGTTCTTCATGCCGACCTTGAGCATCCTGCTGTCGGACCTGCCGCCGTCGCAGATTGCCGACGGCTCGGGGCTGGCGACGTTCCTGCGTAACCTGGGCGGCAGCTTCGCAGCGTCGTTGACCACCTGGATCTGGATCCGCCGCGCCAATCAGCATCATGCGTATCTGAGCGAAAACGTGAACGCCTACGAGCCGACAACGCGGCATGCGCTGGAGACCCTGGGCGGGGCGAGCAATCAGGCGTATGCACAGCTCGATTCGATGGTGACCAGTCAGGCCTACATGATGTCCACGGTGGACTATTTCTACATGATGGGTTGGATCTTCCTGTCGCTGATCCTGATCATCTGGCTGGCTAAACCGCCGTTTACCGCGAAGGCGGCGCCTGGGGGAGGGCATTGATTGACGCCGCGCTGTCGGCGTCAGACATCGTTCCTGTGGGAGCGAGCTTGCTCGCGAAGACGGTATTTCAGCCGCTAAAGATGCAGCGAATGTACTGGCCTTTTCGCGAGCAAGCTCACTCCCACAGGTTCCCCGTCCGACAATCGTCGATGTTCAGTCCTGACTGTCAGGCCTCGAACGCAAACGACTCCAGATGAAAGCCCGATCCATCGATCTGCAGCAACCACCCCTCGCGATCCCAATCCCCCAGCACGATGCGCTGCGCCGTGATTCCGCCGAGCTCGACCTGGTGAACCGCGGGCCGATGAGTGTGCCCGTGGATCAGCGTCTTAACGCCTGACTCGTTCATCACCCGCGGCACTTCGTCCGGCGTGACGTCGACAATGTCGTTGGCCTTCATCCGCGTCTGCGCGCGGCTTTCGCTGCGTAGCTTGCGGGCCAGCTTGTGCCGGGTGCTTAACGGCAGATGCCGCAGCACCCACAGCGTCAGCGGATGGCGCAGATAACGGCGCATACGCATGTAGGCTTCGTCCCGCGTACACAGGCTGTCGCCGTGCATCAGCAGCACCGGTTCGCCGTTGAAATTCACGACGCTCGGGTCCTTGAGCAGCGTGCAGCCCGCCGCCTTGCAAAACCCCTGGCCGATCATGAAGTCGCGATTGCCATGCATCAGGAACACCCGCGTGCCGCTGTCGCTTAATACGCGCAACGCCTGGCAGATCGATCGCTGGAAGGGCGACATGGCGTCATCGCCAATCCAGGCCTCGAAAAAGTCCCCGAGGATGTACAGCGACTCGGCCCCACGAGCGCGCCCATTCAGCAGACCGAGAAACGCCCGGGTAATGTCCGGGCGTCCCTCCTCCAGGTGCAGATCGGAGATCAGCAATATCACTCAACGATCTCGGCTTTCTCGATGATCACGTCGTCAGCTGGCACGTCTTGATGACCCGCCTTGGACGTGGTAGCGACGCCCTTGATCTTGTCGACCACGTCAGTGCCCTCAACCACTTCAGCGAACACGGCGTAACCCCAGCCCTGCACGGTCTTGGCGCTGTGGTTGAGGAAATCGTTGTCGGCGACGTTGATGAAGAATTGCGCCGAGGCTGAATGGGGCTCCATGGTCCGGGCCATGGCCACTGAGTACTTCTTGTTCGGCAGGCCGTTGTCGGCTTCGTTCTGGATGCTCGGGCGCTTGTCTTTCTTCTCTTTCATGCCGGGCTCGAAGCCGCCGCCCTGGATCATGAAGTTGCCGATCACACGGTGGAATACGGTGTTTTCGTAGTGGCCGGCTTTGACGTATTCGATGAAGTTGGCGACCGTGAGCGGCGCCTTCTCTGCGTTCAGTTGCAGAACGATTTCACCGTGGTTGGTGGTCAGCTTTACTTTCGACATGGTCAGCTCGCTCTTTGAAGTCTGTGGTGAGGGGCGGTGATCGCAGCAGTCGGCCATCGGGGTGCGAGGCCTGTTCCTTTGATCACACCAGGCTCGCAGTTTACAGAGGGCCGCCGTCGCTCGGGTAGTCGCGATTGCCCCGGCGGTTCTCGCTGGGTACAGGTCCATCTCGGCAGTTTTGTCACAGCGCGCTGTCAGGGGCTTGACAGCTTCGGCTATGATAGGCGCTTTGATTTAACCGGCCTTCCTGGCCGCGACCCGTACAAGGATCCTATGAGCAAGCCCACTCAAGATGCCGCTGCGAATTCCAAGGCAGGCCCTGCCATTCCAACCAACTTCCTGCGCCCCATCGTGCAGGCAGACCTGGATTCGGGCAAGCACACCCAGATCGTGACCCGCTTCCCGCCGGAGCCCAACGGCTACCTGCACATCGGTCATGCCAAGTCGATCTGCGTCAACTTTGGTCTGGCTCAGGAATTTGGCGGCGTCACGCATCTGCGCTTCGACGACACCAATCCGGCGAAGGAAGACCAGGAATACATCGATGCCATCGAAGCCGACGTCAAATGGCTGGGCTTCGAGTGGTCCGGCGAAGTGCGTTATGCCTCGCAATACTTCGACCAGCTGTACGCCTGGGCGGTCCATCTCATCGAGACGGGCAAGGCCTATGTCGATGACCTGACCCCCGAGCAGGCCCGAGAATACCGCGGCACCCTGACCGAGCCGGGCAAGAACAGCCCGTTTCGCGATCGCAGCGTCGAAGAAAACCTCGACCTGTTCAGCCGCATGAAAGCCGGCGAGTTCGAAGACGGCGCCCGCGTCCTGCGCGCCAAGATCGACATGGCGTCGCCGAACATGAACCTGCGCGATCCGATCCTCTACCGCATTCGTCACGCCCACCACCACCAGACCGGTGACAAGTGGTGCATCTACCCGATCTACGATTTCACCCACGGTCAATCGGACGCCATCGAAGGCATCACCCATTCGATCTGCACTTTGGAATTCGAGAGCCATCGCCCGCTCTACGAGTGGTTCCTCGACAACTTGCCGGTGCCGTGCAAGCCGCGCCAGTACGAGTTCTCGCGCCTGAACCTGAACTACACCATCACCAGCAAGCGCAAGCTCAAGCAACTGGTCGATGAAAAGCACGTGCATGGCTGGGACGATCCGCGCATGTCGACGCTCTCGGGCTTCCGCCGTCGCGGTTACACCCCGGCGTCGATCCGCAACTTCTGCGAAATGATCGGCACCAACCGTTCCGACGGCGTGGTCGATTTCGGCATGCTGGAATTCAGTATTCGTCAGGACCTGGACCACAACGCCCCGCGCGCCATGTGCGTGCTGCGTCCGTTGAAAGTCGTGATCACCAATTACCCGGAAGGCCAGGTCGACCACCTCGAACTGCCGCGCCATCCGCAGAAGGAAGAGCTCGGCGTGCGCAAGCTGCCGTTCTCCCGCGAGATCTACATCGACCGTGAAGACTTCATGGAAGAGCCGCCGAAGGGCTACAAGCGTCTGGAGCCCAACGGCGAAGTGCGCCTGCGTGGCAGCTACGTGATTCGCGCCGACGAAGCGATCCAAGACGCCGACGGCAACATCGTCGAGCTGCGCTGCTCCTACGACCCGGAAACCCTCGGCAAGAACCCTGAAGGCCGCAAGGTCAAAGGCGTTGTGCACTGGGTGCCGGCAGCGGAAAGCATCGAATGCGAAGTGCGTCTGTACGACCGTCTGTTCCTCTCGGCGAACCCTGAGAAAGCAGAAGAGGGCAAGACCTTCCTGGACAACATCAACCCGGGCTCCTTGCAGGTGTTGACCGGTTGTCGCGCTGAACCGTCGTTGGCTGACGCTCAGCCGGAAGACCGTTTCCAGTTCGAACGCGAAGGCTATTTCAGCGCGGATCTGAAGGACTCGAAACCCGGTCATCCGGTCTTTAACCGGACTGTGACGCTCCGCGATTCGTGGAGCTAAGGTAGGCAACGTGCTTTCTATCTACAACACGCTCAGCAAGAGCAAAGAAGTCTTCAAACCGCTGGATGGCAACAAGGTGCGCATGTACGTCTGCGGGATGACCGTGTACGACTACTGCCACCTGGGCCACGGCCGCAGCATGGTGGCGTTCGACGTCGTGACCCGCTGGCTGCGTTTCAGCGGCTACGACCTGACCTACGTGCGCAACATCACCGACATCGACGACAAGATCATCAACCGCGCCCGTGAAAACGGCGAGGCGTTCGACGCCCTGACCGCGCGCATGATCGACGCGATGCACGAGGACGAAGCGCGGCTGAACATCCTCAAGCCGGACATGGAACCGCGAGCCACCGATTACATCGGCGGCATGCACGACATGATCCAGCGCCTGATCGACAAGGGTTACGCCTACGCACCGGGCAATGGCGACGTTTACTACCGCGTCGGCAAATTCCTCGGCTACGGCAAGCTGTCGCGCAAGAAGATCGAAGACCTGCGCATCGGTGCGCGGATCGAGGTCGACGAAGCCAAGGACGACCCGCTGGACTTCGTGCTGTGGAAAGGCGTCAAGCCGGGCGAGCCGAGCTGGGAATCGCCGTGGGGCGCAGGGCGTCCGGGCTGGCACATCGAGTGCTCGGTGATGTCCACCTGCTGCCTGGGTGAGACCTTCGACATTCATGGCGGCGGCAGCGACCTCGAATTCCCGCACCACGAAAACGAGATTGCCCAGAGCGAAGCCGCGACCGGCAAGACCTACGCCAACGCCTGGCTGCACTGCGGCATGATCCGCATCAATGGCGAGAAGATGTCCAAGTCTTTGAACAACTTCTTCACCATTCGCGACGTGCTGGATAAATACCACCCGGAAGTGGTGCGTTACCTGCTGGTGTCGAGCCACTACCGCAGCGCGATCAACTATTCAGAAGACAGTCTGAAGGAATCCAAAGGCGCGCTGGAGCGGTTCTATCACGCGCTCAAGGGTCTGCCGGTCGCCGAGCCTGCGGGTGGCGAGGCGTACGTCGAGCGTTTTTCGACGGCGATGAACGACGACTTCGGGACCCCGGAAGCGTGCGCCGTGCTGTTCGAGATGGTCCGCGAGATCAACCGTCTGCGCGACAGCGATGTCAACGCAGCGGCAGGTCTGGCGGCGCGCTTGAAGGAACTGGCCAGCGTGTTGGGCGTGTTGCAACTGGAAGCCGATGACTTCCTGCGCGCCGGCGCCGAAGGTCGTGTGGACGCTGCCGAAGTCGAAGCCTTGATCGCCGCCCGCCTGCAAGCGCGCGTCGACAAGAACTGGGCTGAGAGCGACCGCATCCGCGATCAACTCACCGCCATGGGCGTGGTGCTGGAAGACAGCAAAGGCAGCACGACCTGGCGCTTGGCGGACTGATCAGCCGCGCACACGGTTGATGTGGGAGCGGCCGGGATGGCGCTCCACCTTGCTCGCGAAGGCAGCTTTTCAGCCAATGAAGATGTAGCGACTGTAACCGCCTCTTCGCGAGCAAGCTCGCTCCCACATTTCATCTGTCACCCGTTACATCTGCGGTGATTGTTGATGATCGTTCCCGCGCTCCGCGTGGGAATGCATCGCCAGACGCTCCGCGTCTTCTCTGACGCGGAGCGTCGCGGGCGGGGTTACCACGCGGAGCGCGGGAACGATGAAGTCTGCGCGCCAGACGCGCTAGCGAAAAACCCCAATCAAAACCCCTGTTCCCGCAGCCGCTTGTACAGCGTATTCCGGCTCACCCCCAGCCGCTTCGCCAGCTGCGATATATTCCCGCCCGCGGCCTGCAACAGCTCACTCAGTTCCTCTGGCGTGTCCAGCGCAGACTTTCGGTTGAGCACTGTCTCTGTTTCGACGCGCTCGCAGCCCATTGCCAGGTCCGCAAAAAAGTCTTCCGGCAGATGCTCGGTGGAAATCGGCTGATCGTCGGCCAGCGCCAACGCCACCTGAATCACGTTGCTCAACTGCCGCAGGTTCCCCGGCCACGGGTGCCGTTCGAACAACTCCATCACCTGCGGCTCAAACCCCGCGGTCTGCTGCGGTTCGCGGTGCTGCTCCCAAATGGCACGCACCAGCGCGGGTTTGTCGCTGCGATCCCGCAACGGCGGCAACTCCAGGTTCAGGCCGCTGATGCGGTAGTACAAATCCTGACGAAACCGCCCGTTCTGCACATGTTCGCGCAGTGAGCAATGGGTCGCGGAAATCACCCGGATGTCCACCGGGTACAACTCGCTGCTGCCCACCGGCTGCACGCACCGTTCCTGCAACACCCGCAGCAAGCGCGCCTGAACCGGGAGCGGCATGTCGCCGATTTCATCGAGGAACAGCGTGCCTTTGTCGGCCTTGCGGATGAGCCCGATGCTGCCTTTATGGTGGGCGCCGGTGAACGCGCCTTTTTCATAGCCAAACAACTCGGCCTCGACCAGTTCCGACGGGATCGCTGCGCAGTTCACGGCAATCATGGGCTGATCGGCGCGGGAGCTGGCACGGTGCAGGGCCTTGACGAACACTTCCTTGCCTACGCCTGTTTCGCCGAGGATCAACAGCGGGACGTTCTTCTCCAGCAGTCGCTGACCTTGGCGCGCGGCTTTCTCAACCCGCTCATCACCCAGCCCTGGCTCAATGGCGCCAACGGTGACCGACCGTGACACAACCGGTGCTTGCACCGGAATTGGCACCGGCACCGTTCTGAGCTTCAGCACCGGCGCCTTCGGCCGCTTCAGCACGCAATGAAAACGGTTGTGGCCAGAGGCCTGAAGCGGGAAAGGCTGGCCTTCCGGTTGATCAAGCAGGTCGGCGATCGGCGCCTTGAACAGGTTTTCGATGTTGGCGTTGAGCAGGCTGACGCCCAAAAGGTTGTCGGCGCGGCGGTTGGCACAGAGCACCCGGCCGCTTTCGTCGAACACCAGCAGCCCGGCCCACTGGCTGTCGAGGTTGTTCAGGCCGGTATTGAACACCAGCTGGAAATGGCTGTGCTGAAATTGGTCGAGGATCAACCGGTTTTCGATGGTCTGGCCCATCATCTTGACCATCCCAAGGGTGTGGGAGGGCGGCAGAAAGCTGTCGCTGGACACGTCGAGCACCGCGATCATCCGCCGCGACGCATCGAAAATCGGCGCTGCCGACCCGGTCATGAAACGGTTGGCCTTGAGAAAGTGTTCATCGTGCTCAATGTGAACAGCCTGTTCACACGCCAGGGCCGTGCCAATGGCATTGGTGCCGGCGCCTTGCTCCAGCCAGCTGGCCCCGGCGACGAAACCCGGTTGTTGATCTGGCTCGACGAAGCGCTTGTTGCCCCAGGAATTGAGCACTTGGCCCTGATGATCGGCGAGCAAAATCAGGCAATTGGAATTGCTCAGGATGTTCTCGTAGAAGGGCAGCACTTGCTGATGGGTGGTCTGCACCAGTGAATGATGGCGCTCGAGCAGTTGCGAAACCTGCTGATCGGGCAGGCGGCCAAAGGACGGCCGTGACTGGTGGTCGAGGCCGAACTCGCGGCAACGGGCCCACGAGTCCTGAATGATGGTGTCGTGGCTGGGGGATGCGCCTGCTGTGGCCATGAAATGGCTCCGTCCGAGTACTTTTTATTTATTGTTGTCGAGATGCCGCTAGGCAGAGCATCCCTGCTCGAAAACGTCCACCCATTGTTGTTCAGGATTGTTCAAAGTCAATGTTCATTTTGTTCAGGTGTTCAGCCTTTCCTGTTCATTTATGTTCATCAACGAATGCCGATCTCTGCGGCAAATTGTCGCAACCGCTCTAGTCCGCGCATTTCAGCCAGAAAGCGCCTGAGCAGGCCGGTTGGCACGATTGTCGCTATCCAACAAGCGGTCAGCACAATCGGTCAACGGATGTCACGACCTGCCATACGGCACACACGCAACACCCCGAACAAAACAAATAAAAAGGGCACGCCATGTCTCTCACGCTTGAGCACGTCAGCCGCGCCGTCGACGGTCAGATCTGGATCGACGATGCTTCGCTGAGCTTTGAACCCGGCTCATTCAACGTATTGCTGGGGCGCACCTTATCAGGCAAAACCAGCCTGATGCGCTTGATGGCCGGTCTGGACAAGCCAGACAGCGGCCGAGTACTGATGAATGGCAAAGATGTCACCCAGGTCGCGGTGCGTCATCGCAACGTCTCCATGGTGTATCAGCAGTTCATCAACTATCCGAGCATGACCGTCTACGACAACATCGCCTCGCCGCTGCGCCAGGCGAAGATGTCGAAGGATGAAATCGACCGCCGCGTCCGCGAAACCGCGAAGATGCTGCGCATCGAAAAATTCCTCAGCCGTCACCCCCTCGAATTGTCCGGCGGCCAGCAGCAGCGCACGGCGATGGCGCGGGCACTGGTCAAGGACGCCGAACTGATTCTGTTCGATGAGCCGCTGGTCAACCTCGACTACAAGCTGCGCGAAGAGCTGCGTCAGGAAATGCGCCAGCTGTTCGAGACGCGCAATACCATCGCTATCTATGCCACCACCGAGCCGAACGAAGCGCTGGCGCTGGGCGGGACTACCACGATTCTGCACGAAGGTCGCGTGATCCAGAGCGGCCGAACGCCCGAGGTGTATCACCAGCCGAAAACCGTGCTGGCCGCCGAGCTGTTCTCCGAGCCGCCGATCAACCTGATGCCAGGCCGTATCGAAGGCAACGAAGTCAGCTTCGCCAACTTCGTGCACTTTCCGCTGAACGTCGACCTGCGCACCATCGGCGACGGCGAGTACCGCTTTGGCGTGCGCCCGAGCCATCTGAGCCTGGTGCCGTCGAACGATGACGATCTCGAACTGGCGGTCACCGTCGAGCTCGCCGAAATCAGTGGTTCGGAAACGTTCCTGCACGTGCGCAACGAGCATTTCTCGCTGGTGCTGCATCTGCCGGGCGTCCACGAGTACGACGTGGACACGTCGATTCGCGTGTACATCCCGACTCACAAACTGTTCGTATTCGATCAGCAGGGCGGCCTGATTCAGGCACCGGGCCTGCGCATGGCGAGGGTTGCCTGATGGCCGAGATCCGCTTGCAACAACTTGCGCACAGCTACAGCGCTAATCCGACCGGCCCTGAAGACTATGCCATCCGCGAAATGACCCACATCTGGGAGCAGGGTGGCGCGTACGCCTTGCTCGGCCCGTCCGGCTGTGGCAAATCGACCCTGCTCAATATCATCTCCGGCCTGCTCAGCCCTTCTGAAGGCAAGGTCCTGTTCGACACCACCGTGGTCAACGACATGTCGCCGGAAGAGCGCAACATCGCTCAGGTTTTCCAGTTCCCGGTGGTCTACGACACCATGACGGTGTACGACAACCTCGCCTTCCCGCTGCGCAATCAAGGCATGCCGGAAGCGAAAGTGAAGATCAAGGTGCAGGAAATCGCCGACGTGCTGGATCTGCAGCCGTTGCTGAAGAAGAAAGCCAAAGGCCTCACCGCTGACGAAAAACAGAAAGTCTCCATGGGCCGCGGGCTGGTTCGCGATGACGTGTCAGCGATTCTGTTCGACGAACCGCTGACGGTGATCGACCCGCACCTGAAGTGGAAACTGCGCCGCAAGCTCAAGCAGATTCACGAGCAGTTCAACATCACCATGGTCTATGTCACCCACGATCAGCTGGAGGCTTCGACCTTCGCCGACAAGATTGCGGTGATGTACGGCGGCCAGATCGTCCAGTTCGGCACCCCCCGCGAACTGTTTGAAAAGCCGCACCACACCTTCGTCGGCTACTTCATCGGCAGCCCCGGCATGAACCTCATCGAGGTCAAGCCTGAAGCCGGCGGCGTGGGCTTTGGCGGGATTCATCTGCCGTTGTCCGACGCCTTGCAGCAGCGCTTGGCAGCCACTAAATGGAGCACGTTGAAAGTCGGGATTCGTCCCGAGTTCGTGCACGTCTGGGACGGCCCGGTGGATGACGCCATGCAGGCTGAAGTCACCTACGTCGAGGACCTGGGGACCTACAAGATCCTCACCCTCAAGCTGGCCGGCCAACTGTTGAAAGTACGCCTGCAGGAAGACAAACCCGTGCCTCAGGGTCAGGCCTGGGTCAGTTTCCCTGCGCAATGGCTGATGCTCTACGCCGATGAATTTCTGCTGGAGGCCGCGACGAACACACTGTCGGCCAGCGAGGTGTCCCATGACTAAAGTGCAAAACAACAAGGCCTGGTGGCTGGTGCTACCGGTGTTCCTGCTGGTGGCGTTCAGCGCCATCATTCCGATGATGACCGTGGTCAACTATTCGGTGCAGGACATCTTCGACCAGTCCAGCCGTTACTTCGTCGGCGCCGACTGGTTCCGGCAAGTGCTGCAGGACCCGCGCCTGCATGACTCCCTGCTGCGCCAGTTCATCTACTCCGCCTGCGTGCTGCTGATCGAAATCCCGCTGGGCATCGGCATCGCCCTGACCATGCCGACCAAGGGACGCTGGTCGTCGGTGTGCCTGATCGTCATGACCATCCCGCTGCTGATCCCCTTCAACGTGGTCGGCACCATCTGGCAGATCTTCGGCCGTGGCGATATCGGTCTGCTGGGCTGGGTCCTCAACGATGTGCTGGGCATCAGCTACAACTACGCAGCCAATGCGTCGGACGCCTGGGTGACCGTGCTGGTCATCGATGTCTGGCACTGGACCTCACTGGTGGCGTTGCTGTGCTACTCGGGTCTGCGCGCCATTCCGGACGTGTACTACCAGGCCGCGCGAATTGATCGGGCGTCGAACTGGGCGGTGTTCCGACACATCCAGCTGCCGAAGATGAAGAGCGTGCTGCTGATCGCGGTGATGCTGCGCTTCATGGACAGCTTCATGATCTACACCGAGCCGTTCGTACTCACCGGTGGCGGTCCGGGCAACTCGACGACCTTCCTCAGCCAGACCCTGACGACCATGGCGCTGGGCCAGTTCGACCTGGGCCCTGCGGCAGCGTTCTCGCTGGTGTATTTCCTGATCATTCTGTTGGTGTCGTGGGTGTTCTACACCGCCATGACCCACAGCGAAAAGAACTGAGGAGCGCCCATGAACAAGCGCGAGAAAGTGTCGTTCAAAAAGCTCATACCGCTGTGGATCTACCTGCTGTTTCTGCTGGTGCCGATCTACTGGCTGGTCAACATGTCGTTCAAGACCAACACCGAAATTCTCGGCGGCCTGACCCTGTTCCCACAGGACTTCACGCTGGCGAACTACAAGGTGATCTTCACCGACGAAAGCTGGTACAGCGGCTACATCAACTCGCTGTATTACGTCTGCCTGAATATGGTGATATCGCTGAGCGTCGCATTGCCTGCGGCCTACGCGTTTTCACGCTATCGTTTCCTCGGCGACAAACACCTGTTCTTCTGGCTCCTGACCAATCGGATGGCACCACCTGCGGTTTTCCTGCTGCCGTTCTTCCAGCTGTATTCGTCCATCGGCCTGTTCGACACGCACATTGCGGTAGCGTTGGCGCACTGCCTGTTCAACGTGCCGCTGGCGGTGTGGATTCTGGAAGGCTTCATGTCCGGGGTTCCCAAGGAAATTGACGAAACGGCTTACATCGACGGCTATAGCTTTCCCAAGTTCTTCGGCAAGATTTTCATCCCGCTGATTGGCTCGGGCATCGGTGTGACGGCGTTCTTCTGCTTCATGTTCTCCTGGGTCGAGTTGCTGCTGGCGCGGACGCTGACTTCGGTCAATGCCAAGCCGATCGCGGCGGTCATGACCCGTACCGTTTCAGCGTCGGGGATCGATTGGGGGGTGCTGGCCGCGGCGGGGGTGTTGACCATTCTGCCGGGCATGCTGGTGATCTGGTTCGTTCGTAATCACGTGGTCAAGGGCTTTGCTCTTGGTCGTGTCTGAGGAGTCGAAAAATGGAGTGGATGTCCTGGACCCTGCCAACTGCTATTTTCTTTGCGTCCATCGCTGCGATCCTGGTAGCGATGACGGCCTGGGAACTGCGTTCGGCGAGTATTGAGCGTCGCGGTTTTCTGCCGATTGCCACCACGCGCGGCGATCGTCTGTTCATCGGCCTGCTCGGAAGTGCCTACCTGCATCTGCTGGTCATCGGCGCGACGAGCTGGGATATCTGGGTGGCCTCCGGGTTGTCCCTGGTCTGGCTGTTGGTGGTGATGCGTTGGGGTTGAGAAGGTTTTGCCAGCAGGAGGCAGACGTACCCCTGCTGCAAGCGAATGACGAAGGTTGAAACGCGGGATCACATAAGATTCAACACAAGAGGTGTCTATGTTCAATAAGAAAAACAAGCTGCGACATAGTGTGACGGTAGCAACGATGGTGATGCTCAGTGGCTTGAGCGTGTCGGCATGGGCCGATCAGTACGAGGATGCGGCGAAGAAATGGGCCGACAGCGAGTTCAAGCCGAGCACGCTCTCCGATGCCGAGAAACTCAAGGAGCTGGAGTGGTTCATCAAGGCCGCCGAGCCGTTCCGCGGCATGGACATCAAGGTGGTTTCCGAAACCTTGACCACCCATGAATACGAATCCAAAACCCTGGCCAAGGCGTTTACCGAAATCACCGGCATCAAGGTCACCCACGACCTGCTGCAGGAAGGCGACGTGATCGAGAAACTGCAGACCGCCATGCAGTCCAACCAGAGTATCTACGACGGCTGGGTCAACGACTCCGATCTGATCGGTACGCACTTCCGCTACGGCAAGGCGATGTCTCTGACGGACCTGATGGCCAGCCCGGAAGGGGCGAAAGTCACTTCTCCGACGCTTGACCTCAAGGACTTCATCGGTACGTCCTTTACCACCGCGCCGGACGGCAAGCTTTATCAACTGCCTGACCAGCAATTTGCCAACCTGTACTGGTTCCGCGCCGACTGGTTTGACCGTCCTGACCTGAAAGAGAAATTCAAGGCCAAATACGGCTATGAGCTGGGCGTGCCGGTGAACTGGTCCGCCTATGAAGACATCGCCAAGTTCTTCAGCGAAGACGTCAAGGAACTCGACGGCAAGAAAGTCTATGGCCACATGGACTACGGCAAGAAAGACCCGTCCCTGGGCTGGCGCTTCACCGATGCCTGGTTCTCCATGGCCGGCAGTGGCGACAAAGGCTTGCCCAATGGTCTGCCGGTCGACGAGTGGGGCATTCGTGTTGAAGCGTGCCACCCGGTCGGTTCGAGCATCACCCGCGGCGGCGACACCAACGGCCCGGCCGCTGTGTACGCCACTCAGAAGTACATCGACTGGCTCAAGGCCTACGCGCCGCCTGAAGCGGCAGGCATGACCTTCTCCGAGTCCGGTCCGGTGCCGTCCCAGGGTAACGTCGCACAGCAGATCTTCTGGTACACCGCTTTCACCGCTGACATGACCAAGCCAGGTCTGCCGGTCATGAACGCCGACGGCACGCCGAAATGGCGGATGGCGCCATCGCCTAAGGGTCCTTACTGGAAAGAGGGCATGAAGCTGGGTTATCAGGACGTGGGCTCCTGGACCTTCCTCAAGTCCACCGAAGAGAAGAAACGCCTGGCCGCCTGGCTCTACGCGCAGTTCGTGACATCGAAGTCCGTCTCGCTGAAGAAAACCATCGTGGGCCTGACGCCGATTCGTGAATCGGACATCAACTCCAAAGAGATGACCGCCCTGGCGCCGAAACTCGGTGGTCTGGTCGAGTTCTACCGCAGCCCGGCCCGTGTGCAATGGTCGCCAACCGGCACCAACGTTCCGGATTATCCGAAGTTGGCTCAGTTGTGGTGGAGTCACGTGGCTGAAGCCGTTACCGGCGAGAAAACCGCGCAGGCGGCCCTCGACGGTCTGGCCAAGGATCAGGATGCAATCATGACCCGCATCGAGCGCTCCAAGGTTCAGGAACCAAGCGGTTGCGCGCCGAAGATGAACCCGGAAACCTCGGCCGAAGAGTGGTACACCAAAGCCGAGAAGAGCAACGGTGCGTTCCTCGCGCCACAACGCAAACTGGCCAACGAGAAACCGAAGGGCGAAACCATCGCTTACTCGGATCTCTTGAAAAGCTGGGAAGCCGCGAAGAAGTAACCTGCACGCTTCTACGTTCGGCGCATAAAAAAACGGCACCCTCGGGTGCCGTTTTTCATGTGCGCGCTTTGGCGCTCAGGGCTTGGGAAATCAGCCGTGCAGCGTTTCTGCGGCATATAGCGTGTTTTCCAGCAGGCAGGCGCGGGTCATCGGGCCGACGCCTCCGGGCACCGGCGTGATCCAGCCGGCGCGGGGCAGGGCGGTTTCATACACGACATCGCCCACCAGCTTGCCGTCATCCTGACGGTTGATGCCGACGTCAATGACGATGGCGCCTTCCTTGATCCACTCGCCCTTGACCAGGCCCGGCTTACCCGCTGCCACGACCACCAGATCGGCGCGACCGACGTGTCCGGCCAGATCCTGGGTGAAACGATGGGTCACGGTCACGGTGCAGCCCGCCAGCAGCAGCTCCATCGCCATTGGACGACCGACGATGTTGGACGCGCCCACCACGACAGCGTCCTTGCCGTACAGATCGACACCGGTGCTTTCCAGCAGGGTCATGATGCCCTTGGGTGTGCAGGGCCGCAGCAGTGGAATGCGCTGGGCAAGACGACCCACGTTGTAGGGGTGGAAGCCGTCGACGTCTTTATCCGGGCGGATGCGCTCCAGCAGGCTGGAAGATTCCAGATGCTCGGGCAGCGGCAGTTGCAGCAGGATGCCGTCGATGGCCGGATCGTCATTGAGGCGGTCGATCAGATCGGTCAGTTTGGTCTGGGTGGTTTCACTGGGCAGGTCATAGGCCTGGGAGATGAAGCCGACCTCTTCGCAGTCTTTGCGTTTGTGCGAGACGTAAACCTGAGAGGCCGGGTCGCTGCCAACCAGAATCACCGCGAGGCCTGGCGTGCGCAGGCCTTGCTCGCGACGCTGGGCGACTCGTTGAGCGATCTGCTGGCGCAGGTTGGCTGCGATCGCTTTGCCGTCTATTAGTTTTGCAGTCATTACGCGTGATTAACCATCGGAAGGGGAGGGAAAAAGAGCGCGCATTCTCGCATGACCTGACCCAAGGGCAAAGACGGTTGGTCCGCTTAATAAGCTAAGCCCTTTAATTAACTGAATTTTTTAGAAAAAAGTGTTGACGACCTTTTGGGCCGTCTATAAGATTCGTCGCACTTGTCGGGCACAACCCCACACAGGATAAGCCGGAAGCGGTAGATCAGGTCGAAAGGTTGAATAAGTCAGGTAGAGTTAAGATCGGCTCAGCGTGATTGAAAGCTCTTAATTTGCAGTCTCACGAAGGCAAATGAAATAAGTGCCCGTAGCTCAGCTGGATAGAGCATCCGCCTTCTAAGCGGATGGTCGCAGGTTCGAGTCCTGCCGGGTGCGCCATTAGGCAGCTTTGGCACAAGTAGCATTCAGTTTGAATGCGTCGGTTACAACGCAATATGGTGGGCGTAGCTCAGTTGGTAGAGCACGGGATTGTGACTCCCGTTGTCGAGGGTTCGATCCCCTTCGTCCACCCCATATTCGAAAAGGCGCCAGATTCTTGATCTGGCGCCTTTGCTTTAAGCGCTTCAAAACGCGGATGTGGTGGAATTGGTAGACACACTGGATTTAGGTTCCAGCGCCGAAAGGTGTGAGAGTTCGAGTCTCTCCGTCCGCACCAGTTACAAGTCTCGCAACACCTCGGGTGTTGAGGGGCGAAAAAAAGCCGCCTAGTGCGGCTTTTTTTGTTTCAGTGTGCTGCTTTTTAACGCGGTGCGAGCTTGATGGGTCCATGACACAGGGCTCGTCCGGTGTGCTTCCAGGGACTGGATCATGTTTCGGTCGTCCTTTTGCTTCCTTTATATAGGGGCGTATCAGGTGCGTTCCAGACACCTCCCGCAGGTTGAAACATTCGTCTGCGATTCCCGGGCTGCATGCCACTTTATTTACCCTTGTTCAGTAGGGTGACTTCTTGAGTTTGACCCACTAGAATGCTTGCCCTTGATTCTGGGGTCGGAAACGGCCGGCTAACGTCTGTGCAACGAGGAATATCCATGCAAGTTTCTGTTGAAAACACTTCCGCTCTCGAGCGCCGCATGACCATTGGCGTGCCCGCTGAGCGCATCGAGACTGAAGTCAACAAGCGTCTGCAGCAGACCGCACGTAAAGCCAAGATCCCGGGCTTCCGCCCAGGCAAAGTGCCTATGAGCGTGATCCGCCAGCGTTACGAAGACGGTGCTCGTCAAGAAGCACTGGGCGACCTGATCCAGGCGACCTTCTACGAAGCAGTCGTCGAGCAAAAGCTGAACCCGGCCGGCGCACCTTCCGTCGAACCTAAAACCTTCGAAAAGGGCAAGGACCTCGAGTACATCGCTACTTTCGAAGTGTTCCCTGAGTTCACCGTTGCCGGTTTCGAGTCCATTTCCGTCGAGCGTCTGTCGGCTGACGTTGCTGATTCCGACCTGGATAGCATGCTGGAAATCCTGCGCAAGCAGAACGTCAGCTTTGAAGTAGCCGACCGCGCTGCGCAAAATGAAGACCAACTGAACATCGACTTCGTCGGCAAGATCGACGGTGAAGCGTTCGCTGGCGGTTCAGCCACCGGTACTCAGCTGGTGCTGGGTTCGGGCCGCATGATCCCGGGTTTCGAAGACGGTCTGGTTGGCGCCAAAGCCGGCGAAGAGCGCGTTCTGAACCTGACCTTCCCGGAGGATTATCAGAATCTGGAACTGGCTGGCAAAACCGCCGAGTTCACCGTCACTGTCAACACTGTGTCGGCACCGACCCTGCCTGAACTGAACGAAACGTTCTTCAAACAGTTCGGCATCAAGGAAACCAACATCGAAGGCTTCCGCACCGAAGTTCGCAAGAACATGGAGCGCGAGCTGCGTCAGGCCATCAAGTCCAAGGTCAAGAATCAGGTAATGGACGGTCTGCTGGCCGCCAACCCGATCGAAGTGCCTAAAGCGCTGCTGGAAAACGAAGTGAACCGTCTGCGCGTTCAGGCTGTTCAGCAGTTCGGCGGCAACATCAAGCCTGACCAACTGCCGGCAGAGCTGTTCGAAGAGCAGGCCAAGCGCCGCGTTGAACTGGGCCTGATCGTGGCTGAAGTCGTCAAGCAATTCGACCTCAAGCCTGACGACACCCGCGTTCGCGAGCTGATCCAGGAAATGGCTTCCGCCTACCAGGAGCCAGAGCAGGTTGTGGCCTGGTACTACAAGAACGAACAGCAAATGAACGAAGTTCGTTCGGTTGTGCTGGAAGAGCAAGTTGTGGATACTGTTTTGCAGAAAGCGAGCGTGACCGACAAAGCGGTCTCGTACGAAGAGGCAGTCAAGCCGGTTGAAGCTCCACAAGCCGACTGATTTCCTTCTCTCGTTCGAAAACACCATAAGCCAGCCTTCGCGCTGGCTTATGCGTATTCAAGACATGACTATTTGGGAGTGAATGCGAGACATGTCCCGCAATTCTTATATTCAGCAGAACTCTGACATCCAGGCCGCTGGCGGCCTGGTCCCGATGGTTATCGAGCAGTCCGCCCGTGGCGAGCGCGCCTATGACATCTACTCCCGCCTGCTCAAGGAACGCGTCATCTTCCTGGTCGGTCCGGTTGAAGACTACATGGCCAACCTCATCTCGGCGCAGTTGCTGTTCCTTGAAGCGGAAAACCCGGACAAGGACATCCATCTTTACATCAACTCCCCAGGCGGTTCGGTGACTGCGGGCATGGCGATCTACGACACCATGCAGTTCATCAAGCCGGACGTTTCGACGACCGTCATGGGTCAGGCGTGCAGCATGGGCGCTTTCCTGCTGGCCGGTGGCGCCAAGGGCAAGCGGTTCGCACTGCCGAACTCTCGCGTCATGATTCACCAGCCGTTGGGCGGTTTTCAGGGCCAGGCGTCGGATATCGACATTCACGCCAAAGAGATCCTGTTTATCCGTCAACGTCTGAACGAACTGCTGGCGCACCACACCGGTCAGACGCTGGAAGCGATTGAGCGCGATACCAACCGCGACAACTTCATGAGCGCAGAACGCGCTGCTGAATACGGTCTGGTGGACTCGGTCATCGATCGGCGTCAAATGACCAAATGACTGCGTGACGGGCAATGATCCCGGGCGGCTGATACATCCGTGCCGCCTGTGGACTTGAAAAATCGAGCAATTGCCCTCATCTTGTGTTGCAAGCCTACCGGATTGGATCGATCGAATGACTGACACCCGCAACGGCGAGGACAACGGCAAACTGCTTTATTGCTCCTTCTGTGGCAAAAGCCAGCATGAAGTGCGCAAGTTGATTGCCGGCCCCTCGGTATTTGTTTGTGACGAGTGCGTCGACCTGTGCAATGACATCATCCGCGAGGAGGTGCAGGAAGCACAGGCCGAGAGCAGCGCGCATAAACTGCCATCGCCTAAAGAAATCAGCGGCATCCTTGACCAGTACGTCATTGGTCAGGAGCGTGCCAAAAAGGTTCTCGCAGTAGCGGTGTACAACCACTACAAGCGACTGAATCAGCGTGACAAGAAAAATGACGACGTTGAACTGGGCAAGAGCAACATCCTGCTGATCGGCCCGACGGGCTCCGGCAAGACCCTGCTGGCGGAAACGCTGGCTCGTTTGCTCAACGTCCCGTTCACCATCGCTGACGCCACCACCCTGACCGAAGCCGGTTATGTGGGTGAGGACGTTGAGAACATCATCCAGAAGCTGTTGCAGAAGTGCGATTACGATGTCGAGAAGGCCCAGATGGGTATCGTCTACATCGACGAAATCGACAAGATTTCGCGCAAGTCCGACAACCCTTCCATCACCCGTGATGTGTCGGGCGAAGGCGTGCAGCAGGCCTTGTTGAAGCTGATTGAAGGCACTGTGGCTTCCGTTCCGCCTCAAGGCGGTCGCAAGCATCCGCAGCAGGAATTCCTGCAGGTGGACACGCGCAATATCCTCTTCATCTGCGGCGGTGCGTTCTCTGGCCTGGAAAAGGTCATCCAGAATCGCTCCACGAAAGGCGGCATCGGCTTCAACGCCGAAGTGCGCAGCAAGGAAGAAGGCAAGAAGGTCGGCGAGTCCCTGCGTGAAGTCGAGCCTGACGATCTGGTCAAGTTTGGTCTGATCCCCGAATTCGTGGGTCGTCTGCCTGTACTGGCGACGCTGGACGAGCTGGACGAAGCTGCGCTGATGCAGATTCTGACCGAGCCGAAGAACGCGCTGACCAAGCAATACGGCAAGCTGTTCGAGATGGAAGGCGTGGACCTTGAGTTCCGCCCGGATGCGTTGAAATCGGTTGCCCGTCGTGCGCTTGAGCGCAAGACCGGTGCTCGCGGTCTGCGCTCCATCCTTGAAGGCGTTCTCCTCGACACCATGTACGAGATCCCGTCGCAGTCCGACGTGAGCAAGGTGGTGATCGATGAGAGCGTGATCGAGGGCACCTCCAAGCCGCTGTTGATTTACGAAAACAGCGAGCCACCTGCCAAGGCGGCACCCGACGCGTAGCCTGCTGGCAACGTACCGGGCGACTGGAAACGAAAAGGGCCCTCGGGCCCTTTTCGCGTTTCTTTCGAAGCCGGTCTGTGTTTAAGCATCCTTTCGTTTTAACTCAACCCGGCGCTTGTTTTTTTAAGGTTGTACCCCCATCTTGATTTTCAGCTTATTTATATCTGTCCATGGCCTGAAGGCCGCCGTAGAGGCGAAATCATGAAGACGACCATTGAACTGCCTCTCTTGCCATTGCGCGATGTTGTGGTTTACCCGCATATGGTTATCCCGCTGTTCGTGGGGCGCGAGAAGTCGATCGAGGCCCTGGAAGCGGCGATGACCGGCGACAAGCAGATCCTGCTACTGGCGCAACGAAACCCGGCGGACGACGATCCCGGCGAAGACGCGTTGTACAACGTCGGCACCGTTGCCACCGTGCTGCAACTGTTAAAGCTGCCGGACGGTACCGTGAAGGTGCTGGTCGAAGGCGAGCAGCGTGGTTCGGTCGAGCGCTTCATTGAGGTGGACGGCCACTGCCGCGCCGAGGTTGCGTTGATCGATGAAGTCGACGCGCCGGACCGTGAATCCGAAGTCTTCGTTCGCAGCCTGCTGGCTCAGTTCGAACAATACGTACAGCTGGGCAAAAAAGTCCCGGCTGAAGTGCTTTCCTCCCTCAACAGCATCGATGAGCCGGGTCGTCTGGTCGACACCATGGCTGCTCACATGGCGCTGAAGATCGAGCAAAAGCAGGAGATCCTCGAGATCATTGACCTGCCAGCCCGTGTCGAACACGTGCTGGCGTTGCTGGATGCCGAAATCGACTTGCTCCAGGTCGAGAAGCGCATCCGCGGTCGCGTGAAAAAGCAGATGGAGCGCAGTCAGCGCGAGTACTACCTGAATGAGCAGATGAAGGCCATTCAGAAGGAGCTCGGTGACAGCGAAGAAGGCCACAACGAAATTGAAGAGCTGAAAAAGCGCATCGATGCCGCCGGCCTGCCCAAGGACGCAATGACCAAAGCCACCGCCGAGCTGAACAAGCTCAAGCAGATGTCGCCGATGTCAGCGGAGGCCACTGTCGTTCGCTCCTACATCGACTGGCTGGTCCAGGTGCCGTGGAAGGCCCAGAGCAAGGTGCGTCTTGACCTCGCCCGCGCCGAGGACATCCTTGACGCTGACCACTACGGTCTGGAAGAAGTCAAAGAGCGGATCCTTGAATACCTCGCCGTGCAAAAGCGCGTGAAGAAGATTCGTGGCCCGGTGTTGTGTCTGGTCGGTCCTCCTGGCGTGGGTAAAACCTCGCTGGCCGAGTCGATCGCTCACGCCACCAATCGCAAGTTTGTGCGTATGGCCCTGGGCGGCGTGCGCGATGAAGCTGAAATTCGCGGTCACCGTCGCACCTACATCGGTTCGATGCCAGGTCGTCTGATCCAGAAGATGACCAAGGTCGGCGTTCGCAATCCACTGTTCCTGCTCGATGAAATCGACAAGATGGGCAGCGATATGCGTGGTGACCCGGCGTCGGCGTTGCTGGAAGTGCTTGACCCCGAGCAGAACCACAACTTCAACGACCATTACCTGGAAGTCGATTACGACCTGTCCGACGTGATGTTCCTGTGTACCGCCAACTCGATGAACATTCCGCCGGCGCTGCTCGACCGTATGGAAGTCATCCGTCTGCCCGGCTACACCGAAGACGAGAAGATCAACATCGCGACCAAGTATCTCTCGCCCAAGCAGATCGCTGCCAACGGCTTGAAGAAAGGGGAGATCGAGTTCGAAGTCGAGGCGATCCGCGACATCATCCGCTACTACACCCGTGAAGCGGGCGTGCGTAGCCTTGAGCGTCAGATCGCCAAGGTATGCCGCAAGGCGGTCAAGGAACACGCCCACGAGAAGCGTTTTTCCGTGGTTGTTACGGCGGATATGCTCGAGAACTTCCTGGGCGTGCGCAAATTCCGTTATGGCCTGGCCGAGCAGCAGGATCAGGTCGGTCAGGTGACCGGTCTGGCCTGGACGCAGGTGGGTGGCGAGTTGCTGACCATCGAAGCGGCAGTTGTTCCGGGCAAGGGTCAGTTGATCAAGACCGGCTCGCTGGGCGATGTCATGGTCGAATCGATCACGGCGGCGCTGACTGTTGTGCGCAGCCGTGCGAAGAGCCTGGGCATTCCTCTGGACTTCCACGAGAAGCGCGACACGCACATCCATATGCCCGAAGGTGCGACGCCAAAAGACGGCCCAAGCGCAGGCGTAGGCATGTGCACGGCACTGGTGTCGGCCCTGACGGGGATTCCTGTCCGTGCTGACATCGCCATGACGGGTGAAATCACCCTGCGTGGACAGGTGCTGGCTATCGGTGGTCTCAAGGAGAAATTGCTGGCCGCTCACCGTGGTGGCATCAAGACAGTGATCATCCCGGAAGAGAACGTTCGTGATCTGAAGGAGATTCCGGACAACATCAAGGCAGACCTGCAGATCAAACCGGTTAAATGGATTGACGAGGTCCTCCAAATTGCGCTGCAATACGCGCCGCAGCCCTTGCCGGATGTGGCTCCCGAGATGGTTGCCAAGGATGAAAAGCGCGAGTCTGACGCCAAGGAGAGGATCAGCACGCATTAGTCTGGGAGGCCTTCCTTGACAGGTTTTTGGGGCCCTTGCTATAAAGCGGCTCTTCAAGCCTGTTCAGGCCGCTCAGTGTTCGTTTGGTTACACCAAAAAAAACTTAGAAATACTCAAATATATAAGGGGACTTAGAGTGAACAAGTCGGAACTGATTGATGCCATCGCCGCATCCGCTGACATCCCGAAAGCTGCTGCTGGCCGTGCGCTGGACGCTGTAATCGAATCCGTCACTGGCGCTCTCAAGGCTGGCGACTCTGTTGTACTGGTGGGCTTCGGCACTTTCTCCGTCACTGATCGTCCTGCCCGTACCGGCCGTAACCCTCAGACCGGTAAAACCCTGGAAATTCCAGCGGCCAAGAAACCAGGCTTCAAAGCCGGTAAAGCTCTGAAAGAAGCCGTCAACTAAGTTTCTTTTTACTTTGCCCGTCCAGGACAGCGTTATCTCTGTTCGGGGCGTGAAGCGGTACGTGCGGTTGGTCAAGCGCTGGACTGTCACTCGGGGAACGCACATCGAACCCCGTCCGCTCTGCAAGTTACGAGAAGGCGCATCCTCGGATGCGCCTTTCTTCTATCCGGATTCAACCCACGCTCCGCGTTACCGTGTGCAGCAGCCTGGTGAGTCGAGTACAACCCTCTGGGGGATACATGCTGCAGAATATCAGGGACAATTCACAGGGCTGGATTGCCAAAACCATCATCGGGGTCATCATCGCCCTGATGGCCCTGACCGGCTTCGATGCCATTTTTCGGGCCACCAGCCATTCTCAGGACGCTGCGAAGGTCAATGGCGAGGAAGTCACCCAGGCTGAACTGGGTCAAGCGGTTGAAATGCAGCGCCGCCAACTGATGCAACAGCTGGGCAAGGATTTCGATCCTGCGATGCTCAACGAAAAGATGCTGCGTGACTCGGCCCTCAAAGGCCTGATCGATCGCAAGCTGCTGTTGCAGGGCGCCGCTGATTCCAAATTCGGCTTCTCCGAAGCTGCGCTGGATCAGCAGATGTTGCTGACGCCGGAATTCCAGGTCGACGGTAAATTCAATGCCGATCGCTTCGATCAGGTCATTCGCCAGCTTGGTTACACCCGCCTGCAATTCCGCCAGATTCTGGGTCAGGAAATGTTGATCGGTCAGATTCGTGCCGGCATCGGCGGCAGTGCGTTCGTGACTGACGCCCAGGTCGACGCGTTCGCCCGCCTGGAAAAACAGACCCGCGATTTCGCTACGCTGACCCTTCCGGCCGATCCGTCGAGCGTTAAAGTCACCGACGACGAGATCAAGGCGCACTACGATCAACACGCGAAAGAGTTCCTGAGCCCTGAGCAAGTGGTGCTCGACTACATCGAACTGAAGAAGTCTTCCTTCTTCGACAAGGTTTCGGTGAAGGACGAGGACCTGCAAGCGGCCTATCAGAAAGAGATCGCCAACCTGGCCGAGCAACGCCGTGCCGCGCACATCCTGATCGAAGTCAACGACAAGACCACGGATGCTCAGGCGAAAGCCAAAATCGAAGAGATCCAGCAGCGCGTGGCCAAAGGCGAAGATTTCGCGGCGTTGGCAAAAGAATTCTCTCAGGATCCGGGCTCGTCGACCAAAGGTGGTGACTTGGGCTACGCCGGCAAGGGCGTCTACGATCCGGCCTTTGAAGATGCACTGTACGCGCTGAACAAGGATCAGGTTTCGGCGCCTGTTCGCAGTCAGTTCGGCTGGCACTTGATCAAGCTGCTGGGCGTTGAAGCGCCGTCGGTGCCGACGTTCGCCAGCCTGAAGGAGAAGCTGACCCACGAGCTGAAGTCTCAGCAGGTCGAGCAGAAGTTCGTTGATGCGAGCAAGAAGCTTGAAGACGCTGCGTTCGAAGCGTCCGACCTGTCTCAACCGGCTCAGGATCTGGGTCTGAAAGTGCAGACGACCGCGCCCTTCGGTCGCGAGGGTGGCGAAGGGATTGCAGCCAACCGCGCGGTGATTCAAGCGGCGTTCAGTCCGGAAGTGATGGAAGAGGGTTCCAACAGTTCTGCGCTGGAACTGGATCCGGAGACTGTGGTGGTGGTGCATGCCAAGGAGCACCGCCAGCCGGAGCAATTGCCACTGGAGGCGGTGTCGGCGCCGATTCGTGCGCAACTGGCGAAAGAACATGCCAGCGATGCGGTCAAGGCCAAGGGCGAGGCGCTCCTGACCGGCCTGCGTGACGGCAAGGTGCCGTATGCGGCGACCAAGCAGGAAGGTCAGAGCTGGAAGGTCGTGGAAGCGGCCTCACGCAGCCAGGAAGGTGTCGATCCTCAGGTGCTGCAGGCGGTGTTCCGTATGCCGAAGCCTGAAGGCAAGGACAAGCCGGTATATGGCAGCCTGACGGCGGCGGATGGCAGTTTTGTGATTGTGCGTCTGAATGGCGTGAATCAGGCGGCGCCGGCGTCGGATGAGGAGAAGAGCCAGTACCGTCGTTTCCTGTCATCCCGTGAGGGGCAGCAGGATTTCGCGGCCTACCGTAAGCAGTTGGAAGCAGCGGCGAAGATCGAGAAATATTGATCGACGCAGGAAGCTGTTAACAGAAAGCCCCGACTCGCGAGAGTCGGGGCTTTTTTGTATTCGCTGGGGTGGGGCAAGATCAAGAGCGTCTGCCTAGGGGCAGACTGTTTCGCCTTCGGCGAGTTACTTGAAAAAGCCCCAAGTAACCAAGGGCTTGTGCTCCTGGTTGGGCCCCTCCTGCGTCGGGGTTCCTTCACTCCGGTCTCGCTCCGTGGGCCCGCGCCGAACGGACATCCATGTCCTGACGGCGCTCTCGCCGCATCCATGCGGCTCGGCCCACTACGCGAGACCTGCGTTCAGCCTGCACCCAAGTCGCGTTCTGCGGTGTCTGAGCTTTCTGTGTTCGAAGATCAAAAGCAGATCAAAAGCAGATCAAAGGCTTCCCGGCTGAAGCCGGTCCTACAGGGGACGAAGTGTGCTTTTTAGTGGGACCGGCTTTAGCCGGGAAGAGGCCAGTTTGGACACCCTCACATTTGCGTTGTAGCACCTGACGCCTTCCCGGCTAAAGCCGGTCCCACAGGCTGAACGCATTTCAATTGTAGGACCGGCTTTAGCCGGGAAGCTGTTGCTGTTGATCTAGATCTTGATCTTGATCTTCAAGCACATAACGCCCAGACGACACCTATCGCGACTTGGGTGCAGGCCGAACGCAGACGACGCGGAGTGGGCCGAGCGGCATGGATGCCGCGAGAGCGCCGCTAGGACATGGATGTCGGTTCGGCGCGGGCCCACGGAGCGTCGTCGGAGTGAGGGAACCCGACGAAGTCGGGCCAAACCGGGAGCAAGCACCCTTGGTTACTTGGGGTGCTTTTCCAAGTAACTCGCCGAAGGCGAAACCCGAGGCCGTTAGGCCGACTCTAACGAACGCCGCCGAACCTGACTGACAAACCCAAGGCAAAAAAAACGGCAGATCATTAAGCCTCAGGGCCGTCTGATCCACCGCTTTCGCCAGCTAGCCAGCGCTTACAGGTCTTGCGCCCGTTTTCAGAGCGTCATCACGCTGAAAACGGGCAAGCAACCATCAACCTTCCAGATCACCCATCGCCGTGGTGTTGAAACCACCGTCGACGTACATGATCTCGCCGCTGACACCGGACGCCAGGTCAGAGCACAAGAACGCGCCAGCGTTACCCACTTCTTCAATGGTCACGTTGCGACGCAGTGGAGTCTGCGCCTCATTCGCGGCCAGCATTTTGCGGAAGTTCGAAATCCCCGACGCCGCGAGGGTACGGATCGGGCCAGCCGATACGGCGTTGACGCGTGTACCTTCCGGGCCGAGGCTGCGGGCCAGGTAACGGACGCCGGCCTCAAGGCTGGCCTTGGCCATGCCCATTACGTTGTAGTTCGGCATGGTGCGCTCGGCGCCCAGGTACGACAGGGTCAGCAAGCTGCCATTGCGGCCCTTCATCAGATCGCGGCCGGCTTTGGCCAGGGCCACGAAGCTGTAGGCGCTGATGTCGTGAGCGATACGGAAACCTTCACGGGTGGTGGCTTGGGTGAAGTCACCGTCCAGTTGGTCGCCCGGCGCGAAGCCAACGGAGTGCACGATGCAGTCCAGGCCGTCCCACTTCTTGCTCAACTCTTCGAAGACCTTGGCGATTTCTTCGTCGCTGGCGACGTCGCAAGGGAAGCACAGCTCAGCGTTCGAACCCCAGCTTTCGGCGAATTCCTCGACGCGCTTCTTGAGTTTTTCGTTCTGATAGGTGAAAGCAAGCTCAGCGCCTTCACGGTGCATGGCGGCAGCGATACCGGATGCGATGGACAATTTGCTGGCGACACCGACGATCAGGACGCGCTTACCGGCGAGAAAACCCATTGGTTTGTTCCTCTTCAGGTTAATCGACAGCTGCCGGCGCCAAGAAGGCGGCCTCCAGCAGCTGCTGTGTATAAGGATGTTGCGGTGCGGCGAAGATGGCTTCTGCCACACCCTGTTCGACCACTTGGCCTTGCTTGACCACCATCAGTTGGTGGCTTAACGCCTTGACCACCGCCAAGTCATGGCTGATGAACAAATACGTCAGGTTGTACTTGGTTTGCAGGGAGCGTAACAGCTCCACCACTTGACGCTGAACGGTACGGTCGAGGGCCGAAGTCGGCTCGTCCAGCAAAATCAGCGCCGGTTTTAACACTAATGCCCGGGCAATGGCGATCCTTTGCCGTTGTCCCCCGGAAAACTCATGGGGGTAGCGGTGCCGGGTCGCTGGATCAAGACCCACTTCCTTGAGCGCTTCGATCACCGCCGCTTCCTGTTCTACCGGCGTGCCCATCTTATGGATTCGCAGACCTTCGCCAACGATGTCACACACCGACATGCGCGGGCTGAGACTGCCGAACGGGTCCTGAAACACCACCTGCATCTGCCGCCGCAGCGGCCTGACCTGATGTTGATTCATCCCCGCCAGCGATTGCCCGTGAAAGCGTATCGCGCCTTCGCTGCGAATCAACCGCAGGATGGCCAGGCCGAGCGTCGACTTCCCCGAGCCGCTCTCGCCGACAATCCCCAGCGTCTGGCCCTTGGGCAGACTGAAGTGGATGCCATCGACCGCCTTGACGTAATCGACCGTGCGCTTGAACACGCCTTTCTTGATCGGAAACCAGACCCGCAGGTCCTCGACTTCCAGCATCGGCGCGCCCGGCAGGTTGTTCGCCGGCCCGCCTTTGGGCTCCGCGCTGAGCAGTTCCCGGGTGTACGGATGCTGCGGCGCGCGGAACAGCTCTTCGCACGATGCCTGTTCGACGATGCAACCGCGCTGCATGACACATACTCGGTTGGCAATTTGCCTGACGACGTTCAAATCGTGGCTGATCAGCAGCAAGGCCATGCCCAGCCGGGCCTGCAATTCCTTGAGCAGCTCGAGGATTTTCAGCTGCACCGTGACGTCCAGCGCAGTGGTGGGCTCATCGGCGATCAAAAGCTCTGGCTCGTTGGCCAGAGCCATCGCGATCATCACCCGCTGCCGCTGGCCGCCGGACAGTTCATGGGGCAGGGCTTTCAAGCGCTTGGCCGGCTCCGGAATGCCCACCAGATCGAGCAGCTCCAGCGTGCGCCGCGTTGCGGCTTTGCCGGTCAGGCCCTTGTGCAGGCCGAGCACTTCGTTGATCTGCTTTTCGATGGACTGCAGCGGGTTCAGTGAGGTCATCGGCTCCTGGAAAATCATCGCGATGCGATTGCCGCGAATGCCGCGCAGGCGCTTCTCACTGACTTTCAGCAGGTCATCACCCGCATAGCGAATCGTCCCGGTCGGGTGGCGCGCCAGCGGGTAGGGCAGCAATCGCAGGATCGAATGGGCGGTGACTGACTTGCCCGATCCGCTTTCTCCGACCAGCGCCAGGGTTTCGCCCTTGCGGATGTCGAAGCTGATGCCCTCTACCACCCGCTGGACGCTGGTGCCGTTCACGAATTCGACGGAGAGGTCGCGGATTTCGACCAGATTGTCCTGATTCATCTCATTTCCTCGGGTCGAATGCGTCGCGGGCGGATTCGCCGATAAACACCAGCAGGCTCAACATGATTGCCAGCACGGCGAAGGCGCTGATGCCCAGCCACGGCGCCTGCAGGTTGGATTTGCCTTGCGCGACCAGTTCGCCCAGGGACGGTGAGCCAGCAGGCAGGCCGAAGCCGAGGAAGTCCAGTGCGGTCAGCGTGCCGATGGCTCCAGTGAGAATGAACGGCATAAAGGTCATGGTCGACACCATCGCGTTGGGCAGGATGTGGCGGAACATGATCGCGCCGTTCTCCATGCCCAGCGCCCGGGCGGCGCGGACGTATTCGAGGTTGCGGCCACGCAGAAACTCGGCGCGCACCACGTCCACCAGGCTCATCCACGAAAACAGCAACATAATGCCCAGCAGCCACCAGAAGTTGGGCTGGACGAAGCTGGCGAGGATGATCAGCAGATACAGCACCGGCAACCCGGACCAGATTTCCAGGAAGCGCTGGCCGATCAGATCGACCCAGCCGCCGTAGAAACCCTGCAGCGCGCCGGCAATCACGCCGATGATCGAGCTGAGGATCGTCAGCGTCAGGGCGAACAGCACCGACACGCGGAAGCCGTAGATCACCCGCGCCAGCACGTCGCGGCCCTGATCGTCGGTGCCCAGCAGGTTCTCCCGCGAAGGCGGGGCCGGGGCGGGGACTTTCAAGTCGTAGTTGATGCTCTGGTAGCTGAACGGAATCGGCGCCCACAGCGTCCAGCCGTCTTTGGCCGCCAGCAACTCCTTGATGTACGGGCTCTTGTAGTTGGCTTCCAGCGGGAATTCGCCGCCGAAGGTGGTTTCCGGGTAGCGCTTGAACACCGGGAAGTACCACTCGCCGTCGTAGCGCACGGCCAGCGGTTTGTCGTTGGCGATGAGCTCTGCGCCCAGGCTGGCGCCGAACAGGATCAGAAACAGCCACAGCGACCACCAGCCACGCTTGTTGGCCTTGAAACGTTCGAAACGGCGTCGATTGAGAGGGGACAACGTCATATCAATGATCCCTGCGGTCGAAGTCGATGCGTGGGTCAACCAGCGTATAGGTCAGGTCGCCGATCAGTTTCACCACCAGCCCCAGCAGGGTAAAGATGAACAGTGTCCCGAACACCACCGGGTAATCGCGGTTGATCGCGGCTTCAAAACTCATCAGGCCAAGGCCGTCGAGGGAAAAGATCACTTCCACCAGCAGGGAGCCGGTGAAGAAGATGCCAATGAACGCCGACGGGAAACCTGCGATCACCAGCAGCATGGCGTTACGGAACACGTGGCCGTAAAGAACTCGGCGCTGGGTCAGGCCCTTGGCCTTGGCGGTGATCACGTATTGCTTGCCGATCTCGTCGAGAAAGCTGTTTTTCGTCAGCAGGGTCATGGTGGCGAAATTGCCGATGACCAGCGCGGTGATCGGCAGCACCAGGTGCCAGAAGTAATCACCCACTTTACCCAGCCAGCTCATCTCATCGAAGTTGCTCGATGTCAGCCCGCGCAACGGGAACCAGTCGAAGTAACTGCCGCCGGCAAACACCACGATCAGCAAAATGGCGAACAGAAACGCCGGAATGGCGTAGCCGACGATGATCGCCGAGCTGGTCCAGACGTCGAAATGGCTGCCGTGGCGCGTGGCTTTGGCGATCCCCAGGGGGATCGACACCAGGTACATGATCAGCGTGCTCCACAGCCCGAGGGAGATCGACACCGGCATCTTCTCGACGATCAGGTCGATGACCTTGGCGTCGCGAAAGAAGCTGTCGCCGAAATCCAGATGGGCGTAGTTCTTGACCATGATCCACAAGCGTTCCGGCGCCGACTTGTCGAAGCCGTACATGTGCTCGATTTCCTTGATCAGGCCCGGGTCCAGGCCCTGGGCGCCACGATAGGTCGAGCCGGCCACCGAGACTTCCGCGCCGCCGCCGGCGATGCGGCTGGTGGCGCCTTCAAAGCCTTCGAGCTTGGCGATCATCTGCTCCACCGGACCACCGGGCGCTGCCTGGATGATGACGAAGTTGATCAACAAGATGCCGAACAGGGTCGGAATGATCAGCAGCAGACGCCGCAGAATGTAGGCCAGCATGTTATCGCTCCGTGCCTTTTGGCTGGTCGGTTTCAGGCTGGGCTGGTTCAGGCTCGGCGGCGTCCGGCGCGACCTGCACGGGAATCGCCGGCTTCGCGTCGGGTTTGACCCACCAGGTCACGGTGCCGATGTCGTAGAGCGGGGTTTTGCCCGGGTGACCCAGGTGATCCCAGTACGCCACGCGCCACGTCTTGATGTGCCAGTTCGGGATCACGTAGTAGCCCCACAGCAGCGCACGGTCGAGGGCGCGGGTGTGGTTGATCAGGCTCTGACGCGAGTCGGCGTTGATCAGGCCGTTGACCAGCGTGTCGACCGCCGGGTCCTTGAGGCCGATCACGTTGTAGCTGCCCGGCTTGTCGGCGGCGGAGGAATCCCAGTATTCGCGCTGCTCGTTACCCGGCGAGCTCGATTGCGGGAAACTGCCGACGATCATGTCGTAGTCCCGTGAGCGGCGGCGGGTGATGTATTGCGAGACGTCGACACGGCGAATTTCCAGGTCGATACCGATGTCGGCCAGGTTGCGTTTGTACGGCAGCAGCACGCGCTCGAATTCGGTCTGGGCGAGCAAAAACTCGATGGTGACGGGCTTGCCGTCGGCGTCGACCATCTTGTCGCCGACGATTTTCCAGCCCGCCTCCTTGAGCAGCTGAAACGCCTTGCGCTGTTGCTCGCGGATGATGCCGCTGCCATCGGTGACCGGCAGCTTGAATGCCTCGGTGAACACCGATTCCGGCAGCTTGCCACGCAGGGGCTCGAGAATCTTAAGCTCGGCAGGCGTCGGCAGGCCTGTGGCGCCCATGTCGGAATTGTCGAAATAGCTTTTGGTGCGGGTGTAGGTGCCGAAGAACAGCTGCTTGTTGGTCCACTCGAAGTCGAGCAACAGGCTGAGTGCCTGGCGCACGCGCACGTCCTGGAACATCGGCTTGCGCAGGTTGAAGATGAAACCCTGCATGCCCTGCGGATTGCCGTTGGGGATTTCTTCCTTGATCAGACGACCCTCTCTGACAGCCGGAACGTCATAGGCCGTCGCCCAGTTCTTCGCCGCCATTTCCTGCCAGAAGTCGAAGGCGCCGGCTTTAAGTGCTTCGAGGGCCACTGTGTTGTCGCGATAGTAGTCGGTGGACAGCCGGTCGAAGTTGTAGAAGCCCTTGTTGATCGGCAGGTCCTTGCCCCAGTAATCCTTGACCCGCTCGTAGCGCACCGAGCGGCCGGCCTTGACCTCGACGACCTTGTACGGCCCGCTGCCCAGCGGAATTTCCAGGTTGCCCTTGCTGAAGTCGCGGGAGGCCCACCAATGTTTTGGCAGCACCGGCAACTGGCCGAGGATCAGCGGCAGTTCGCGGTTGTTGTTGTGCTTGAACTTGAACAGCACCGTGGTCGGGTTTTCGGCGACGGCCTGATCCACGTCCGCATAGTAACTGCGGTACAGCGGCGAGCCGTCCTTGATCAGGGTCTCGAAGCTGAACACCACGTCTTCGGCGCGTACCGGGTGGCCGTCGTTGAATTTCGCTTCATGGCGCAGGTAAAAACGCACCCAGCTGTTGTCCGGGGCCTTTTCGATTTTGCCGGCGATCAGGCCGTACTCGGTGAACGGCTCGTCCAGGCCCTGGCGGGCGAGGGTGTCGTAGATCAGGCCGATGTCGTCGGCGGGCACGCCTTTGCTGATGAACGGGTTGAGGCTGTCGAAGCCGCCAAAACCGGCGCTGCGCAGGATTCCGCCTTTCGGCGCGTCCGGGTTCACGTAATCGAAGTGCTTGAAGTCGGCCGGGTATTTCGGCGCTTCGTTGTACAGGGTGATGGCGTGTTGCGGGGCCGCGTGGGCTGGACCGGTCACGCCCAGCAGAAGCGGGGCCAGCACGAACGGACTCAGAAACAGGCCGCCGGCGCGGGTCAGGGAGCGCAGGGCAGTCATTGGGTTTTCTCCGAAGGCTTGAGCCACCACGCACGCAGGCCCAGGGTATAAGGCGGGGTGGTGACCATGGCGAACCGGTTGCGGTACGCCAGACGATGATTATTGAGGTACCAGTTGGGGATCATGTAGTGCTGCCACAGCAACACGCGATCCAGGGCGCGGGTCGCCGCCACCTGGTCGTCCCGGGTCTTCGCGGCCAACAGCTGGTTGAGCAGGTTGTCGACCACCGGATTGGCGACGCCGGCGTAGTTTTTACTGCCTTTGATGCTGGCCTGGCTGGAATGGAAATACTGCCATTGCTCCAGCCCCGGACTGAGGGTCTGGTTCAGGGTCATCAGAATCATGTCGAAATCGAACTGGTCCAGCCGTTGTTTGTACTGGGCGCGGTCGACAGTGCGCAGGTGTGCGTCGACGCCGATCCGCGTGAGGTCTTCGATGTAGGGCTGCAGAATTCGTTCTAGGTTGGGGTTGACCAGAAGTATTTCGAAACGCAACGGCTGGCCCGCGCGATTGGTCAAGCCGCGCTCGGTGAACGTCCAGCCTGCCTCGGCCAGCAGCCCCAGCGCCTTGCGAATGGAATCCCGGGGCACGCCGCCGCCGTCGGTTTTTGACACGGCGAAGGGCTGGGTGAACAGCCTGGCCGGCAGTTGCTCGCGGTAGGGCGAAAGCATCAGAAACTCACGGCCGGCGGGCAGTCCGCTGGAGGTGAATTCACTGTTGGGGTAGTAACTGGTCGAGCGCATGTAGGCGTCGTTGAACAGCGTGCGGTTGGTCCATTCGAAGTTGAACATCAGCCCCAGGGCTTCGCGCACGCGAATGTCGGCGAACGCACCGCGACGGGTGTTCATGAACAGCCCCTGGGTCTGCGTGGGGATCTGGTGCGGGATCTGCGCCTTGATCACCTTGCCCTCGGTTACCGCCGGAAAGTCATAGCCGGTGAGCCAGTTTTTCGCCTGATGCTCAATGTAGATGTCGAACTCGCCCGCCTTGAAGGCTTCGAACGCCACGTCGGCGTCGCGGTAGAACTCCACCTCGACCCGATTGAAGTTGTACTTGCCGCGGTTGACCGGCAGGTCCTTGCCCCAATAATCCTTCACGCGCTCGAACACCAGACTGCGCCCCGGCCGCACCTGGGTGATGCGATAGGGCCCGCTGCCCAGCGGGGGCTCGAAGGAGGTGGCCTTGAAGTCGCGGTTCTTCCAGTAATGCTGCGGCAGGACCGGCAGCTCGCCGAGGCGCAAAATCAATAATGGATTGCCGGCGCGCTTGAACACGAAACGAATGCGGTGGCGGTTGAGGATGTCCACCCGCTGCACTTCCTGAAGCGCGGTGCGGTACTGCGGGTGGCCGTCCTTCAACAGCGTCCGGTAGGAAAACGCCACGTCGTAGGCGGTAATCCGCTTGCCGTCGTGAAAGCGCGCTTCGGGGCGCAGGTTGAAGACCACCCAGCTGCGGTCCTCGCTGTACTCGACGGTTTTGGCGATCAGGCCATAGCTGGAGGTGGGTTCATCGCCGGACGGGTCGTATTGGCCGGTGCCTACCATCAGCGGTTCGTTGAGTTCGCTGACGCCGTACTGGCCGAAGTTGGCCGTCGAAATCGGGCTGCTGCCCTTGAAGGTGTAGGGGTTGAGGGTATCAAACGTGCCGTTGGCCATGATTCGCAGGGTGCCAGCCTTCGGCGCCTCAGGATTGACCCAGTCGAAATGCGTGAAGCTGGCAGGGTACTTGAGGACACCGAACTGCGCGTAACCATGGCTTTCGCTGATGGTCGCGGCGGCTGTCGTGCTCAAGACCAGGCTGAAAGTCAGCAGCAGGTGACGTATCAAGTCGGCGGTCGATCCAGGCAGCGGTCGGTCACAGTAACAGCTTGTATCGGCTGGAAAAAGGGTGGGGCGGAGGTGTCAGGCCGACGCTCCTACACGGCGCGTCGGCACGGCGGGCGTAAGATCAATGCGGCAGGTACACCGTCAACGTCTGCCCTGGCTTGAGGGCCTGGCCGCTGCGAGGGTTCCAGCGCTTGAGGTGCTGCATTTCGACGTTGAAGCGCTTGGCGACGAGGTACATCGAATCGCCTTTCTGGATCTTGTACTGCATCGATTTCTTGCCGGCGTCTTCGCCCCTGGCGCTGTTGTCGGCCTTGGCCACGGCGCGGGAGCTGGCCTTCGCCGGTTTGCTGTTGTCCTGCATGACCAGCGTCTGGCCGACCTTGAGGTTCTGGCCCGACAGCTTGTTCCAGTGCTGCAAATCCTTGACGTCGACCTTGTTGATGCGCGCGATCTGCACCAGGTTGTCGCCCTTCTTCACCCGGTAGCTGCGAGTGCGCGCTGGCTTCTCGTCCACCTCGGCGACTTCTTCGAACACTGGCATCGCGAATTGCATGCCCGGTTGTACTGGAATCGTCAGCGCCTGGCCGCGTTTGACCTGGTTGCCGGACAGCTTGTTGATGTCCTTGAGTGTGCTGGTCGAGACCTTGTAGCGGCTGGCGATGCTGGCCAGGCTGTCGCCCGGACGCACGCGGTACTGCTGCCAGTCGACCAGCTCTTCAGGCTTCATGTTCGACAGGTTGGTGGTCAGCAGCTGGGATTTCGAGGTTGGCACCAGCAAGTGCTGCGGGCCGTCGATGGTCAGTCGCTTCTTGAACGCCGGGTTGAGCTGCACCAGCTCGTCTTCGTCGATGTTTGCCATGGCGGCGACCTTCGACAGGTCCATGCGCTGATTCAGCTCGACCACCTGAAAGTACGGCTTGTTGTCGATCGGGCTGAGGTTAACGCCGTAAGCATCCGGCGACATGACCACCTGGGACAGCGCCAGCAGCTTGGGCACGTAGTCGCGGGTTTCCTGCGGCAGCGGCAGGTTCCAGTAATCGGTGGGCAGGTTGAGCTTGTCGTTGCGTTCGATGGCGCGGCTGACTGTGCCTTCGCCGGCGTTATAGGCCGCCAGGGCCAGCAGCCAGTCGCCGTTGAACATGTCGTGCAGCTTGGTCAGGTAGTCCAGCGCTGCCGTCGTGGACGCCGTGATGTCCCGGCGGCCATCGTAGAAATTGGTCTGACGCAGGTTGAAGTAGCGGCCGGTGGATGGAATGAACTGCCAGATCCCCGCCGCATCGCTGCGCGACAAGGCCATCGGGTTGTACGCGCTCTCGATCACCGGCAGCAGCGCCAGTTCGAGGGGCATGTTGCGCTCTTCCAGTCGCTCGACGATGTAGTGCATGTACAGGCTGCCACGGTTACCGGCCGTTTCGAGGAACGACGGGTTGTTGGCGTACCAGAGACGCTGTTGATCGATACGTGGGTTTTGGTCGTTGCCGTCCTGCAGCTGGAAACCCTGACGCATTCGCTCCCAGACATCGTGGGGCGGGGCCAGCGGCACAGGTTTGCGCGCAATGTAAACAGGCTTTGGCTTCGTACTGGCGACGGGATGAGACGTGCTGCTGCCATGCCCGGATTCGAGGCTGCCGGTGCTCTGGCAGCCTGCCAGTGTCGCGCTCGCGACCACCGCGATCGCCTGGGCCAACCGAGTCAATGTGTCGGAATTGAAGGTTTTATGTATAGATGACGACATTGGCTGGGGGATAGTTCCAGGCGAAAATGTCGGGCGATTCTAGAAAGTGGCTGCTGAACGGTCAACCTTTCAGAATTTCCGTGCTGATTCGCAGCCTGTTTAGAACTTATCTTTCCATGCCCGCAGCACGGCAAAGACCTCTGTGGGCGTTACGTTGAGGGTTCCGCTCCGTTCGTCTGCTTTTTGTTTCACGGAGATGACGGCGGCGCGCAGAAACGGATTGGTTTTGCGCTCCAGTGCCAGTGTCGACGGCACGCTGATGCGATTTTGCGCACGCCATTGCGTTACTTGCTCGAAACGTTGCAGCACGTCGGCGTTGTCCGGCTCGACCGCGACAGCAAAGCGCAGATTGCTCAGGGTGTATTCGTGGGCGCAGTACACGAGGGTGCTGTCGGGCAGCTCGGCGAGCCGGCTCAGGGAATGGTGCATCTGCTGCGGGGTGCCTTCGAACAAGCGGCCGCAGCCGGCAGCGAACAGCGTGTCGCCGCAGAACAGCAGCGGCTGTTGTGCGTCGGCATGGTAAAAGGCGATGTGGCCCAGGGTGTGGCCGGGAACCGCATGGACGACAAATGTCAGGCCGAGTACGGTGAGCTGATCGTTGTCGGACAGGGCCACGTCCCGCGCCGGAATGTTCTCGTTGGCCGGGCCGTACACCTTGGCGCCGGTGAGCGTTTTGAGTTGCACGACGCCACCGGTGTGGTCGGCGTGGTGGTGAGTGATGAGAATGTCGGTCAGGCGCCAGTCCGGGTTGCGCTCAAGCCAGGCAATGACCGGAGCGGCATCGCCCGGGTCAACCACGGCGCAGCACTTGGCGGCATTGTCTAGTAACAACCAGATGTAGTTATCGCTGAAAGCGGGCAGGGCATCGACCTGTATCATGGCGCGGTTCGCTTGGCTGGAAACATAGAGAAGCATCTTAGGGTCTGAACTGACTCGAGGCGAGTCTCTATCGCAATGACCTTCTCATGGAGACCGGAAATGACCGATGAAGCGTTCGCCCAGGCCGATCCTGAATGGCTTGAGCTGATCAGCGCCGCCCGCGACTGGCTGTCCGGGCCCCTGGGGCAGTTGTTGCTGGAAGAAGAAAGCCGCGTGCTGGAGCAAGAGCTCGAGCGTTTTTTCGGCGGCTATCTGGTGCATTACGGTCCGTCCGCGCAAACCCCGCCGGCCGCAAAGCAGGTGCAGCGCAACGTACGGCTCGGCGCACCGTTGCCGGGTGTCGAGATTGTCTGCGAAGAGCAGGCCTGGCCGTTGAGCGAGCACGCCGCCGATGTGGTGGTCATGCAGCATGGCCTGGATTTCTGCCTGTCGCCCCACGGCCTGTTGCGCGAAGCCGCCAGCAGCGTGCGGCCCGGTGGGCATCTGGTGATCGTCGGCATCAACCCCTGGAGCACTTGGGGCATTCGTCATTTTTTCGCCAACGACGCCCTGCGCAGGGCGCGTTGCATCTCGCCTTCGCGGGTTGGTGACTGGCTCAACCTACTGGGCTTCGCGCTGGAGAAACGCCGCTTCGGGTGTTATCGTCCGCCGCTTGCTTCGCCCAAGTGGCAGGCCCGTCTGGCCGGACTCGAACGTCTCGGCGATGGCTGGCAAAGTCCCGGCGGCGGCTTCTATCTATTGATCGCGCGCAAGATGAGTGTAGGACTGCGACCCGTGCGCATGCCGCGTCGCGAGCCCATGGGCAAATTGCTGCCGTTGCCGATGGCCAAGGTCAATCGGCGCACGCCCGAGCCTTGATTCACCGGCTGGCGCCACGCTTTCTCAATTTTCTGGAAACATCGTAATGAGCGATACCGTAGAACTCTTCACCGATGGCGCCTGCAAGGGCAACCCGGGGCCCGGCGGCTGGGGTGCGTTGCTGGTGTGCAAAGGCGTCGAAAAAGAACTCTGGGGCGGTGAAGCCAACACCACCAACAACCGCATGGAGCTGCTCGGCGCCATTCGCGGGCTGGAAGAGCTGAAGCGGCCGTGTGAAGTGATCCTGGTGACCGACTCGCAGTACGTGATGAAGGGCATCACCGAGTGGATGACCAACTGGAAGAAGCGCGGCTGGAAGACCGCAGCGAAGGAACCGGTGAAAAACGCCGATCTGTGGAAGCAGCTGGACGAGCAGGTTGGCCGCCACAAGGTGAGCTGGCAGTGGGTGCGTGGGCACATTGGCCATCCTGGCAACGAACGCGCTGACCAGTTGGCGAACCGCGGCGTGGATGAAGTGCGCGGTATCAAGCACGCTTGATGACAAGTCGTGATCGGCGACGCCGGATAAAACTGTGGGAGCGAGCTTGCTCGCGAAAAGATATTTCTGCCATCAGGGATCCCGTGGATGGATCGGCCCTTCGCGAGCAAGCTCGCTCCCACACTGGCAGGTGCGTGCTGGCAAGGTTGCGCACATCCCAAAACCCCCATGCTAATATCCGCGTCTGAAGCTGAGGCGGTAGGCAATGACTGTACAAAACATCATCACTGAACGAAGGGTTGTCCTCGATACCGAGACCACCGGTATGCCCGTTACCGACGGCCACCGGGTTATCGAAATCGGCTGCGTCGAGCTGATTGGCCGACGTCTGACCGGGCGGCATTTCCACGTTTACCTGCAACCGGACCGGGAGAGTGACGAGGGCGCCATCGGCGTTCACGGCATCACCGACCAGTTCCTGATCGGCAAGCCGCGTTTCGCTGAAGTGGCCGACGAATTCTTCGAGTTCGTCAAAGGCGCTCAGCTGATCATCCACAACGCGGCGTTCGACGTTGGCTTTCTGAACAACGAATTCGCCCTGATCGGCCAGCACGATCGCGCCAACCTGAGCAATTACTGCACAATCCTCGACACCCTGGCGATGGCCCGCGAACGTCATCCGGGCCAGCGCAACAGCCTCGATGCGCTGTGCAAACGCTACGACGTCGACAACTCTGGCCGCGAGCTGCACGGCGCTTTGCTCGACTCCGAGATTCTCGCCGAAGTCTATCTGGCGATGACCGGTGGCCAGACGACCCTGTCGCTGGCCGGCAACAACGACGGTGAGGGCGGCGCCGACCGTCCTTCCGAGATCCGACGGATCGCCAATCGCACGCCGGGCCGCATCATCATCGCCAGCGAGTCAGAGCTGGCGGAGCATGAGGCGCGTCTGGCCGTTATCGCAAAATCCGCCGGTGCCCCGGCGCTGTGGACCCAGTTGCTCGAAGCCCGGAATCAAGCCCAGGCCGAAGCCTGACGATGAAAGCCGCGCACTCGCGGAGCAAACGCAGTAAGTGTGGGAGTGACCGGAGTGGCGCTCCACCTTGCTCACGAAGACGGTATTCCACGCGCTACGGATGTACCGGAGGTAAGGGCCTCTTCGCGAGCAAGCTAGCTGCCAGAAGTCATGAGTCGGCATATACATCTGCGGTTGTTCGATGAGAGAGGCCCATGGTGAACACGTCCAGCCCGACGTTCAGCATTCGTGTCGCTGACGAGTGCTTCGAAGACTACATCCTCAACAGCGAATTCACCTTCACCGTCACCGGTTACGCACGGGTGCAGATCGGCGAGCCAGTTGCGCACTGGCACGTCGATGCGGTCGAGCCTTACCTGAAAAACTACGGCATCGATTCGGAAGAGTTCTGCGATTATCGGGACGCCGCCAACAGCACCGTGCTGGTGGCCTGGCTTGACGAACAGCCTGTGGGGCATGTGGTGGTCAGTCAGCACTGGAATGGCTTCGCCCATATCGACGAGCTGGCAGTGGACACCGGGGCGCGGCGCAATGGCGTGGCGCGAAAGCTGCTGGACGTGGCGCAGTTCTGGAGCCGCAAGCGCGGTCTGCCGGGCATCACCCTGGAAACCCAGAACAATAATCTGGAGGCGTGCCGGCTATATGAGCGCTACGGATTTGTGGTCGGCGGGGTGGATCATCTGCGTTATCGCGCGATAGATCCGGCGACGCAGGAAACGGCGATTTTCTGGTATCTGCTGTTCGACGCGCCGGGCGTCGATCACTGTGGCAAGCCCCTCTAACCGAACTCGTGGCCGCGCGAATTGCACGGCCTGTGGGGAGAGAGGCGGGCTTGCAGGGTGTTTCAATGCTCTCGTATGAGCTTGACCTTGCCCTGAATCAACTCGAATTCTTCTCCGCCCAAATGTTTGACGCGGTCACCAATGGCCAGGCGATAAGTGGAAACGGGCTCCTCGCCATCAACCTCGTCAGGCTGTGATTCACGGAATTCATGCACCGAGTAAACGCGACCCTCCGCATCCCTCGCATGAAATTGCCCAACTAGAACTGAAGCCATTTGCTTTGTAACCTCTGGAAATAACTGCTCGTTTTCGCTCGCATCCTAACACCGCGAGTGAATAAACCGTGGCCGCTTGTAAGGTAATTCCCAAATTTCTACAGGGACCTTATTCGCCTAAGGCAGTCAGACCGCCGTTTCAAGGGGTAGTTTTCACCGCGTAAAAAAATAGTCGCGACCAACGGTAGCGCCGGGATCGAGGGGGCCTGTCGATAGACGCGCTGAAGGCCAGCGCTTCAGGATCGAACCTTTCGATGATCAGCAACGGAAAAACAACGCAGAATGTCGCACCTGTTTCATCTATAACTGTTGTTTCCTCCCACAGCAGAAGGTCCGTTTCATGAGCCAGGTTCATTCGATTGCAGTCATCGTCGGCAGCTTGAGGAAAGACTCCATCAACCGCAAAGTGGCCCGTGCACTGGCCGAACTGGCGCCGCCAAGCCTGAAGCTGAGCATCGTCGAAATCGGCGACCTGCCGTTGTACAACGAAGACATCGACCTCGATTCGCCGCCTGCCGCGTACACCGCGTTCCGTGAAGCCTTGCAGGGCGCGGACGGCTTTCTGTTCGTCACCCCTGAATACAACCGCTCGGTACCGGGCGCGCTGAAGAACGCCATCGACGTCGGCTCGCGCCCTTATGGCAAAAGCGCGTGGGGCAAAGCAAAGCCGGCGGCGGTGGTCAGTGCGTCGCCTGGAGCGATCGGCGGTTTCGGCGCCAATCAGCATCTGCGCCAGTGCTTCGTGTTCCTCGACGTGCTGTGCATGCAGCAGCCGGAAGCGTATCTGGGCAACGCCGGCACCTTCTTTGACGAGCACGGCAAACTGAGCGAGAAAACCCGGCCGTTCCTGCAGAACATCATTGATGCGTTCGCCGGCCACGTTGAGCGCACGTTGAAAGCCTGATCGGCTGGACTGTCTTCTGATTAAAAGGCCCGCACGCCACTCGACGTGCGGGCCTTTCGCATTCATGGCCTGACGTCGCCGCGCCTTCGCCAGTCAATCCTGAATTTTCCTTCCCGTGTACAGCGTTATGTACCGCAGTCGCGGTGGATTTCTTCCCTACGCTCCCAGCCTTTCTGCCCACAGCCGGCCAACGCCAGCCGTGGGCGCTTGTGCTCAAGGAGCTGTCATGTCCACCGTTACCACCACGTACTTCAACAGCGCGTCACTGCGACAACGCTTTCTCGACGAACTCGACCACGCTTTCGCTGCCGGCGTGCTCGGCTCATCCGAACAAACCTGGCTCAGACGCGCAGCAGGCGCGATGGCTGCCGATGATCCCGATCCGGTCAGGGTCGATCGGCTGTTGCTCAATGACGGCCCGCCCACGTCGCTTGAGCTCAGCGCTGCGCTGATGTTCAGCCACGGTCAGACCCCCGACCCACGGATTTTTCTGTTTACCCTGGCGTCCGGGGTCGAGGCCTTTGACGGTCGCCAGCAGTTGCTTGAAACGCTGCTTGGGCGTTTTGCAAACAACGACCCCTCCGCGGCGTTCGAGTACGAAAAAATCGACGAGGACGTTTTTCAGGCGCAGATGCAGGCCATCGTTGAGTATCAGGCGCAGTCGGTGAGGCAGTTCACCGAACAACTGAAGTTAACGCCGGACCTGGTAGGCGCTGTAACTTCCACTCTGGCCCTGCAACTGCATCGGCTGTTGCCTGATCAGCTCATTGATCCGGCGAAGCACCTTATGCGCATGGTGCAACCTGCTTTTAGCGCTGACGAAGAGTTGGTGCTGATGACTCAAACCCTGGCGCAAACGGCGTTTGAAGCGTTTTGCCATGCCGAGCAGACTGCGGAGGTGACGCAGCAATTTCTGGATGCGCAGGGGCGAGTAGTGAGCGATCGCGACGCCCAACTATTCGCTCAGGCATTCGCCGACACGATTCCTGCGCTGCCTGACCGATTCGCCGCGCTGCTGCGCGAGTACTGGAGCCAGCAACGCGCGACCGGTTCCTGCCGCGACATGGCTATTCAGGTCTACGCGACCAGCCTGTGCCATGAGCTGTACCGGTACGGCCACGAGGGCAACCTCACTCGGCAAGAGTACGAAAGGCTGAAGCCGTTGCTCATCTCGGCGCCGCTCTATATTTCGTCAGACGCTCAAGTGCGCTGCAGACGTCTTGTGCTGCACCTGGCTGACGGGACCGTTACACAACTGGCCGGCACACTGGTTTTCGATTTCAGCCCGGCCGACCTGCCGCTGCTGTGGTTTACGCCGGAGCACGGCCTGCGCCGATTCGCCAACCTGACGTCGCTGAGTTCATTCTGCTCAACCCCGGAGGGGCGCGAGCTGCTGCGCCCGACACTGGCGCTGGTGGACCAGCCATTGTTGCTGCGTGAAGGTCCCTTGACCCTTTCGCTGGATACGATCGGCGGGCCACTGCTCCGCGAACGGGTGGATTCCATCCTTGCGCTTCAACTGCGCAATCTGCAGTACGTCACAGGTTTGTCAGCTGAGTCCGTGAAGGTGTCGGCGATGTATGACGATGCGCTGGACGTGCGTTACCTGATCGATCCGCGTCAGGTCCATTTCACTGCCGGGCGCTGGCGGCACGATCAGCCCATGGACTTCGCCGCCGTCTGGTGCAGCAGCGCCGCGGACGATCTGATTCAGGTGGCCCTTGCGCCGGAGCCTGAGAGCGCCCTCCTTGAACCCTCGCCCTCCGGGCCTTCCCAGCCACCCGTGCTCCAGCCGTCGCCCCCGTCCTGGCTGGAAAGAACTCAGGTATCCGATGCCAACGCGGCGCATCTGCGCCAGTTGGACAACGTTCTGGTCAGCTACGCCGAGCAGGCACTGCAGAGCTATCTCTGCGCGGCCTCGGCACGTGGTCTGCGCGCGGGTGAGGTACGGGTGCGCTGGCTGGAATCGCTGCCAATTGCCACCTCCGACGTCGAGCCGACCTCTGTCGTCATCAGTGAATCCTTGCGCGCCACGTCAATGGATCTGGTGGCGTTGTTGCTTGAACGCGTGAGTGGTCACCGACCTGATCCCCTCGTACACACGGCGCAGGTGCTGGTCACTTCCCAGGCGGGCGGGGCGCACCTTGATATCGAACTGATCAACTTCATGCTCAAGCGCATTGCCGAGGACTTCGTCGAACGCTACCTGGATCGGTTTGAGCAGTCACGCGTTGCCCTTGCGCGCCTGGGCGACAGGCAGCTGCAACCGGTTGCCATGGCACTGGTGCTCAGGGAAGACGCGTTGCGGCTGGACCTGGCGCTGAGGCAGCGAATGGAGTTGGTCACGAGCGATCCGGCGCGCATGGTCATGCAAGTGCTCAACGCGCCAGTCCGTGCGCAGAGGACAGAATCGGGCCCTTCGATGACTGACGTGTTTTCGCTCTCGCTGGCCTACGGACCTGAGGCCTGTGCCACCCTCAGTGATGCGATGGTGCTCTGGCAGCCGCTGCAGACCGGTGCAGGTTTGATGTTCTGGACCAGCCTGCTGGGTTGGGAGCATTTCCCCTCCGCGCAGGCATTGGTCGACCAAATAGACAGTCGACTGCGCAGTGTGCACAGCGAGCGTTGGTTGGGTCTGCTGGGGGAACGTGACCGGGCGCTGCTGCGTAACCAACTGCGCACACAACCGCAGGCACAGCTTCGCGTTGATTACAGTCGTTGCGACGGCCATGCAATCGAGGCGTTACAGCAGAGCGTGTTTAACCGCCAGTTACAGAATCTCCAGGCACTGTGCGCCCGTGCCCGGCGTTGTCGGTTTGAAGCCGGGCTCTTTACCGGCGTCGCCCGTGCCACCGAACTGGATACGCAACTGGTCGACATGCTTGACGCGCTCGCGGTCCGAATCGACAACACGCTGTTTGAAGAGCTGTTGCCGGACTGGTTCAAGACCGCATCGGTCAGCGACATTCGAGCCTATAACGCGATATGGCGTCGTTTCTTTGTTGCCAGCGAAGGGGGCGAGGACTTTCTCTTTGGCGTCCCGACGCTTACTGAATACGCGCGCACCAAACTGCTTGATCAGATGAACAGCGATTTCGTCGGACGCAACCTGGACCCCGACCAGATTATCGTCACCCAGCGTCGCTACGTCGCCGCGCCACCCGGCGTTGGGCAAATCCCTTCAGCGATTCCCGCCGCCACACTTGAGCACAGCGAGTCACTGACTGATTACGCCATCAATCGCTTCGTTGATTTTCCGGAGGCGGCGTTGACTATCCACTCCACCGAATTTCCCGATGTCAGCCGCCTGATGACGCCGGATTATGTGCGCAGGACTGTCCGTCGGCTGGACGTCGGCGCAGGGTTCCGAACACTGCTGCGGCAGACGTTGAATCCGGCGGATGCCAACTGGGAAAAGCGCAACACTCTCTTCGTCAACCAACTTCCACCGATGATGCAGGCCGTGGCGCTGCAGCATAAGCTGCAAGGGAAGTTGAGTTTCCGAGCCTGCGAATTCATCTCGCAGGTGGTTGAAATGCCCGACGGTATTGCCCGCGAACCCTTCGACGGTGAGCGCACGATCATCAGTGCCCTGCGACTGGTCGCCGATGAAGGCATGACCCCCGACCCCGTCAAGGGCGTTTATCTGATCTGCGCCGAGGATCCTGACAGCGGCCCGGTGATTTTGCACGCCGTGTTCCACCCGGATCTCGTCTTCCGCGAGTACGCCAGCCTGTCAGCCCTGCTGGCCGATCTGCGCAGCGACACGACACTGCAACAACTGGTGCTCGAACGACTGGACGCGGAGGTGCGCAAGCGATATGAGCATGGCGGGTTCGTCGAGCCTCATCTGCCTTTCTTCTACCAGGGGCCGGGAGACGTGCCCACTAACACCCCTGGGCCGGTCACGGTTTCGCTGGATGAGGAAAAAGGCAACTCGCTGCAGTTCATGTTCACCGACACCGTCAGCCTGCTGGTGGACATTGGCACGTCCGATACGGTCACGACCGAGGAGGCCGATCAGTCGTCCCGCAAATTCCTGGCTTCGCTGGGCCTGGAGCAGGCACTGAGCATTGTGCCCGGCAAGCTCGCCACCATGGTCGCGTTCTGGCAGAGCCATACGCTGTTTCGTGCTTCGGCGGAGTCTGCTGCCGGGCGTCACTGGGGCGAGGCCATTTCCGAATTCTCTGCTGCGCTGGGCGTGATGGTGACGGCCAGAGAGCAGGCCGAAAAGGACGAGTTGATCGGCGGCGACCTGGTAACGGACGATGACTTGACGCCCTCGGACTTTTCCTGGGGTGGGGTCACACTCACCGCCGAGCAGCTAAAACGCCTGCAGGCGCTGGAAGCCCGGAACATCTCGCTCAAAAATCTGCGTCGCGATGAATTGCTGAGTCTGTTTATGGACCCGACCAACGGAAGGGCTTATGCAGCCGTCGCCGGACGGGTATATCAAGTGCGACGCGAGGCCAATAACGGCAGATGGATGATCATTGGCGCGGACCGGACCTCCGGCCCGCTCATCAGGCTGGATGAAAAGCAACGCTGGCAGCTGGACATTGAGTCCGGTCTCAAGGGCGGCGGCGGGGCAATGACCAAGTTGCGTACACACGCCGCGGACGTCAGCGCCGATGACGTCTTGCTCATCGAAGCCACTGGCATGCCCGAGATACGCCAGTTCTTTCGCGAACGCGCGCAGCATATCGGCGAGGCTCACCTGCAGGCCAAGCGCTACCTTGAAAACGCGCTGGATAACCTGAACGTGCATAAACCCGGCGCGGCGCTGCACCCGCGTGTCACGCAAATCATCGGTGACTTTTTTGGCGTCAGTCAGCCCGATCCCGAGCTGTTGGTCGAGACCGAGCGCGCGATCAAGGCGCTGTTCGATGAGGTCATGGATGCCTCGCTGTCGCCGTATTCATCGCCACGGTTCGTGGTGGGCACCAGTCGAGCAGGCCATTCAGGGACCATGGGTTTCGTCATCAAGCGGGACCCGAAAAAGCGCGTGTTCCTGACCGATCGCTATTTCGACGCGCCGCCGTTCCCGCTCACACCCGAGGCGGCCGCCCAGGGCTTCGATTGCCCGGCCCATTACCGCGCCGCGACGTTGATCCATGAACTCTCGCACCTGGTGCTCGATACCCACGACATCGCCTATCTGGAGACTACGGCGCCGTATCCCGACCTGCTAATGGAGAACAACGCCAACAACATCAAGCTGAAAGCGGACATCGAGCGCCTGCAAACCTATGGCTTGTCCCATCTGAGCACGCGCAATGAGCTGTTTCTGCATCTGAAAGAGGGCGAGTGGCGTGATTTCGATGAAGATGAGGGCTTTGAACACGGCGCTATCCTGAAGCTTGCGCGCACCAAGACTCTGGACGAGGCCCGGGACGTGTTTCTGAGCGATGCAAGTAAACGGAGCAAGATTCTACTGGCCAATGCCGATTCGGTGACCCTGCTGATCCTGCGGCTGGGAAGACGCAGCTTTGTGGTGCCTGCCTCTTCGCCGGGCGGCCGCTAAGTGACAAACGCCGAGCGTTGAGGGGCTCGGCGTTCCCAGGGTGGTGAGCAGGCGAGGGCGTGCCGGCGAACCGGCTGACCCTTACAGCGCGTAGTGCCTTAGCTCGCGGGCGATCAGCAAACGCTGGATTTCGCTGGAGCCCTCGTAGATCTGAGTGATCCGCGCGTCCCGATAATATTTCTCCACCGGGTAATCTTCCAGATAGCCGTAGCCACCATGAATCTGCACGGCCTTGGAGCAGACCCACTCGGCCATTTCCGAGGCGAACAGCTTGGCCTGGGACGCTTCCGACAGGCAGGGTTTGCCCGCCGTTCTCAGGCGTGCAGCGTGCAGGACCAGCAACCGCGAGGCGTTGATGCGGGTGTGCATGTCGGCCAGCAGATTGGCGACGCTCTGGTGTTCGATGATCGGCTTGTCGAACTGCACCCGCTCGCGGGCGTACCCCAGCGCGGCTTCGAATGCGGCGCGAGCGATGCCCAGGGCCTGGGCGGCAATGCCGATACGCCCGCCTTCCAGGTTCGAAAGGGCTATCGAAAGACCTTTGCCCCGTTCACCCAACAGGTTCTCCGCCGGAATCCGGCAGTCGTTCAGGGTCACCGCGCAGGTGTCGGAGGCGCGGATACCCATTTTGTGTTCCATGCGGTCAACGCTGTAACCAGGGTTGTCGGTGGGCACCAGAAACGCCGACAAACCGCGCTTGCCCAGCTCCGGATCGGTGACGGCGAAGACGATCGCCAACTGCGCGCGCTTGCCATTGCTGACGAACTGCTTGGCGCCATTGAGCACCCATTCGCCGTCTTTCAACTCCGCGCGGGTGCGCAGGTTGTGAGCTTCGGACCCCGCCTGGGGTTCGGTCAGGCAGAAGCAACCGATGGCCTGGCCGCTGGCGAGTTTTTCAAGCCACTGTTGTTTCTGCGTGTCGCTGCCGTAGTTGAGCACTGGCCCGCATCCCACTGAGCTGTGCACGCTCATCAGTGTGCCGGTGGCGCCGTCGGCGGCGGAGATCTCTTCCACTGCCAGCGCATAGGCCACGTAGTCAATGTAGCTGCCGCCCCATTCGTCCGGAACGATCATGCCAAGCAGGCCCAGTTCGCCCATCTTGGCCACCAGCCCGTCGTCGATCCAGCCGGCTTTTTCCCAGGCTTGAGCATGGGGCGCGATTTCGTTGCGCGCGAAGTCTCGCGCCATGTCGCGGATCATCACTTGTTCTTCGGTCAGTTCAAGATCTTGCATAGGTCACCCCTCATGACCGCTGAAGAAGCTTGCCACGTGCTCGGCATCCAGGGCCTGCACGCTGGAAGGGCTCCATTGCGGTTTCTTGTCTTTGTCGACGATCAAGGCACGAACGCCTTCGATCAGGTCACCGCGTTCAAACCACTGGCGGTCCAGGTGCAGCTCCAGGGCGAAACAGCGCTCCAGCGGCAAGTGCCGGCCGCGGCGCAGCAGCTCCAGGGTCACTGCCATGGCCAGTGGTGAGCGGGTTTGCATCAGGTGAGCGGTGTCGATGGCCCAGGCATGGGTGTCAAAGACACTCACTTCCAGCAGTTGCTCGATGATGCTTGGGACGTCTGGCAGGGCGAAGAAGTGATCGATGGCTGGCCGCAACCGGGCCAGCGGCGGGGCGGGCAGATGCTGCACGCCGATTTTCGCCAGCGCGCCCTGCAAGTCCTTGAGCGGGGTCAGGCTCCACTTCAGGTTATCCAGCTGCAGATCGAGGTCATCGAGGCGTTCGCCGTCGAGGTACCAGTTCGCCAGACCGCAATACAGCGCGTCGGCGGCCTGGATCTGCACACCGGTGACGCCCAGATAGATTCCCAGCTCGCCGGGGACCCGGGACAGAAAGTAGCTGCCGCCGACGTCAGGGAAATAACCGATCGCCACTTCCGGCATCGCCAGACGGCTACGTTCAGTGACGACGCGCAGGTCTGCGCCTTGCGCCAGCCCCATGCCGCCGCCCAGCACGAAGCCGTCCATCAGGGCGACGACGGGTTTGCGGTAACGATGCAGCGTGAGGTCCAACGCGTATTCTTCAACAAAGAAGTCCAGGTGCTCGGTTCGACCGGCGTGGAAGCTGTCGTACAACGAGCGGATGTCGCCGCCGGCGCAGAACGCCTTTTCGCCGGCGCCGCGCAGGACCACGGCGTAGACGTCGTCATCCTTCGCCCAGGCGTCCAGCTGAAACTGCAGCTGCCGGACCATGTGCAGGTCGATGGCGTTGAGGCCCTGGGGGCGGTTGAGGGTGAGGTGACCAATGTGATTGCGAACGTCGGACAGAACGCTCGCGCAGGCTGATTGCTGGCCCGCGTATTCGGCAGGTAAGACCTGAGCCGTCATCGCTGACTCCCTGTTGATTATTGTTGTGCTCAATCCCCGGCTGAACCCCCGGGATCCGTGAGGGTGCTAACGGATGCTACCAGCGCCATTTTGCAAATGACACTGGAGAATCCTGTGGGAATGTCGAGGCATCAACCGACCGCAATCGTGGGAGAACAGTGATCTCCATCAAGCCTGCAAACTGAACAGCGCCATTTGCGGCGCGTCGCTGATCCAGCATTCGCTGACGGTCCACCCTGCACGGGCCGCCAGTTCAGTGAACGACTCGACGGTAAACTTGTGGGAGTTCTCGGTGTGCAGCCGTTCACCGGCAGCGAACCGGAAGGTGTGGCCGGCGACGGTGACGCTCTGCTGTTTGCGGCTGACCAGGTGCATTTCCATGCAGGCTTGATCGGCGTTCCAGACAGCCAGGTGATCAAAGGCGGAAACATCGAAGTCGGCGTGCAGCTCGCGATTGATGCGGGTCAGCAGGTTCTTGTTGAACTGCGCGGTCACGCCCTCGGCGTCGTCGTACGCGGCCACCAGCGTCTGCTCATCCTTGACCAGATCGACCCCTACAATGAAATGGGCATTTTCACCCAGCACGTCGTGAGCGCTGTGGAGGAAATCCACGGCCTGCTCGTGGCTGAAGTTGCCGATGGTAGAACCCGGAAAGAAACCCACACGGGTGTGGCCGTCGGCCTCTTCAGGCAGCGTAAGCACCCGGGTGAAATCGTCCACTTGCGGCGCCACGATCAGTGAAGGGTAGCGCTGGCGCAATGACCGTGCGGCCTTGTTCAGCGCAGTTGCACTGATGTCGATCGGCACGTACACGGCGATGTGCGGCGCGGCATCGAGCACCAGGCGCGTCTTCTCACTGGCGCCGCTGCCGAATTCCACCAGCGCTGCGCCGTGTGGGATGGTCGCGGCGATCTGCCCGGCGATGCTTTTCAGCAGCCCGGTTTCAGCGCGGGTGGGGTAGTACTCAGGCGTTTCGCAGATGGCTTCGAACAGGTCGGAACCCGCTGCGTCGTAGAAATACTTGGGCGACAGGGTTTTCTCCGGGGCGCCGAGACCGGCCACGACGTCGCGGGCAAACTCGCTGTCGTTCGGGTCAACCACGCCGGGCTGACGGCTGTCACGGGCCAGGCGCAGGCCCGAAACCATCCAGCGCTTGTCGGCGTGGAAGAAGTTGCGATAGGTCAGGCGGCAGTGATCGGGCGACGTGATGCTGGCACCGCCCCGCAGGACCATCTGATTGACCATGAACTTGCCGTTGTACTCGCCGACGGCGCCCACCGACGGCTTGAAACCGGGGTAGGCGCTGTAGGCATTTTGGGTCCACTGCCAGGCGACGTCGTCCACTTGCTCCAGCAGACCGGCGCGGGCAGCGGCTTCCCATTCGGCCTCGGTGGGCAGGCGCGCATCGGCCCACAGTGCAAATGCGGCGGCTTCGTAATAACTGATGTGGGTGACCGGCGCTGACGGGTCGATCGACTCAAGACCGCGCAGGCTCATGCGCTTCCAGCCGTTCTCGTCGTGCTGCCAGTACATCGGTGAATTCCAGCCGTGTTCCTGCACCAGCGTCCATCCTTCGGACAGCCACAACGCAGCGGTGTGATAGCCGCCGTCGGCAATAAAGCTCAGCCATTCCCCATTGGTCACCAGCCGGTCGCTGATCTCGAAGGACTGCAGGTAGGTGGTGTGGCGTGGGCCTTCGTTGTCAAACGAAAAGCCGTCGCCGTCGTGGCCAATCTCGGTCAGGCCGGCGCTTAGCGGCTTGAAATGACCGCGGCGTCCGGACAGGTCCTTCGGCCAGCGTGGGCTATAGGCAGGTTTCAGCGACGAGAGGCTGAACAGATGGAGAATGTCCATCAGCAGCAGTTCCTGATGCTGCTCTTCGTGGGCCAGCCCGAGTTCGATCAGGCTGGTCATCTCGTCGCTCAGCGGCGTCATCAGCAGCGTGGTCATGTTTTCGTCGACGTGCCTGCGGTAGGCCAGGACCTGATCGACACTCGGCCGGGTCATCAGGCCGCGTTGCGGACGCGGATGGCGCGGGCCGACGGCTTCGTAATAGGAGTTGAACAGGTAGCCGAATGTCGGATCGAAGGGTTCGTAGGCCGACAGGTTCGGGATCAGCAGGAATGTCTCGAAGAACCACGTGGTGTGCGCCATGTGCCACTTGGCCGGGCTGGCGTCAGGCATCGACTGCACCACCATGTCCTCGGCGCTCAGCGGCTCGACCAGAAACTCGGTACGGTCGCGCACGCTCTGAAAGCGCTGGCACAGGGTGTGAGTGGAGGATGTTTCGCGAAGCTGGCGTAATTGGCGCGTCATCAGGTGCTCTCCGGCGTAGCCGATGCCCGGTGGGCCCGGTGGACTGATTCCACGCAGCCAGGCGGTACGGCGATTCAGGGTTTGAGACTCGGGTCGCCCGGAATGTTCAACCGAAATATCCAAACGAAGGATGGCCCTTGTCCACGAGTACGTTGATGCCCTGGATTATCAGCGTTTTGCATGGATTTAACGGCAAGCTTCGAGTGTAGTCCCGCCGCCGGCTGATTCGCCCGGTTGGTGACCGATGGCCAACCCGCGCGCCGTCTGCGGTAACCTGCTGGCCAATCGCTGCAAGTGCGCTGTGCACGATACGTGTTTCGCGGGCAAAACCTGAACCTGCGCGGCGACTCGCAGTCTGCACAACAGCACTTGCGTCACAGACGGCAGTGGCTTTTCAGGGTATGTGTCAGGTGACAAACGAATTACGCCAGATGAATGAACCGGTTTTTGGGGACGCGCATGAATGATCTATCCAGTCTGCTGGAGGCGCTTGATGAGGCGCAGACCGGGCAGCAGGAAGTGGTGATCGCCACGGTGGTCAAAGTCGAGGGTTCGGCTTACCGACGCCCGGGTGCGCGGATGATCATCGCGCCGATGGGCGAGTCGACCGGCACCGTCAGCGGCGGCTGCCTGGAAAGCGACGTCAGCAAAAAGGCCTGGTGGCTGACGGCCAATGGCAAGCCGTCCATGCGCACGTACAGCACGGGCGAGGACGACGACGAGCTCGAAGACGCCGAACTCAGCTTCGGGCTGGGTTGTAACGGCACGGTGCACATCCTTTTCGAACGGATAGATCCCCAGGCGGCAAGTCTGGTGGCGGACGTGTTGCGTGAGGTCAAGGCCAGCGGTGTTGGCGCTGCGCTGGCGACGGTGATCGGCACACAAAGCGAACGGCACACGGCGCTGGGCGAGCGGGTGGCTATCCGTGCATCCGGGCAGGTGCAAATCGAAATGCGTGAGCGCTGGTTGGCGACGGCGGTGGCCGAGGACCTGAAAACGGTGCTCGATGCCCGCCGCTCGGCCACCCGTACCTACGACAGCGCGGACGGCGCCGTTGAAGTGCTGCTTGAGTACATCGCAGCGCCGCGTCGGCTGGTGGTCTTCGGTGCCGGTCATGACGCCATGCCGCTGGTCAGCATGGCGCGGTTGCAGGGCTGGCACATCACGGTGATCGACGCGCGCTCGCATTTCGCCCGGTTCCAGCGTTTTCCGGATGCCGATCAGGTGCTTTCAGCGCCCCTGCAACCGATGCCCGAACTCCATGCGATGGTCGCCGATGCCGCCGTGGTGGTGATGACCCACAGCCTGAGCCAAGACCGTCATTGGCTGGGGCAGGTTCTTGAATCAACGCCGCGCTATATCGGGCAGCTCGGGCCGCGCAGCCGCACCGAGCGTTTGCTCGATGAACTTCCGGAGCGCACCCGTGAAGCCGCTGCGCAGACCAGCCTGCATTACCCGGTCGGCCTCGACTTGGGCGGCGATGCGCCGCACAGCGTGGCCTTGTCGATCCTGGCGGAGATCAACGCGGTATTCAACGGCCGCAGCGGCGGGATGCTCAAGCATCGACAGGCAAGCATTCATGCGGTGGATGTGACGTTGGAGCAGGCGCGGGAACTGAGAATGATCAGCTAGTTTTAACGGGGGACCATTCTTGCAGGAATGGGCTCCCTCGCTTCTCAGTGATCTCGGCACGGCATCCATCAGGTTCGCTCAATGAACGACAAGTACAAACCCCACGACTGGGCCCCCCACGAGCGACCAACGTTGCCGGGGTCGCCGTCGACGCCCTTGCACGCAACGCCCAAGCGCTGGGCCTACGCCATCGTCGGCGTGATCGTGGCCTTGACCGGCGGGCTGGGCAACGCGCTGGTGGTCGCCAACCTCCAATACCTGCAAGGCTCGCTGGGCGCCACCCAGGCCGAGATCGCGTGGCTGCCGGCTGCTTACGTCATGACCAACGTCTCGATGAATCTGCTGCTGGTGAAGTTTCGCCAGCAGTTTGGTCTGCGGGCTTTCACTGAAGTGTTCCTGGTCCTGTACGCGCTGGTCACCTTCGCCCACCTGTTCGTCAACGACATCGAGTCAGCCATCGCCGTTCGTGCCGCCCACGGCATGGTCGGCGCGGCACTGAGTTCGCTGGGCCTGTACTACATGATTCAGGCATTCCCGCAGAAGTGGCGGATGAAAGCGCTGGTGCTGGGCCTCGGCACGGCGCAGCTGGCGACACCGCTGGCGCGACTGGTCTCCGAAGACCTGTTGCAGATTGCCGAATGGCGCGGGCTTTACCTGTTCGAACTGGGCATGTGCCTGCTGTCCCTGGGCTGCGTGCTGATTCTCAAGTTGCCACCGGGCGACCGCTTCAAGGCTTTCGAAAAACTCGATTTCCTGACCTTCGCTTTGCTGGCATCAGGCTTCGCGGCACTGTGCGCGGCGTTGTCGCTGGGGCGGATTGAATGGTGGCTTGAAGAGCCCTGGATCGGCATCGCCCTGGCGTCGTCCATCGTGCTGATCCTTGCCGGGCTGTGTATCGAGCACAATCGCACCCGACCGTTGTTGATCACCCGCTGGCTGGGCAGTGGCCGGATGATCCGCTTCGCCTTCGGCGTGCTGCTGACGCGGATCGTGCTGTCGGAACAATCCACTGGCGCGGTCGGTTTTCTTCAGGGCCTGAATCAGGGCACCGAGCAGTTGCACACGCTGTATATGTTTATGCTGCTGGGCAGCGTCGCCGGCCTGGCGGTCAGCGCACTGACGATCGATCCGCAGCACCTGTTCAAGCCATTAATCATTTCCCTGGCGCTGATGGCGATCGGTTCGAGCATGGACAGCTTCTCCACCAGCCTGACCCGTGAACCGCAGATGTACTTCAGCCAGTTTTTGCTGGCGTTCGGCGGCACCTTCTTCCTTGGCCCAACCCTGGTACTGGGCATCAGCGGGGTGATCAGCAACCCGCGCAATATGGTCAGTTTTTCGGTGATGTTCGGGATCACTCAAAACGTCGGCAGCCTGATCGGCTCGGCGTTGCTGGGCACCTTTCAGGTCTGGCGCGAGAAATTCCATTCGGCGCATATCGTCGAACACGTCACGCTGATTGATGCTCAGGTGCAGTCGCGCCTGCAAAGCGCGAGCGGGACCTATATTTCCGCCATCGCCGACCCGGCGGCGCGCACCAGTCTGGGCATTCGCTCGCTGGCGACGGCCGCCACCCGCGAAGCCAATACCCTGGCCTATAACGATGTATTCATGCTGATTGCGGTCATCGCGGTGCTGACCATGATCTGGATCACCAGCCGCGCCACCTGGCTGTGGATCACCACCGAGCCGGTCGCGCCGTTTACGCCGGCGACCCCTGCGGCATCTCCCTTAACACCTTCTGGCGCTCAACCTTCATGACAGAACCCGGCAAACCTTCTGGCAACGCTACTGGCGATACGACGCCCGGCGCTTCAGGCAACGCTGCACCTTCCTCGGCGAGTGCTCCGGCGCCCGCGCCGGCGGTGATGCCGGCCACCACGCAACCGCGGTCGGCGCGTATACGCCTGGTGTCCTCCATTCTGTTCGGCGGCATCGCCTTGGCGGGTGTGCTGGTCGTGCTGTATGCGTGGCAGTTGCCGCCGTTCAGCAGCCCGATCGAAAGCACCGAGAACGCCCTGATTCGCGGGCAAACCACGATCATCGGCCCACAGCTGAGTGGCTATGTGTACGAAGTGCCGGTGCAGGATTTTCAGTGGGTCAAGCAGGGCGACTTGCTGGTGCGCATCGACGACCGGATCTATCAGCAGCACCTGGATCAGGGCATTGCTCAGTTGGGCGTTCAACAGGCCGCACTGGCCAATAATCTGCAGCAACGGCGCAGCGCCGAAGCCACTATCGCCCAGCGGCAGGCCGCTATCGCGAATGCCCAGGCGCAGAGTGACAAGGCCGCTGCCGACCTCCGCCGCGGGCAGGCGCTGGTGACTGACGGCTCAGTGTCGAAAAGCGAATTCGATGTGACCCGTGCCGCAGATGCGCAAGCGAAGGCGGCGCTGGCCGAGGCCAAAGCGGCGCTGGAGATTTCCCGCCAGGACCTGCAGACGGTGATCGTCAATCGCGGCTCGCTGGAGGCCTCGGTGAAGAATGCCGAGGCGGCCATTGAGCTGGCGCGGATCGATCTGACCAACACGCGCATCACCGCACCTCGGGACGGTCAGCTGGGTCAGATCGGGGTGCGCCTGGGTGCGTACGTCAATTCCGGCGCACAGTTGATGGCGCTGGTGCCGCGCCCGCGCTGGATCATCGCCAACATGAAAGAAACCCAGATGGCCAACGTGCGTCTGGGTCAGCCGGTGAGTTTCACCGTCGATGCCCTGGAAAATCTGAAGATGCGCGGCCGGGTGCAGCGCATTTCCCCCGCAGCGGGGTCCGAGTTCAGCTTGCTGCCTGCCGACAACGCTACCGGCAACTTCGTCAAGATCGCCCAGCGCATTCCGGTGCGCATCACCATCGACGACGACCAGCACGACGTCGACCGCCTGCGACCGGGGATGTCGGTGGTGGTCAGCATCGACACCAGCCAGGACGGCGCCGTACCGCCGGACCCGGTGGATGGCAAGGTGGACTCGGTGAACGGTCGCTGAATCGGCCCGCCTGTATCGCCGTGTATCCCGTCCCGTGGCAGATACGTGCCGATTCGTTGACTGATATTTCCGACACACCGGCGACACCTCCCGCACGTTGAATGGCGGCTGCGAGGCAACACGCCTCGGCCGCTCTTACATCCAACGTGCCCAGTGCCCGGAGCCCGCCATGAACTGGAAAAACCTCACCACTGCCTTCCTGTCCGCCACCCTCATCAGCGATGTGGGGGGCCGGCCATGTTTCTGATCGCGTTTCTGGGCGGCATCGTTACGGTGCTCAGCCCCTGCATCTTGCCGGTCATCCCCTTTCTGTTTGCCCGGGCCGATCGGTCGGCGTCGTCGGTGCTGATGACCCTGCTGGGGCTGACCCTGACGTTTGCGCTGGTCTCAAGCCTGGCCGTGGTCAGCAGCGACTGGGTGGTGGCGGCCAACGGCATCGGTCGTGATATCGCGCTGGTCATCCTGACGCTGTTTGCCCTGTCGCTGCTTTCCGTCCGCGTGGGTCACTGGCTGATGCTGCCGCTGGTGGCGCTGGGCAATCGGCTCGACCCGGCTACGCGGCGCCTGTCCGGTCCTTGTGCGTCAGTGGCGATCGGTGTTGCGACCGGTTTGCTATGGGCGCCATGTGCCGGTCCGATTCTGGGGATCATTCTCACCGGCGCGATGCTGCAGGGGCCGAATGCGCAGACCAGCCTGTTGCTACTGGCGTACGGGCTTGGCAGTGCGGTGTCGTTGGGAGTACTGATCTTCGCCGGACGCGAGTTGCTCGCGCGGCTGAAACTGTCGCTGCCGGTCACTGCCTGGCTACGGCGTGGCGTTGGCTTCGCTGCATTGCTGGTGGCCGTGACCCTTGCCACCGGCTCGCAGAATCAGTTGCTCGCCGGCACCACGTCTGAAGGCGCAGCCGCGGTGGAAAAGGGCCTGCTCAGCGCCGTGCCCAAAGCCATCGACTACGTCGTCACCCGCGTCAACGCTGCCGCCGCACCGAATCTCGGCAGCCAGGGCGCGATGCCTTCACTCTCCGGCGCAACGGCATGGCTCAACTCGCCGCCGCTCGATGATGAATCCCTGCGCGGCAAGGTGGTGCTGGTCGATTTTTGGACCTTCGACTGCATCAACTGCCAGCACAGCGTTCCGCACGTCAATGAGTGGGCGAAGAAGTATGAGAAGGATGGCCTGGTGGTGATCGGCGTGCACACCCCTGAATACCCTTACGAACGGGACATCGACAATGTGCGCAAGAACGTCGCCAGGCTGGGCCTGAATTACCCGATCGCTGTCGACAACGACTATGCCATCTGGCGCGCTTTCGACAATCAGTACTGGCCCGCGCATTACCTCATCGACGCCCGGGGGCAGATCCGTTACAGCCACTTTGGCGAAGGCGCCTACGACACCCAGGAGCAGGTCATTCGCCAGCTCCTTGATGAGGCCCATGGACAGGCTGAAGCGAGAGGCGCTGACGAATGAAAGGTCGCGCTTACACCATGCGTCTGACGGTGTTGTCCTTGCGCACAACGTGGTGCCAGATCGCCGCGATCACGTGCAGGCCGATGACGTAGTAGAAAATCGTACCCAGCAGGACGTGGTAATGCTCCAGTGTTTCGGCGGTGTCCTTGGAGAGGTCGAACGGCGCCGGAATACTCAGCGAGGTCAGGGGAATTGGCAAGGCGCCGCGTTCCAGCAGCACCGTGGACAGACCCAGCAGGGGTTGCGCGAACAGGAAGGCGTACAGCGCGTAATGGGACAACGTGGCGGCCAGACGCAACGCGCCTTCCAGAGGCGGGGTGATGCCGGGCGGCGTGTGGCGGCGGCGCTCGGCGATGCGGAAAAATGCCATGACCAGCACGACAATGCCGACCCAGAAATGCGTTTGCACCACGAAGGTTCGTGCGTCGCTGCCACGGGCGAGTTGGGTACGGCTCAGGATCAGCGCGTAGGCGAGCACAATCAGGATCGCCATCACCCAGTGAAACCAGCGGGCTTTATAGCTGTAGCGTTCGGTAGCGGAAGGTTTGCTCACGGTCAGGTCTCTTGGTCTGTTTTTGTGATCTGGCGCGGCGCAATCACTGCCGCAGCGCTTTCATAACCCAATGGCGGGTGGTCGTCGAGGACAACGTGCGAGTCGACCTGCACCTGGAGCATCACCCGTTTACGCGTGAAACATGTCCGCAGCGTTATCGCCTCCACTACGAAACAGTTCCATCCCTCATAATTGGTATGACTAATTATTTCACAGATCGCGGCTTCGAAAAGTTCATGGGCTGACTTGCTTAATACTGATTTGCACTAATTCTGATACTTAAATTAAATGTCATTCGTTTGAGTAAATTCAAATAGCGGGAAAATGCTGAGTAATCATTCATCTTGATATTAGCTATATGCACGGCGTCTTTTTATTCTGAATTGGCATTAAAAATCTGTCTAAATCAGTTTGACAGGTCATCTGCATGGATCCATCTTAATGCCTCGACGGCTCAGATTCCTGACTATCAGCTTGAAAAAGCTGGCATTTTGCCCGTATGCAATGGGGGCCTCGATTTTCCTGGGTCTATTGAAAAGGGAAGGGCATTTACATGGATGCTTCGGGCTTTGTTGATCTGTTAAAACGTCATAACTCCGATGCGCAAGTGTGGTTTGATTCGTCGCCGACCGTATATAAAGACTGTGCCAACAAGTTGGTGCGGGATTATCCGGACATGCGCGATGTTATTACCGGACTGTTGCCCGATGAACCGGGTAGTTCAGATGTCGGCGTCAGCGGGGCCACTACCAACCCTTCGCTCATCGGTCAGGCTGTCATGAGCAATGCAGCCCACTACCGTGATTTCCTTCACACCTTGCCGACGTCGATGTCGGTCGAACCCCGGCTGCGACAGCTCTACGACCAGGTGATCATCGACAGCGCTCAACCGTTGCTGCCGCTGTTCAAGCGTTCAAGACACCGATACGGCTGGCTGTCGGCACAAATCGAGGGCGGGCACTGGATGAATCAGGACGCGCTGGTGGCGCGGGGGCTGGAACTGGCGGCGCTGGCGCCGAACATCATGATCAAGATCCCCGGCAGCGCCCAGGGCTATCGCGCCATAGAGCAGTTGGTGGCGCGGGGCTGCTCGATCAACAACACCTTGTGTTTTACCGTTTCCCAGCTGGAGGCCTGCCTCAAGGCCATCCATGCCGGGCGTCAGCGTGCACTCGCCAACGGCGTGAACACGGAGCGGGCGCGTTACGTGGTCAGCTTCATGATTGGTCGGCTGGGTGCGGAAACGGAGTTCGAGCGGCAGGCGCGGGGCAGTCGTATCAACCTCAGCCGCACGGACAAACGCTGGGCCGAGCTTGCGGTGTATCAGGCGATGCAGGCGCTGATGCGACGGCGCGAGACCCCGGCGCAACTGTTGCTGTGCAGCATCAAGGTCGACACCGATGCACGCGGCCGCGAGCATTGCTGGCACCTGCAGCGCACCGGCGCCGATACCACGCTGTACACGCTGACGCCTCAGCTCATCGAGTTTATCGTGCGTCGTCAGCAGGCCGGGCGCAGCATCGTACCGGCCACCGAGTGGGTGCAGATTCCCGGCAAAGTCCTCGATCGTCTTCTGGCCATTCCCTATTTCAACCAGGCGTATTTTGAAGGCGGCCTGACCCAGGACGAATACGCGCGTCATTCGGCGTTCCTCACCGCAGGCAATGACGTGCGCCTGGGCATGCAACGCCTGCAAGGCTTTGTCACCGACACCCTGGATCCGCCAGGTTTCGTGCGTCGGTCAGCGTTTCGGCAAGCGGCCCTGGAGGGCCGGGCATGAACCGCATGATTGCCGTGTGGGCCCATCCTCGGTCGCGCTCGACGGTGCTGGAAAGGGTGTTCATCGAGCGCGGTGACTTCGAGGTGTTCCACGAGCCTTTTTCGCACATGGCCTTCGACGAGCATTCGGCCATTCCCCATGGCGACCTCAACTGCGGAATACCCCGTGACTACGAAGCGATCAAGGCCCTGTTGCGCAACGCCCGCCAGCGCTCGTCTGTCTTGCACAAGGACATGTGCTACCACTGTCTCGCCCCGTTGAAGGCTGATGCCGAGTTTTTAATGGAGCAGCAGAACGTCTTCATCATTCGCGATCCGGCCCGGGCGATTCTTTCCCATCACGCGATCTTCCCGCAGATGCCGGTGCAGGCGATCGGTCACCAGGCGCTGTACGAAATATTCTGCGAAGTCAGGCGGCTGACCGGCAAAACCCCTTGGGTGATCAACGCCGAGGACCTTGCCAGCCGCCCGGAACATACCGTGCGCAGGCTGTGTGACCACCTGCAGCTGGACTTCATGCCCGATGCCTTGAACTGGAACGCGACATGTCCCGAACAATGGAAGACCTGGCGCGGCTGGCACAAGGACGCGGAAAACAGCACCACCATCACAGCCGGCAGCGCCGACTTCGACGAGCGTCCTCTGCACGCTGATTCGCGCTTGCTGACTTACTACCAGCTTCATCGACCTTTTTATGAGCGCATGAATCAATTCACCGAGCAGGGACAGCCATGAAAAAAATCGTCATCACCGGTGCCGCCAACGGCATCGGCAAGGCCACCGCCATTGCTTGTGTAGAGGCGGGTTATTACGTCATCGCCGCTGACAAGGATCGCCTGGGGCTGCAAGCCTTGCAGGCCCGTCTGCCCACGCATCGGCTGGAAACGCACCTGGCAGACTTTTCTCAGCCGCAGGTCTATCAGTCATTCATCGGCGACCTCTATGACCGCCACCGACACAACGCACTTGAGGCGCTGGTGAACAATGCCGGGATCTATCACGGCAAGAGCGTCTATGACTACAGCAACGAGGAGGTGGAGGAAATATGGGCCGTCAATCTGAAGTCGCTGGTGTATCTGTCGAAGGATTTCGCCCGGCGCGAGTCCGGCGCAACGCACTTGCGCAGCATCGTCAACGTCACGTCGGTTGCGGGTGAGGTCGGCAGTATGGACGCGTTGTACGGCGCGACGAAGGCTGGGGTGATCGGCCTGACCAAGGCCAACGCCTGGAATTTCGCTCCCCGGATCCGGGTGAACGCCGTGTCGCCGGGGCTGATTCGCGACACCTCGATTCATGACCGTATTCCGGAGCCGCGCCTCAAGGAGTACGAGCGGCAGGAAATCATCAAGGCGCCCATCCAGCCAGACGGCGTGGCCGACGTCATTCTGTTCCTGCTCTCGGAAAAGAGCCGTCACCTGACCGGAAAAGTCCTCGCAGTGGATAACGGCGCCTACCCGCGCTAGCGATCAGGAACACCGCAGTCCCTCACGCATTTCAGGGAGAACACCATGCACCGCAAGAAACTGCTCATCGTTGGCGGCGGCAATTTGTGCCTGCAAATCCTGCAGGTCCTGGCCCCGCGCAATCAGTTCGAATTCCACGTCGCCAGCCGCGATCTCGAAAAGGCCACGCGGATGTGCAACCTGATCCGACTGGCCGCGCTTCAACAAAACGTCGCGATTCAGATTCACAGCCATGAGATGGAACTGCGCGAGTCGTGCATCAACCGCAATGCCGAGATGCTCCTGAAGATTCGTCCGGACATCATTGTCAATTGTGCCTCGCTGCAATCCTGGCGGGTGATCACGCAATTGCCGGCCGAGCGCTTCGCTGCCCTCGATCAGGCGCAGCTCGGGCCCTGGCTACCGATGCACCTGGCACCGGCCTACGCGCTGATGCGCGCCGTCAAACAGGCGTGCCCGAAAAGTCTGGTGGTCAACGCGGCGTTTCCGGACGCCGTCAATCCGATCCTCTACAAGGTCGGCATGGCGCCGGATGTCGGCATCGGCAACATCGCCAACCTGGTTCCGGCCACGCGCAGCGCCATCGCGCATCTGACCGACTGCCTGCCGACACAGGTTTGCGCCAAACTCATCGGCCATCACTATTTCAGTCACAGCGTGCCCCGCCATGGCCTGCCGCCGCAGCAGCTCGACGCGAGCTTCAACCTGACCTACTGGATTGATGGCGAAGAGCGCACCGACGAGCACACGGCGGAAGCTATTTTTGGCTGCGTCGCCCGTGAATTCAGTCGGCTCGGCGGCGTCGACGGGCAGTATCTCACCGCCATGTCTGCGGTGACCGTGCTGGAAAACCTGTACGCCGATCACGAGGTGCGGGTTCACGCCCCCGGTCCCCACGGGTTGCCCGGTGGCTATCCGGTCAAGGTCGGCATGGGCAAGGTGCTGCTCGACCTGCCCTACGGCGTGACGCGCGAAGAAGCCATCAAGGTCAATGAAGCAGGGCAGCGCCTGGACGGCATCAGCCTGATTCGCGCTGATGGCACGGCGGTGTTCGGCGAGGCGCAGAGGCAGGTCATGCAGCGTGAACTGAATTTCGCCATGGCCGAGATGCGCGTTTGCGATTCTGCAGCGTGGGCGGAGGAACTGGGCAGCAAATACCGGGCGTACGCCGACGCGAGCCACCACACCAACAGCCATCACGCAGGAGTCGCCGCCCATGACGCCGGTTATCGCGCTTTCGCCTGCTGACCTGTCAGGCATTGCCGAGGAGGATTATGCCCGGCAGTACGCGGCGGATTTCGTCGAGCGCTGGGACGAACTCATCGACTGGGACAAACGTGCGGCCGGCGAGGGCTCTTTCTTCTACGATCTGCTGCGCCCCGCCTGTGCCTGGCGGGTGCTGGATGCCGCCACCGGCAGCGGCTTTCATGCCGCCCAGCTGCACAAGGCCGGGTTTGACGTCACTGCCTGTGACGGCAGCCCGACCATGGTGGATCGCGCCCGCCGCAACTTCGCGCGGCTGGGGGTCGACGTTCCGCTCCATCGTTGCGACTGGCAAGCGCTGGACGCCCGCGTACTGGGCAAGTTCGACGCAGTGCTGTGCCTCGGCAGCTCGCTATGCCATTTGTTCGACCGCGAGGCGCGCATCGCCGTGTTGAAGCGGTTTCGGCAGATGCTTAAACCCGGTGGGCTGCTGTTGGTCGATCAGCGCAATTTCGAAGCCATCCTCGCCGGCCGCTTCAGGTCATCGGGGCGCTATTACTACTGCGGCGACACCGCCAACGTCACCCTTGGCGAACTGGACGAGTCGGTGTGCGAGTTCGTCTATCGCTTTGCCGACGGGCCGCAATATCGGCTGCGCGTGTGCCCGATTCGCCCGCGCCAGTTGCAGGACGAACTGCGCGCGGCGGGGTTCCGCGCCCCCCATGCGTACGGCGATTTCAAACCGATCTACGACGTCATGAACGTGGACTTCATCATTCATCAAGCCCATGCCTGACGCTGACTCAAGGAGGAGCATTGTCATGATCACCCATACCCCTTGCCTGACGCAGCACAACAACCTGGTGCCGTACCCGTTTAGCGAAATCACCTCGGCCAGGCCCGGCGCCAGACCCCGGGTCATCTGGTTGACCGGGCTGTCGGCGGCGGGGAAATCCACCATCGTCGACAACCTCGGGCCGGTGCTCAGTGCTCGCGGGTTGACAACCTGCATTCTGGACGGCGATTCGGTACGCACCGGTCTGTGCCGCGACTTGAGTTTCTCTGCCGAAGATCGTGAAGAGAACGTGCGCCGGGTGGCGGAAGTCGCGGCGTTGATGGTTGGAGCAGGGTTGACGGTGATGGTGGCGTTGATCTCGCCCACGCGCTCGGCCCGGCAGCTGGCCCGCTCGATTGTAGGCAGTGCGCGGTTTGTGGAGGTGTTTGTCGATGTGCCGCTGGCGGTGGCTGAAGCCCGGGACCCGAAGGGGTTGTACCGGCGTGCGCGGGCGGGGGGAATTACAGGGTTTACCGGTGTGGATTCAGCGTATGAACCGCCGGTGTTTCCCGAGCTGCACATTCGCAGTGATCAGGTTGATGTGGGGCGGGCGGTGAAGATGATTGATGAGTGGTTGTTGGCGCGAGGGTAGGGGGAAGAGGTGCGGATAACCACACGTGGTCATCCGCACCTCTTCAAGCTGGCAAGCCGCTGATCAACCGCGTCCAGTTGCCATGGGCAAACGCTTCGGTCGCTTCTTGATCGAGGCCGCACTGCTCCAAAAAATTTCGGGCATCCCGACCCGGGCGGTACTGGTAAGGGAAGTCGGTGGAAAACAGCAACCGCTCGGTGCCGACGATCTCGACGGCACGGTCCAGATAATGACGAAGAAACATCCCGCTGGCCGTCACATACAGGTTGTCGCGAAAGTACGTCTCGATGGGGCGCTCAAGGCTGGCAACCTGATCCATTCGCGCAAAGCGCTCGGCATAGAACAACACCAGCTCGCCCCAGTGGCCGAGAATAATCTGCAGCCTCGGCAAGCGATCAAAGGTGCCAGACAGGATCAGCCGCAGAAACTGAAGACCCGCATCGTAGTGCCAGCCCATACCAAAGGTTGCGAAACAGGCATCCAGCGTGGGGTTGAATCCGGAGTAATAAGCCTCGCGCACGGCAGTCGGCGGTGTTCGGGGGTGGAGCAATACCGGTGCGGTCAGCGCTTCAGCGCAGGCGAAGATGGAATGAAAGCGGCTGTGGTCCAGGTTGTGTTCACCCACTCTCCCGCACAGCATGGTCCCTTTGAAACCCAGGGCGGTGACACAGCGTTCCAGTTCCAGGGCGGCCTGCTCTGGCGAGCTGACCGGCAACGTAGCCAGCGCCTGAAGGCGGTCGGGGTGCCGCGCCACTGCCCTGGCGACCTTGTCATTGATCCTGCGCGCCATATCAACGCTTTCCGGGCCCAAGTTGTGAAGCGCCGGGGTGGTGAGCGACAGCACTTGAACATCCAGTCCTGTTTCATCCATCAGCGCTAGACGCTCGTCGGTGAGATTCGTCAGGCGTTTCTCGATGGCGCCGGCATGGAAGCGGACGCTGGGGTCGGTCAGCTCGAGGCCGATTGCGCTCCACGCGTCGCGTACTTCCGCCGTCAGAAAATGCTCTTCGATACCTATCAGCTTCATCCTGTTCTCCGCGCTCACCGCGCAATGGGGCTACCGAGATAATTCAGCCCCATTGACCGTCGCCCGGCACGCTGTGCTGCGAAGGTCGTTTGGATTGATTCGACTATAAAGTCGGCCTGCTAAAAGCGGTAGGCGCACAGGAATCACACTATAGTTGCGTCCGACGCCATAGCTGGCCATCGCAACCCTTGGCGGATTCCCATATGAGCAACGTTGATTTGAACCTCCTCATGGCGCTGGATGCTTTACTCGTCGAACGCAGCGTGACCGGCGCCGCTCGCCGCTTGAACCTGAGCCACTCGGCCATGAGCCGTACGCTGGCGCGCTTGCGTTTGGTGACGGGTGATCCGTTGCTGGTGCGCGCAGGACGGGGGCTGGTGCCCACCCGTCGCGCGCTGGAACTGGTGGATCACGTCCATACGTTGACGCGAGATGCCCTGGCGGTGCTGCGGCCGCAAATCAGTCAGGTGGACATGGCGTCGGTCGAATTGACGTTCACGGTCCGCGCGAGTGAATCCTTCATGAAGTGGCTTTCCGGCCCGGTGGTGAACGCGGTTCTTGGCGTAGCGCCACGCATCTGTCTGCGTTTCGAAGCGAAGCCCGATAAGGATGCGCGACTCCTTCGGGAGGGGCTGGTTGACCTGGAGATCGGGCGGATAGGAACGTCGGCACCGGAAATTCGCACCCGCTTTCTTTTCCACGATCACTACGTGGGCGTGGCGCGGATCGGGCACCCGATTCTGGAAAATGAGGCGGTAACGCTTGAGCAGTTTGCCGCGTGCGGTCATGTTGTCGCGTTGCAGGAGGGGCACGCGATCAAGCCGCTGGATGACGAACTTGAAGGCATCGGTCTGCGCCGAAGAATCACCATTGTGGTGCCGGGCTACCCGGACGCCATGGGCATCGCTTGCCAGTCGGAACTGATCGCTATCGTCCCGGCATCCTGCGTCGCTGATGCGGCTTCTGCCCCGGGCTGCCAAACCTTGGGCCGCTTTGATCTTCCGTCACCCGTTCCGGCGTTCAAAGTCTCGGCGCTCTGGCACCCCCGCATGCACGCTGACCCGGTTCACCGCAGGCTCAGGGACATCATCATTTCCACCTGCCAGGCGGCGTATTCCGGTGGAACTCTTTGAACAACCCGGACACTGAGTTTTAGCGCGTTCCGCCGGGTCACTCCCTTTGTGATCCACACGCGGCATCGTTCCGCAGCCTTCGGAGAACACTTCCATGCTTGAGCTCGATTCCCGCATCAAAGTCATTACCTTCGATTGTTACGGCACCCTTGTGCAGTGGCATGACGCTGTTCGGCGAGCGGCGGCGTCCATCCTTGAGCGACATCTGTCGGCCCATGCCTCCACGGAAAGTGTCGCCAGTTTCGCGGCGCGCCTGCGTGAGATTGCGATGGAGCATCAACAGCAATCGCCGTTTCGCGACTATGAAGCGGTACTCGATGCGAGCCTGAACCAGGCGTTGCGCGAAACCGGTCATGACGCCACGGCGGCAGACCTTGAGACCTTGCTCACGACCCTGGGAAGGATCGAGCCCCACCCCGACGTACCCGAAGCGCTTGCCCGATTGCGCGAGCATTACCGGATCGCCGTCATCAGCAACACCTCTGATAACCTGATTGCCGACACCATCACCGCCATCGGTACACCGATCGATTTTGTCATCACGGCCCAACAGGCGCATGCGTACAAGCCCGATCACGCGCTCTTTCACCACGCTTACGCCGCGATGGGTGTTACGAAAGCAGAAACAATCCATGTCGCCATGGGCCAGTTCAGTGACCTGAAGGTCTGCCAGGAACTGGGCATTCGGTCCGTCTGGATCGACCGAGAGGGCGAACCCCTGGACCCCGCATGGCAACCTGACGCTGTATTGAAAGACCTTTCCGGGCTGCCGCAGTTGCTGATTCCGTCCTGACCTGCCGGCTCGACTGTCGGTCCCCCACCCGATAAGGGGTCACGCATGCTTGTTACCGGGATTCTCTGGATAGCGTTTTTCATCATCAACTTCAACGTGGTGATGATGATTCCGCTGCTGCCTTTTATTCAGCGGGATCTGCACCTTTCTCCCAGTGACTCCGGGTGGATATTGGCCGCGTTTCCGGTCGTGGCGCTGATCAGTAATCTGGCGCTTGGCCCGTTGATTGATCGCTTCGGCAGAAAGTTGTTCATCACCGTGGGTGGTGTTGCTTGCTGCCTGACGCTGCTGTTCACCGCCGCATCCCAAAGCGCTTCCATGATCGTGTTGAGCCGGGCGGCGACAGGGCTGTTCATGCCGATGATCGGCGCATCGATCTTCGCCGCCCTGGCGGACTATGTCCCCCAGCCCAAACGCGCCCGGGCGGCGGGGTATGTCACCACCGCCGCGCCGATCGCCTTTCTGTGCTCACTCTCGATGGGGGTTGTCGTCGGGGGGCTGCTGTCCTGGCAAGTCACCGTCGTCGGCCTGGCGGTCGTTTGCGCCACCCTTGCCGGGCTGGCGCTCACCTTTCCGACACCGCCGCAAGCTTCGCTGTCGTCTTCGAGAATAAGTTGGGCCATGTACAAGGAGCGGTTGACGTCGCTGTCAGCCAGTCCCGGCACCCGCCCGTTGATGGCGGCGTACTTTTGCTGGTCGATTGGCGTGTACGTTTTTCTGGGGCTGTACCCGAGCTGGCTTGTGCAACACGGCCTTTCATCATTTGGCGTCGATGCCGTGGGCTCGGTTATCTTCATCGGTGAGGTCGGTGGACTCTTCGGCGCGATGCTTTCTGCCAGGCTTGCCAGTCGATTCAACAATCCATTGCGGCTGTGCGCCGTCGCCTCGATGGCGATCGCGGCAGTGATCCAGATGATCCCATGGGTCGAGGGCTCACCGTTTGCACAAGGCGCTGCCTACATGGGCTTCGCGTTCGGGCGAGACCTGATGCTGGCGTTGATATTGGGCGATGCCATGGGGCTGGTTGAGGCTTCTCGAAGAGGAAGTCTTAATTCATCGCTCAACGCGGTGTATCAAACGGGTGGGACGTTGGGTGGATTGTTGAGTGCCTGGCTGTATGGCTTGAACGCCGGGTATTTTGCGAATGTGCTGGTGGCGTCGTTGGCGTTTGTTGCTTCTGCGGTGTTGCTGCGTGGAATCTCCGGGCCAAGGGATCGTTTCTGAGCTGTCAGGAAGTTGCGCACGGCCATCTGAAATCGGTGAGTCTGAAACGGGCGCACGCCAGCGGTGCCTGCACTACCGTCGGAGGTCACCAGGAGGTGAACATGTTCGAAGGTTTCCAACTCGCGATGATTGATCTGCCTGAGGCGACGCTACGTGTTCGCTACGGTGGTTCTGGTCCTCCGTTGCTGTTGCTCCATGGTCATCCACGGACCCACACGACCTGGCATCAGGTTGCGCCACTGCTGGCAGACTCTTTTACGGTGATCTGCCCTGACCTCAGAGGTTTTGGTCAGTCCAGCAAGCCCGCCGACCCCCATGACCACGAGGCGTTTTCAAAAAGAGCGAAAGCGCGTGATTGCATCGCCCTGATGGATCGCCTCGGTTTCGATAAATTTCATGTGGCAGGTCATGACCGGGGCAGCTACGCGGCGTTTCGTCTGGCCCTTGACCATCCCTCTCGGGTGCTGAAATTGGCGATTCTGGATGGCGTGCCCATCCTGGAAGCGCTCGAACGGTGTGGAGCGCGGTTTGCTTCCACATGGTGGCACTGGTTTTTCTATGCTCAACCCGACAAGCCTGAACGGGCGATTTTCGCCGACCCCAAAGCCTGGTACGGGGGCAGCGCCGAGTCGATGGGCCAAGAGAATTTCGAGGATTTTCAGGCCGCGATCCACGACCCCGAAACGGTTATCGGAATGCTCGGTGATTATCGCGCCGGCATCGCCCTGGACCACTTGCATGATAAGGAAGACCGCGAGGCCGGTCGCCGGATTCAATGCCCGCTTCACGTCATCTGGTCATTGAAGGATGACCTCGAATTCCTCTACGGCGATGTGATTGCTGTTTGGCAGCCATGGGCACAACAGAAGGTCACCGGCATCGGAATCGATAGCGGCCACCACATGGCGGAGGAGGCGCCGGCTGAACTGGCGAGCGCGCTGAAGGCTGTTTTTTGCTGCGAAGTGAAGATCGGGACCCCGCTGCAGACCGGAGCCTTTATTTCCGCGGAACCGATCTGCCGTTAGGCGCCACACAAGGGCTACCCACTCCCACGCGAACCTCACAGCGATCGCCCCGTTACAACATCCAACACGCCTGCATCCGTGCAAGCGGTCCAGAGTGGGCCTGGGGCACTGCCAACCGACCTTTCAGTTTGGAGAAAAACGTGAAATTACCCGGACTCGGCGCCTCGTCGCCCAAGACACCAGACATCACTCCCCATGCCTCCAAGCCGGACGCCAAGCCGACGCCCGACGCGGGCAAACCCTCGAATACCCCCACCGACTCCGGTAACGGCGGCAGCCGTGCCACCGGCAACTTCAGCAATGTCGCCCAAGGTACGGGCGCTCTGGCCAGCGGCGGCGCGGCCATTTATCGGGCTGACCAGAGCACGCAGAATTCTCAATACGCCACGCAATCCACCACGGGCGCAGTGAACTATGGCGGCCCTGCCGGGAGTGGCGGGCCGTCGGGTCTGCAAAACCAGTCCCTGGCTCAGCAGAGCCCGGGACTGGGCAACGCAGGTGAGCAGTCGACGCAGAACTCACCGCTTCTGCAGCTGCTGGATAAGTTGATCGGGGCGCTGTTGCAGTCAGTCGGCGGCGGGGCGAGTAAGCAACCTGCCGGGGGCGACGCTGCCCCCACGCACACCAAGGACACGGCTGTGGCCGAGCAAAGCCATAACAAGGACGGTTTAACCGGAGCCGCTGGGCAAGTCGGGAAAGCACTGTGGATGGTGCCCGGTTTGAGTAACGTGATGACTGGCATCGGCGAGTCCGACGGCAGTGTCGGCGGGATGCTCAAAGGCGGCGTCGGAGGCGCAGCGGACACTGCGAAAGGCGCAGCCGTCGGCCTTATCGGCGGTGGCGGCAACCCGGTCGCCATGGCGGCTGGTGCTTATGGCGGGGCGTTGTCTGAAACCAAAGCTGCCCCTGAAGGGGTGCGCAACGCAGCGGGCATGCTCTAAACGATTCCTGCCGCATGTTTCCTCTCTCGGGGGGACATGCCTGGCAGGGATTTCTCGACCGACACACGTCACCAGACAATGGGTTTGTCGTCCCAGGCCCAGAATGTCCCGCTGTCCGCCGGCCCATGTGCGCCTACCACCTCAAGAATGCGATCCGCCGAGAAACCTGCTTCAAATAGTTGACCCTCAGGCACATTCGCCTGGAATGGCCGGGACAGGTCCGTATCCGTTGTGCCTGGGTGTATGGCGAGGACAGTAGAAGCAGGGTTCAAGCGTTTCAGTTCGATACTGGCCGTGTGCAGCAGCTGGTTGAGCGCCGCTTTGCTGGCTCTGTAGCTGTACCAGCCACCCAATCGGTTATCGCCAATGGAGCCAACCCTCGCGGACAGCGCCGCGAACGTCGAAGGCTGCCTGCGCAATAACGGAAGCAGGTGTTTGAGCAGCAGGATGGGAGCAAAGGTGTTGGTCGCGAAGCTCGCTTGCAGGCTGGCCAGCGACAGTTGCGCCAGACCCTTTTCTGCTTTGGCGCCGTCCTGATGAAGGATGCCCAGCGCACTGATGACGAGGTGCAGATGATCGCACCCTGCAAGCGTCTCGCTCACCAGTGCTTCGAGGGATGGCTCATCCCGGGCGTCGCAGTCGACGCGTTTCAGACGGTCGCCATATTGCTCTGCGAGCTTTGCCAACCCCGCAGAGGTGGTCGCTTCCCGCGATACTGCCCACAGCTGAGTAACATCATCGCGAGCGAGCAACGCTGCGCACAGTGCCAGGCCAATACCTCGGCTGGCTCCGCATATCAGCACGTGTGCTCCACTGTTAAGTTCCGGTATCAAACGCATAAGGCACCTTGAGGGGCATGGCTGAAGTGTTTTTTATGACTTCGGGTCAGGGCATGACGTTCAGGTGAGCGATGACCTTGCATTCCTGGTAGCACGGCGGGTATCAGCAAAAATGCAGTCATCAGGTTTCGGGCAATCGAGGTGTTCCAAACCTCCACGCTCATGTGGGCCAAGTCGGAGAACAATTGGGCTTCGCCCTGAAACGCCATGCCGGCGTTGTTCACCAGCACATCGATCAGCCCCATGGTGATTCAGCCCAGGTCACCAGTGCGGCGACCTGAGCAGGATCAGTGACCTCTGCTGAGCGATCTCCCACCTCATAATCTTCCGCGCTCATTTGTGCAACACCGCGACTTATGCCGGCTGAGGGGGAATATCTGGCCAGCTTGCGAGCAATTGGCGCCAACCTGCTTGGAAATTCTCGCTCCACCCGGCAGTGACAGCGCGGGCGCGAAGCTCTAACTGCGCGAACCACCGTCAATCAGGCCGGACAAATTGATCTTTATCAACTCACCGGGCCGATCCGATGCAGCCGCAAAACAAGGATCGACCGACTGCCTTCTGACTTATATCAACAGGCGCTGTCTGCGGCTGGCCAACAATCAGTCTTACATTCACGGCGTGGACCACCGTCTGCGCTGTTCAACCTGATGGAGGTGTGAAATGGCTGAATCCGAGCGGTTGTTGCTGATAGCCACCCCGTTACTTGTTCGCACGCCCGCGTTTGATCGCGCGGCAGCATTGGCCAAGGCCATGTCTGCCGCATTGCACATCGTTGCATTCGATTACGTAGACGGCCTCGCTGCTGACGGGCTTGCCAACGAGACGGCCATTGAGGAAATGCGTGAAGGCTATCTGCAATGTCATCGTGACTGGCTGGAGATGCAGGCCGGGGGCATCAGGCATATGGGGGTCGAGGTCACTACCGAGGTGGTGTGGGTGCAGAGGCCGTTCGAAGAAATCCTGGTCCATATACGCGAGATCAGCCCCTCAATGGTCATCAAGGACTTGAAGCACGAGTCTTGGCTGACCCGCGCTTTGTTCACCAGTCTTGACATGCGGCTGCTGCGTGATTGCCCGGCACCGCTGCACTTGGTCGGCCAGGTTCAGCACGGTTTACCGCGCAGGATTCTGGCGGCTGTTGATCCTCTTCACCCCGCGGACCAGTTCGAGCACGTCAATGACACAATCATTCAAGCGGCGGAAAGGCTCGCCACCCAATGCGATGCTCAGTTGCACCTGTTGTTTGCCTTTGACCTGTCTTACATCGTTGCGCTTGACGGCGGTTACGGCGCTGCGCCATCGGTAATGGACGAGATGTACCAGACAGAGGGTGAGGCCTTCGCCGAATTGGCGGACCGCTATGGCGTGCCAAAGGACCGTCGTCACATGATCACCGGCAATCCAGCCAGAGTGATCGAATCGTTCATGGACGAGGAGGGTATCGACGTCGTGGTCATGGGCACGGTTCATCGCTCAGTGAAGAACAGATGGATGGGCAGCACTACCGAGCAAGTGGCGCATCACTTGCACGCCAGCGTGTTGACGATCAACCCCGAGACGCAGACGTAATGCTCCGGCCGACGGCAACGGAGGTCAGCGTGGTTGCTGATCTTCGAGCTGCCGTTGCAGTGCCTGCCTGCGGGGGCAGTGCCCATTCGGTCAGTCGTCGATGGCATCCATCGGCGTGCCCCGGGTAATCGTCAACCGCCGAGCCGAAAGGGTTGTGTTTTGAGATTTCCCGGAATGCCTGGCAGAAGCAAGGTCTGGGGTAATCGGTTTGAAGGCCCCCAGGCCTTGGCCTTACGCGATGAGCAGGTGGTTTTCGACGTGGGTCACGCCCGGTATCGCCCATGCCGCATTTTGCGCCGCTTTGCGCTCGAGCCAAAGATGGACATGGCCCTCAAGTGTCACCGTCTTGCCCTCAACGATTACCCTGATCCGCTTGGCGTCCAACTCCGCATTGCGGGCGAGCGCCGCTTCGAGCAGCTCCTTGATGTCCTCAGGCGTTGCCGCGGGCCTCACCGCCAGCATGTTATTGATATCAACGACCCCTGCCAGTTTACGCACGGCGTCTTGAGCCGCTTGTCTTTGATACTGCCAGTCTACTTCGCCTTCCAGAGTGACCCAGCCCTGCTGAACTTTAATCTGGATGCGCTCTTCTGGCAGGGCGCTGTTCCAGCGAATGACGTCCATGCAGCGCGAAGCGATGGCTTCATCGTCAATGTCCAGATCGCCGGGCACATGAACCTGAATTTCTTCCGCCACCGCCTTTACACCCTTGACGCTTTTGACAGCGCGTTCGGCGGCAATCTTTTCAGCGTACGTACTCACATGACCGGACAGACAGACCAGTCCGTCCTTGACGGTCACACCGATGGCGGCCGCGTCGATATGGGGCTGGAACTCAAGCTCGTCGAGAATGGTTCGCCGTAACTCTAAATCGTTCATGTTCGCTGCTCCTGAGGTGCTGATTATCCATGTGGCGAGGCGCCCAGTGGATAACCATCATTAAAATCTCAGCGCATGGGACACATATTGAGCTTTGTCAGGGTTTGTCTAAACAGCCTGCAGTGTCGGCGTGCTGCGCCATTGACAGGGCGCACATTGATTGCTCTTAAGCTCACGCTCGTGCGGCATTCACGTCTGCACGCGCCTCTTTCACAGGTGATAGCGCGATCGCACGAGTTGGCTGATCCGCTCCAGGGCGCTTGTCGGCGTGAGAGTTGTGTCTGTCTCGATGGCGTGGGTCCTGTTGGCGAGCACATCGTCACGAATGATCTGGCGGAACCAGTTGGAAAAATCCTCTGCTTTCAGATGGCCGTCCAGTGCAGGATTCTCCAGCTGCGTCGAGCAGGATAGGAACTCAGTCAGGTTCGAGGCACTCTCCCCCAGAGAAGGAAAGCGGAATGCATGCCAGGGACCAACATCCCCCGCGACGTACTTGCCGCTGTGACGATGGTGTTGTTGAGCAGGCTTGAGCTGCTCGAGCATGACCACTTCTTGGCCCTCGCGAAGGTCCCACAGGCAGGCATATTCAGGGCCGGGCATGCGCCCCGGAAAGTCAGGGCAGCTACGTTGCATGCGCCTGGCGAACTGTTCGACCAGCGTTCTGGCGGTGCTGCCCAACGTCACCAGCGTACTCACGTCCTCAAGGAGTGCCGGGCACACTTGATCGAAATCCAGGGCCACAATAATTGCACCGACATTTCCCAGAAACCCGCGCGGCCAGAGGGCGCAGTGGGGGAGCATGTAGTGGGCTTCGTCCACGATCAACCAGTAGGGCCGACCCGAAGTACTGCGCAGGTCCTTGATGAACGGCAGTAGTTCACCGAACAGTTGCACACGTGCTGCCGGATCCAGCGCAAGCGTACTCACCACCACATTGAGTCCAGCGAGCAGTAGATGATGCACGGATTCCTCTGTCGTCGGTGGCACCGTCAGGCCTCCTATCGTCACCGCATCGTCCAGCGTCAGGTAATCCCCCTCCGGATCAATGATGCAAAATTCCTGATGCGCCTGAACCATTTGCTCGCTGAGCCAAGTGACGTAGCTGGACTTGCCTGAGCCCGAGTTGCCAATGATCAGCATCACCGATTCAGGGGCCAGCCAGACCTTGCGTCCTTCAATGGTCTGTCCCAGTTGCACACCGGTGCGCTCGACAGGCACCAGGGCTGCGTCCTTTTCCAGCAGCATTTCTATCAGCTCGCACACCCCTCTGCCGTGGTCCTGACTCAAGCGAATATCAGCGGCGGCCTTGATCGAGTCGATGGCGTTGCTCACTGCGGCCGAGCAACCGCAGATCGACAGAAAGGCATGATCGTTTTCTGCGTCGCCAACGGCTACCACATTCAGCTCGCATATACCGAGCCGCCTCAAGCCGGCAGCCAGGCCCGATGCTTTATTCACGCCCGTCGGCAGGATCATGATCGCATCCTTGTTGAACGTGATCTGCAACTCAAGACCAAGCGCGCGGATGGTGTCGATCACTGCTCCCTCGAAGGGGTGCCACGTGGCTATGACCGATCGCCCCACCGACAATGGCGCTACATTTTTGGCCCGCAGGCCGCCGACCAACTCGGTCGAGGCCGCGGCGGCAATGAGCTCTTCGGTATCCGTGCGCGGGTCGTACAGGAGCGCACCGTTTTCTGCTATCACAAGGTCAAACAGGTCAAGATGTGGAAAATGGTGTTTGAGCGCTTGCAGCTCTCGGCCCGTCACTAGCAGCAGCTTGCGCCCGCTGGTTTTGAGCGTCATGAGCGATGCAAGGACGTGCTCTGGAACGCTGCCGTGCTCTGCAATGGTGCCGTCGTAGTCCACCGCTAGTGCCAGAAAATGCATGCTCGCTCCACCAGGGGCTGAGCCGGAGTTGCTCAGTCTGGAATCAGTCAGGTTATGGGTGCTGATCATTAAATAGCGTTGCCTGCGGCAAAACGTTGAGGTTTGTCAGGATTTGCTCAAACACTGCTCCGATCCATTTGCTGCCGGCGGGCGGACTTCGCTCAGGCAAGCAGGGCGTCGTCAAACCGCCAGGCTTCGATAAAGTTCGTTTTCCTGGGCGAAATGCAACGTCAGAAGAGTGTCCAGGCGGATCAACGTGGTGTGGATGTCTTCGATCTCAGGCGTTGACGGGGGGGCGGAAAGCTCTTCGCTCATGTGGACGAGGACGCTGATCTGACGGAATATCTCACGGTGCGTGTGGCTCATTGCAGCAAGCGGATCGTCGCCGCGCAGATAGGCCAGGAGTGATGGGTACAAGCGGTCTTCGTCATCGTGCTCGTGGGGAAGCAACAAATGTTCGAGTAAACCGACCACTTTGCGCAAATCGGTTTTGGCCAGTTCCGGCGGCATGTGCGGGAAGTCGCGGGCCAGGTGATTGAGCTTTTCCAGCACCTGGGCCATCTTCAAGTGATCGGCTTCCAGTCGTTGGAGATGTTCCCTGTGCAGGCCTTGCAGGGGTCGCCATCGTGGCGGGCCGAGCGCTCGCAGCGCGTTTAAAATCACGCCCACGTCGATAAACTCCTGCAAGATTGCGCCGGTCAGCGGTGGCAGGTAACCCGCGGCGGCCGTCAGCATCGCTAAGACCGACAGGCCCATACCGATCAACATACTTTGTTTGGCAATGGCGCAAGAGCGTTGTGCAATTTCCAGCGCATGTGCGACCCGATCAAGGCGATCCACCAGCAGCACAACGCCCGCGGCTTCCGACGCCGCACTCGCGCCGTTGGCGCCCATGGCGACGCCTACGTTTGCCGCGGCCAGTGCCGGTGCATCGTTGATCCCATCGCCGACCATCATGGTCGTCCCTTGGCAGCAGGCCCGTTGCACCGCGCTGACTTTATCTTGCGGACTCAATCCCGCGAGTACGTCATCGATGCCGGCCGCTATCGCGACCCACTGTGCGGTAGCCAGACGGTCGCCGGTCAGCAACGTGATCTTTGATACCCCCATGCGCTTGAGGGCCCGCACGGCCGAGGGCGATTCGTATCGCAGCGGATCGGAGAACAGGATGGCGCCTGCTATACGGCCGTTGACCGCTACAAAACTGGCGCCGACACCCTGGTACGCCATCCGGTCCAGCAAAGCCCTGGACCAAGGTTCCTCCTCGGACGTGACAAACGCCAGGCTCCCCAACCTGATCCGCTGGCCGTCGATCTGCCCCGACACCCCGGCGCCCGGTTGCTCTGAGAGATTTGCCGGCATCGTCAACACCGCGCCACTTTGCAGCGCAGCGGCAGTGATCGCCATGGACACAGGATGCCGGGACTGCTGCGCAACCGAGCCCGCCAGTGACAAGAGGCGATCCCGATTAACATCACCGCATGTCTCGACGCTGCTGATCACGGCGCGGCCCGTGGTGAGGGTGCCCGTCTTGTCCAGCATGACGATTGTTGTGTTGGACAACGCCTCAAGTGTCGCGCCGTCCTTGACCAGGATGCCGCGGCGGGCGCAGCGGGAAATCCCCGAAAGCAGGGCAATCGGTACAGCCAGAATCAGAGGGCAGGGCGTCGATACTACAATCACCGCCAGCGCCCGCAGGGGGTCGCTGGAAACGTACCAGGCTGCGGCGGCAATCATCAGCGTCACAGGAATCAGCACCAGGGCGAACCGGTCCGCAGCCCTGACGAAGGGGGCACGCGAGCGCCGCGCTGTTTCTGCCATTTTCACGATGCCGGCGTAGGTGCTTTCGCTGGCAGGGTGGGTGACTATCAGCGCAAACGGTGCGCCCACGTTCACGCCGCCACTTCTGATGGTTGCGCCCGCGGCGTAGTCGACGGGAATCGGCTCCCCCGTTAGTGCCGACTCGTCGATGCTGGCGCCACTCTTGATCAAGGTGCCGTCAAGCGGGATGACATCGCCCATACGCACAAGGATCTGCACTCCGGGGCCGATCTGCTCAACGGGCGTTTGCACCAGGTTTTCACCGTCGATCTGCCACGCACGGGTCGGCGCGCGCTGTATCAGACGTTTGAGTTCACGCTCGGCACGCTGCGAGGTGAACTGTTCCAGCGTTCGGCCGGAGGCAAGCATGGCGGCGATCACTGCGGCCACCAGATATTCGGAAAAAAACAGTGCACCTCCCATTGCTATAAGGGCTAGGAGATCCACCCCGACCTTGCGTCTCGTCAGGCTGACGGTCACTTCGAAGCACATGGCCACTGTCATTAGTAACGAGGTGCTGATCCATAACCCACGGGCGATATCGGGTGCGTCCAGTGCTCTGGCAATCAGGCCCGCTGCCAAAGCGCCCAGAGAGACGACGAGCAGGGCCGGGTCGAGTTTGCCTCTGTTCATCGTCTCTCCGTGCCCAGAATTGCGTGCCATCTCTTGAGATGCTAAAGCTTGCCCGCGTAGCGGTCGCCGCACCGTTGATGCTGAGCACGCACGCTTCAGCGGGGCTGTGAGTCGTTCAGATCGGTGCTTTGCCTGCGATGATCCCCGACGGTCATTGGGCAGATCACCTGCGTTTTGCACCGCACATCGTTCATCGTCGTCGCTATTTACGAGTGGAGTTTTCGAGCATACGCAGAGCCCGTTCATTGGCCTCGTCGGCCGTTCTCTGCGCCTGGGCGGCGGCGCTCATTGCCATTTCTGCCTTGTTGTAGGCTTCGTCGGCCCTGAGCCTTGCGGTCGCGGCGGTGTTTTCCAACGATTCCATCCGCATGTTCATCTCCTGGCCCTTGTGACTGCAGCCTGCGGTGGTGCCCAGCACGATTGCCAGCAGAGCGATCGACGTTAGATGTTTCATAGTCAGGCCTCGTTTCGGTTGACAGGCGATAAATCAGTGCCCCGAACGGTAACGCCGCCTGGCAAAAAAACCTTGATCGAAGTCAACAAGACGATCACGTCATAAGCGTGGCGTTGCCATGAGGGGCTACATGGCACGATGGCGGAGGTGGGCCTTTCTGATCTTCAGGCGTCGGGGGACATCCAGTCAGTGCTCAATGCACATCGACGCCAAGGCGCCCGCTCGTTGAAGATTAGGGGGAGGGTGAGCCTGGCAGTGCCCGTCTCTGATCTACGTCAGATTGTCCTGCCCATCGCCGCTCACACTGAGGAACCCAAATAGCAAACGGCCTCCCGTGTTGCTTCCCGAATCGGAGCTCGCCATGAGTGAGTCAGCGCCTCTCCTGTTGATTGCATCGTCAGCCCTGCAACGTACTCCCGCCTTCGAGCGTGCGGTGGCGATGGCCCACGCCAGCGGTGTCCCCCTGCGTATCGTTGCCTTGGACTACATCAGAATGCTTGAGGTGTTCGGATGGCTGAATCACGAGTGGCTTTCGACAATGCGCGAAGGCCACCTTCAGGGCCATCGCCGATGGCTGGAACAGGAGGCTGAGCACGAGCGCAGGGGTGGGCTTGATTGCAGTGTGCAAGTGGTGTGGAGCGATCATGTGGTTGAGGACATAAAAAAGTGTGTCGCGGCGATCGGGCCGGCCATGCTGATCAAGGATGTGCACCAGGAGTCATCGCTGAGAAGCGTGTTCTCCACCCCCCTGGATTGGCATTTATTGCGCGATTGCCAATGCCCGGTGCAGTTTGTCACGAGCAGCCTGCACGCTTTGCCGCGCAAGATCCTGGTTACCGTGAATCTGTACCGGGCCAAAGATGTTGACCTGCGTCTGAATGATCAAATCCTTCACGCTGCCACCCGACTTGGAAGGGAAAGCGGGGCGAGTGTGCATGTACTGTACAGTTACGATTGGGCGCGCATTTACGCTAGCGGTATCACCATGCTGGGCAGCATGCCAATAGAAACAGGCTTTCAGGAAGCGTTGGCGGACGCCCATGAGGATGCATTCGCGATGCTCTGCGAACGCTTCGGCGTAGACAATCGCCACCGCCATTTCCTGACCGGTACGCCGCAGACGATGATCGAATTGTTCGCCCGGCATAACGATTTCGACGTGTTGGTAATTGGTACCTTGCCCCGACAAGACCGCTGGGGATTCCTGGGCGGTACGGCACGCGCACTTCTGGCACAGGCGCCGTGCAGCGTGCTGATCGTCAAAGCGGACACCCTGGTCGATGGTGAATGATCTACAGCTCCCTGGCATGACGCGAGCAGCTATTTACCAATTGCCGTAGCCGCTCCAGGTCAAGGATCTCCACGGCACGCCCGGAGATACGCACACTGTCGTTATCACGCAGATAAGCAATGGCGCGGCAAATGGTTTCCAGACGCAGCCCCAGATAAGAGCCAATGTCCTCACGCGTCATGCGCAGTACAAACGCTGTGGGCGAGTAGCCGCGCATGGCCATTCGGTTTGACAGGTTCAGCAGAAAGGCGGCCATTCGCTCCTCGGCATTGAGATTGCCCATCAGCAGAAGCATTTCGTGGTCGCGGACAATCTCCTGGCTGAGTATCCGGTTGAGGTTGTGTTGCAGCGACGGTAATTCCCGGGAGAGTTTTTCCAGCTGAGTGAACTGGATGGGACAGACCTCGCTGTCTTCCAGGGCAATGGCGTCACATACGTGCTGATTCATGAAGATGGCGTCGATCCCGAGCAGTTCGCCACCCATGTGGAAGCCTGTCAGTTGTTCGCGCCCGTCTTCCGAAGAAATCGTGGTCTTAAAAAAACCGAAGCGCACAGCGTACAACGACCGCAGCGGATCGCCTGCGTGAAACAGGGCTTCACCTTTTCGGACTTTGATCCGTTGCGGCACGATGGCCGAGAGACGCTCGGCGTCCCCTGCATTCATTCCGACCGAAAGACACAATTCACGAACGCTGCAAGTGGAGCAGGTGGCTTTCAGCTTGAGTGCAGGAACAGAAAGCGTTGACGTAACCATACGTATTCTCCTGAGTGGCCGTGAGCTTAGTTTCCTGAGGCCGGACAAGCCGGAAAATAACGGTGATTCTGGACGAGCGGGGGCGTTCCCGGACTTTATTTCCATATCAAGGCGTCGGTGGTCACGACAACGAACACTCACGCCACCGCCGTCCTATCAAAACGCATTGATTTCTAATGTGAACACAGCTGAAGCCCTTTGTTGGCCTCGTCAAGACTCATCGGGAAACATGCCGCGCTGTCGAAGTCGGAGCACAGAACAGGTGATGTTCGTGAGGCGAGGGGTCCTTCTGATGTAGATCAAGCAGGACGGGAAAGTGGCGGCCAAAATGTTCAAAGGTCACGCCATCGACCTAGCGGTCGGCCGCTACTTATTCTAAGGAGGTGTCACATGTTTGGTTCGGAACGCCTGATGTTGATTGCTTCATCCACCCTGGAAAGAACCCCGGCATTTGATCGAGCCGCCGCCTTGGCCAAAGCCAAGGATGCGACGTTGCACATTGTTGCTTTCGACTTTGTGGAAGGGTTGGCGACCGCTGGAATGGTGCACGAAAAAGCACTGGAGCAAATGCGGGAGGCCTATCTCCAGCGTCATCACGACTGGCTTGAAGAACAGGCCGTCACTCTGCGCCAGACCGGGGTGTCAGTCACGGTTGAGGCTGTCTGGGCCAGGCTGCCGCTGGATGAAATCATGGTGCATATAACAGAGCTGAATCCGTCGCTGGTGATCAAGGACTTGGCACATGAGTCCTGGCTGACGCGTGCGCTGTTCACTTCGCTGGATCTTCGTCTGCTGCACGAGTGCCCGGTACCGCTGCATCTGGTGTCCAGGGTCGTTCACGCGATGCCACGCAAGGTCTTGGTGGCGGTCGATGCCTTTCGCCTTGAAGATCAGTTCGAGGATATCAACGCAACTATCATTTTGGCCGCTGAGAAGCTGGCCGCGCAATGTGATGCCCAACTCCATTTGCTCTACGTCCACGATTTCTCTTCTGTGCTGGCCGGACAGGGCGAAACGGCCTTCGGGCTGAGCGCAACAGAGTCCGTTTATGATGCGCAGGAAGCGGCGTTCGACGCCTTGGCTGATCGTTTTGGCGTACCCCGCGAACGCAGGCATTTTCTGACGGGTAGCCCGGCCAGGAAGATCGTATCCTTTGCCGAATCCCAGGCCATTGACGTGATTGTGATGGGCACCGTTCACCGCGATCACGTGGCAAACCTGCTCGGCCGCACGACTGAACACGTCGCGTATCACATGCCCTGCAGTCTCCTTGCGATCAACCCGCGCCAACCTGGGTAAACAGGGCGGTGGACTGCCGCTACGACTGTAGCGGCGTGGTCCATGCCGGTTCAGTCAAGCTTGAGTTGGTAGATGACCTGCGTTGCGTCCAGCGGGTCTTGCCGGCACTTGAAACCCAGCTCGGTGGCTAATCGGTGCATCGGCGAGTTGGCCGCTGAGTCCATCGACATCATGCGTGCAAAACCATTGCGTCTCGCGGCTTCGATCAAGCGCAGCATAAGCCGTTTGCCGAGGCCTTTACGTTGCCAGTCATCAGCGACCACCACCGCCGCCTCGCATTGTCTATCACTCTCTGTGGAGGCATAGCGCGCCACACCGATTTCGATCAACTGCCCGTCCTGCATCGTCAGCGCCACGTAGGCCATGCGTTGGCGATAATCGAGATTCATCAACTGATTCATTAGCACTTCGCTTGGTTCTTTGAGGGTGCTGAGAAAGCGAAAGTGTCGGGATTCGGGCGAGAGATTCTGGATGAACGCGAACTCACGCTCACGATCCTCGGGCTGCAGCGGGCGAATCAAAACATGGCTGCCGTCGCTCAAGGGCTCGAGCCAGTGCGAGGTTTCAACATCGGAGCCGTGCTGCTCAAGGGTTGAGACAGTAGAGCGGTGAGATGACATGGCGACATTCCTCGGAGAGTGATAGGGGCAGTTTTTTGCCTCTCCGTGTTTTTTACCGCTCGCAGGGTTCGGGTTTCTGATCCAGATCAATATCTACGTATGGTGGTTCTCAACGAGCGCCTGACACCCTCAAAGTATCACCGCACCCACAACCGCAATCGAATTCTCCCGGAATGTGTGATCCCTTCCTTTCAATAGGCGTCATGAACCCTAACCCCTGCTGCCGTCAGGGGATCGACACCAGGACCCTCCATGCAAACGCTGTTGAACGAGATTCTCGACGAAGTCCGTCCCTTGATCGGCCAGGGCAAGGTGGCTGATTACATTCCCGCGCTGGCCGACGTGCCGGCGCAGCAGTTGGGCATTGCCGTGTACGGCAACGATGGCACCTATCACTGCGCGGGCGATGCACTGGAGCCGTTTTCGGTGCAAAGCATTTCCAAGGTGTTCAGCCTGGTTCAGGCGATCGGCCATTCCGGCGAAGCCATTTGGGAGCGCCTGGGTCATGAACCCTCGGGCCAGCCGTTTAACTCGCTGGTGCAGCTGGAGTTCGAGCGCGGGCGGCCCCGTAATCCCTTTATCAATGCCGGCGCTTTGGTGATCTGCGACATCAATCAGTCGCGCTTCGCCGCGCCGACTTTGTCCATGCGCGATTTCGTCCGGCGGCTGTCGGGTAATCCCCAGGTCTTGATTGATGCCCGCGTGGCGGATTCCGAGTACCAGTTCCGCGCGCGTAATGCGGCAATGGCGTACCTGATGCAGTCCTTCGGCAATTTCCATAACGAGGTTGAAACCGTGCTGCGCAGTTATTTCAGTTGCTGCGCCCTGAAGATGAGCTGCCTGGATCTGGCCCGGGCGTTCTGCTTTCTGGCGAACAACGGGTTCTGCAAGCACAGCGGCGAGCAGATCCTCACCCCACGCCAGACCCAGCAAGTGAACTCGATCATGGCCACCAGCGGGCTGTATGACGAAGCCGGCAATTTCGCCTACCGCGTCGGCTTGCCGGGCAAGAGCGGGGTAGGGGGCGGAATCGTGGCGATCGTGCCGGGGCAATTTACCGTGTGCGTGTGGTCGCCGGAACTCAATGCTGCCGGGAATTCACTCGCCGGGATGGCGGCACTGGAATTGTTGAGCTCGCGGATTGGCTGGTCGGTTTTCTGACAGCGGGGCTTCGTCGTTTCAGGTTTGCTGAATCATTCAAAAGGGTGAGCTGTTTGCGCGTGGGTCGCTTCGCCGAAAAAACTGATGCGGGCCGTGTCGAGGGCGAAGGGTTAGCCGATACAATGCCGCTTTAGCCCTGTCCAGTTCGAACCAGTCTGCGGGATGTTGATGCCGTGGCGATGTCGGGAGATCCGTTTGACTACCAATCCGGTCGATCCTAGCGGCGATGAGCGCCTGTCCCATGTGCTGAATGCCAGTGAGCGGCTGGTGATGGCGGAATCAGTGGACGAGGTCGTCGCTATCCTGCGCGATGTGGCGCGTACCGCTGTAGGAGCGGATGGCGTTGCGATCGTGATCCAAAATGGCGGGTACTGTTCTTATATAGCGGAGGATGCGGTTTCTCCGCTCTGGGAGGGCCATAGCTTCCCGGCCGAACACTGCATTTCAGGGTGGGTGATGCGTCGCGGCGAGACGGTTGCGATCCGCGACGTCCGGCTCGATCCGCGCATCCCTCAGGACGCCTATGCACCGACGTTCGTCCGTAGCCTGGTCATGGCGCCTATCGGTCGACCTGTTCCGGTCGCGGCACTTGGCGCCTACTGGTCGCAGGTCCGCACTCACGACGACGACACGGTCAAACGCCTGGAAAGCCTGGCGCGTCTGGCAACGATTGCCATCGAGAATGCCCGCCTCACCCAGGCTCGCAATCGCGCGGCAGCCCTTGGAGCCGCCCAGAACCGTATCCTTGAGCTGGCTGTCGAAGAGACACCGCTGAGTGCCGCGCTCGACGCGATCGTCCGAGAGGTGTAAGCGCTGTCGCCCTCCCGTTTCCTGGGCAGCATCCTGCTGCTGAACGAGGAGGGCAGTCAGCTGCAGCAGTGCGCAGGACCCAGCCTTCCCCACGCTTACACCGACGCGGTCGAACGTGTCACTGTCGGGCTGAGCGCAGATTCCGGTATTACCTCGACGATCCCGAACCCGTGGGCGGTGGCGTCCGACATCGCGAACGACCCGCGTTGGGCCGAGTTCCGGGCGCTCGCCGTCGGACACGGTTTGCAGGTGTGCGGGTCCATTCCGATCCGGTCGGCACAGGGCGCCATGCTCGGCACGTTCGTCATGTATCACCCTGAACTGCGCGAGCCGCTGCCGGCGGATATCGAGATCGGCGACTTCGTGGTCAAGACCGTGGGACTGGTCGTGCACCGTGATCGGGCTGAGGCAGCGATTCGCAGCAGCGAGGCGCGCTACCGCCAGATTGTCGAAGGCGCAGAGGACTTCGCAATCATCACTTTTGATGCCCAAGGCAAGGTCACGGGGTGGAACATCGGCGCCCAGCGCGTCGTCGGCTACCGTGCCGAGGAAGTCATGGGCCGCGACGGCGATCTTTTCTACACCGAAACTGATCAGGCCGAGCGAGTGTTTCACGGCGAGCTCGAACTCGCGATGGAGCAGGGACGGGCCGTCAACGAACGTTGGCACGTTGATAAAGACGGTGCGCGCTTCTGGGGCTCAGGTTTGATGATGCCGCTGGCGACGGATCAGGGCGGTTTTGTCAAAATCTTCCGCGACCGCACGGCCGAGCACCAGGCGGATGCAGCGCGGCAAGAGAGCGCGGAGCGACTGAGCTTTTTTGATGAGCTCGACAGCCGCCTTTTCAATATCCGCCGAGCCCAAGAGGCTCTGCTCGTTGCAACCGGGTTGCTCGGGCGCCGGCTCAACGTGTCGCGCTGCGCCTACGCGGATGTCGACGTCGATAATGACCGCTTCTGGATTCGCAGCGACTACAACGCCGCGGGCATCCAGAGCTCTGCCGGAACCTACAGCCTCGATCTTTTCGGCCCGCGGACGGCTGCCGACATGCGCGAAGGCCGAACGCTGATCGTGCACGACGTCGGCGCAGAGCTCGGCCCCAGCGAAGGCCTGGAGATGTTTCGGGGCATTGGCATTGACGCGATCATCTGCTGCCCGCTGGTCAAGAACGGCCGGCTGACCGCCATGATGGCGGTTCATCAGGATCAGCCTCGCGACTGGCTGCCCTCGGAAGTCCTGCTCGTCAGGGAAGTCGTCGAACGCTGCTGGGCGCATGTCGAGCGGGTCGGCGCCGAGATGCGCATGCGCGAAAGCGAAGAGCGTCTGCGCCTTGCCGTCGAACACGCCGACATCGGCTTCTGGGACGTGGACATCGTTCACGACACGCTGATCTGGCCGCCCAGAACCAAAGCAATGTTCGGCATCCAGGCTGACGTGCCAGTCACGATTCAAGACTTTTATGACGGCTTGCATCCCCATGACCGGGACGCAACGATCGAGGCGTTCACGGCGGCCATCGACCCCGAACGCCGTGCCCTGTATGACGTCGACTACCGCACCGTCGGCAGGGACGATGGCGTGATTCGCTGGGTCGCCGCCAAGGGGCGGGGCGTGTTCGACGCCGCCGGCCGCTGCCTGCGCGTTACCGGCACGGCTGTCGAGGTGACCGCGCGCAAGGAGGCCGAAGAGGGACTGCGGGAGCTGAACGCCACGCTGGAAGGACGAATTGCCAATGCCATCGCCGAGCGTGAAGAAGTCCAGGCGGCACTGCGCCAGAGTCAGAAGATGGAAGCCATGGGGCAGCTTACCGGTGGCGTGGCCCATGACTTCAACAACCTGCTCACCCCGATCGTCGGCACCCTCGACATGCTCCAGCGCCGAGGCGTGGGCGGTGAACGTGAGCAGCGATTGATCTCCGGCGCCGTGCAGTCAGCCGATCGTGCAAGGACGCTGGTGCAGCGGTTGCTGGCCTTCGCTCGTCGTCAACCGCTGCAGCCCGTCTCGGTCGATGTCGCGAAACTGGTGAACGGCATGGGCGATCTCGTCGCCAGCACTACCGGGCCGCAGATCCGGGTCGTGGTCGATGCCCCGCCTGATCTGCCAGCGGCGATCGCGGACCCTAACCAGCTTGAGATGGCGCTTCTGAACCTTTCCGTGAACGCCCGCGACGCCATGCCGGAGGGCGGGACCATGCGGATATCTGCCTGCACCGAGTGGGTGAGCAGGGACCACCGTTCCAGGCTGCCGACCGGCGACTACCTGTGCCTCTCCGTTGCGGACACCGGCATTGGTATGGATGCGCCCACCCTTGCGCGGGCGGTGGAGCCGTTCTTTTCGACCAAGGGGGTTGGCAAAGGCACTGGGCTGGGGCTGTCGATGGTGCACGGCCTGGCGTCCCAGCTGAACGGCGCGCTGACCATTCAGAGTTCGCCAGGGCTTGGGACAAACGTAGAGCTTTGGCTGCCCCGCAGCATGACCCTGCCGACCTCGGCAGCACGTATCGACGACGCGCAGGAACGGCACTCGCTGCGAGGGATCGCGCTGCTTGTAGACGATGAAGAGCTTGTGCGGGCCAGCACGTCGTACATGCTGGCCGACCTGGGCTATCGGGTGATCGAAGCCTCGTCTGGCGAGGAAGCCTTGCAACTGCTGGGGACCGGGCAGCACGTCGACCTGATCGTCACTGACCATCTCATGCCCGGCATCAGTGGCACCGACCTGGCCAGACGGGTCCGTAACGCCCGGCCCGGGACTGCGATCCTGCTTGTCTCGGGGTATGCGGAACATGAAGGGCTGGACCCGGATTTGCCCCGCCTGACCAAACCTTTCCGCAAGAGCGAGCTGGCGGCGAGTCTTTCTCAGCTTGGGGGGACGTCCTGACAAATCGGGCGCGAGTTCCGTGGGGTTTTTGCGATCCAGCCCAGACCGTCCGAAATTTCAGCAACCCCTCACATCTCTGCCATGATTGCCTCACCTCCAGCTGAGGGCATTCCATGTCTATCGGACAACTGAAGATCAACGCCATCCGCCTCGTCGGCGGGTCGGCTGTGCTGGATTACCTCAATACCTGTGACGGACGCCGCCCGGGCACGGGGTTGCTGGAGGTCGTCGACAAGCTGAGCAACCTGGAGGACATCGTCCACTGGTTCCGCCACGCCGACCTGATCGACGATCTGGAGCACCAGCACTTCGTTGCCGTCGTGCGCCGTTCTTCCTGGCACACGGTGACGGCATTTGAACAATTGATCGATTTCCGCGAAGCGCTGTATCGGTTATTGCTTCCTATGGCGCTGGACCACAGCGCCGATCAAGTCAGCCTCGATGCGTTGAATCAGGCGCTGGCCGACACGGCCGACCAGCGCCTGCTGGTTTTGACGCCAGCGGGTGTGATCTGGCGCTGGCGGGTCGGCGATGATCTGGGCTCGATGACGGCCGGGTTTATCGGCCGGCTCGCGGTTCAGGCATCCATACTGCTCACCTCCGGTGATCTGTCACGTCTCAGGGCGTGCGCCACCCCGGACTGCGACTGGCTGTTCCTCGACACCTCTAAAAACGGCCGTCGCCGGTGGTGCCAGATGAATGTCTGCGGCGCGCGGGAAAAGGTCAAAAGGGCCATGGCTGCGTCCTGAGCGCAGGCAGTGGCACAGCCTGCGGCAATCTGCGCGACAACGCCCGCAAAAAGCCAGGGAACCTGCCGGGTTCCCAAGCTTCTTATCTCTAGTTCAGAAGTGTCGCGGCAGGTGCCGCGGCAGGACACGAGAGAGCGCAGGCATGGGCGACATCCGTATCGGCATTTCAGGCTGGCGTTACACGCCATGGCGCGGGGATTTCTATCCCGAAGGCCTGACGCAGAAAAACGAGTTGAAATTCGCCTCCAGGGCTGTGAACAGCATCGAGATCAACGGCTCGTTCTATTCGCTGCAGTCGCCTGACCTCTATGCGCGCTGGTACGACGATACGCCGAAGGGCTTTGTCTTCAGCGTCAAGGGCCCGCGTTACATCACCCATGTCCGCCGCCTCAAGGAAATCGACGAGCCTGTCGCCAACTTCTTTGCCTCCGGTGTTTTTCAGCTCAAGGAAAAACTGGGGCCAATCCTCTGGCAGTTCGCGCCCAACTTCAAATTCGACGCCGAGCGCTTCGAGCACTTTCTCAAACTGCTGCCCCACGACGGTAAAGCCGCCAAGGCCTGCGCCAGCAAATGCGCAGAACGGCTGCAGCAGCCGGGTTATCTGGACATTCCGGCGCGCCTGAAGCTGCGTCACGCCGTTGAAATCCGCCATGAAAGCTTTCTGGTGCCTGAATTTGTCGCGCTGCTGCGCAAATACAAGGTGGCGCTGGTGGTCGCGGACACTGCCGGCAAGTGGCCCCACGTTGAAGACCTTGCCACGGATTTCGTCTACGTGCGCCTGCACGGTGACAAGGAACTCTATGCCAGCGGGTATTCCGACGAGGCGATCAAGCACTGGGGTGATCGCATCGATGCCTGGCAACGGGGCGCGCAGCCCAATGATGCTCAGTTGATCGTGGACAAAGCCCCCCGAGCGCGGAAGTCCCGCGACGTTTATTGCTATTTCGACAACGACATCAAGGTCCGCGCCCCTTACGACGCGCGCCGGTTGCTTGAACGTTTCAATCTCACTGAAAACCTGGAAGTTGCGCCAGGCGATTTGCATGGAGCCACGTTGTGACCAGTGCCCTGATCCCCGAAGACCTTAATGGCCAGCGACAAAGCGCGTCGGCCTCGGTCACGCTTAACGTGCTGACCATGAACATGCACATGGGCTTCGGTTTCCTCAATAAACGCTTCATCCTGCCGGAACTGCGTGATGCAGTACGCTCGGTGTCGGCCGATATCGTTTTCCTGCAAGAAGTCCACGGCGAGCATCAGGACCACGCGCAGAACGTGAAGAACTGGCCGACCACTTCGCAGTACGAATTCCTTGCCGACAGCATGTGGAAGGACTTTGCCTACGGCCGCAATGCCGTGTATCCCCATGGGCACCACGGTAACGCGCTGCTGTCCAAGTACCCGATCCTCCGTCATGACAACCTCGACATCTCGATCCACGGCACTGAGGAACGCGGTCTGCTGCATTGCGTACTGGACGTGCCGCATTTCGGCGAGCTGCACGCAGTGTGCGTGCACCTGGGCCTGAAAGAGGTTCATCGCCAGCAGCAGCTGAAATTGCTCGCCGACCTGGTGAGGCGTCTACCGGCCGATGCGCCGGTGATTGTGGCGGGGGATTTTAACGATTGGCGGCAGAAGGCCGATGACGTGTTGAATCCTGCCGGGCTGCGCGAGGTCTTTGTTGAATCATTTGGCGCGCCGGCGAAAAGCTTCCCGGCGCGCTTTCCGTTGTTGCGCCTGGACCGTATTTACGTGCGCAACGCGCACATCCGGTCGCCCAGGGTGATGTCGAATCGTCCCTGGTCGCACCTTTCCGATCATGCGCCGTTGGCGGTGGAGGTAACGCTTTGAGGGGTATGAGAGCGATGGGCGCCATGTGTGGCCTTTGGCGGGACGGCAACTCGGTGGAGTTGCTGATCAATGGCGAAGACTTCTTCGCTCGGGTGTTCGACGCCATTCGAGGGGCGCGCGAAGAGGTGCTGATCGAGACCTTCATCATCTTCGAAGACCGCGTCGGTGAGGGTTTGCAGCAGGCCGTGATCGAAGCGGCCAGCCGTGGCGTGCGGGTGATTATTACGGTGGATGACTACGGCACCAGCGACCTGAGCACCGCGTTCGTCAGCCAGATGATCGAGGCCGGCGTGCAGATTCAGCTATTCGACCCGCGCCCTAAACTGATGGGCATGCGCACTAACCTGTTCCGGCGCCTGCACCGCAAGGTGGTGGTCATCGACGGCGAGACGTCATTCATGGGCGGCATCAACTACAGCGTCGACCACATGGCCGACACCGGCATCACCGCCAAGCAGGACTACGCCGTGCTGGTGCGCGGGCCGATTGTCGCCGACATCTATCGCTCGACGCTGAGCATGCTCGGCCCGGCCGTGCGCAAGACCTTCACGCCGCTCAAGCCGGTGACGCGTCAGGCCGGCAGTGCGCGGATGCTTCTCGCCGAACGCGACAATCGTCATCACACCACCGATATCGAAGAGCAATACCTGCTGGCGATGCGTAATGCGACTCAGCGCATCACCATCGCCAACGCGTACTTCTTTCCCAGCTACCGGTTCTTGCGTGAACTGCGCAACGCAGCCCGTCGCGGGGTGAAGGTCACGCTGATCCTTCAAGGCAAGCCAGACATGCCGTTTGTGCGCGTGTGCTCGCGCCTGACCTACACCTGGCTGCTGCGTGAAGGCGTGGTGATTCATGAATACAAACAACGGGCGCTGCACGGCAAGGTCGCATTGATCGACCACGAGTGGTCCACCGTGGGTTCCAGCAACCTTGATCCGCTAAGCCTCGCGCTGAACCTGGAAGCCAATTTGTTCATCCGCGACCACGCATTGAACCAGCGCTTGCACGAACACTTGCGCGACCTCGCGGTGGCCCACAGCAAACAGGTCAACCTCAAGGGCCTGGCAAAAGGGCAATGGTGGCGTGCGCCGATGATTTTCCTGAGCTTCCACTTCCTGCGGCACTTTCCGGCGATTGCCGGCCTGTTCCCGGTACACGGCCCACGGCTGAAACCCCTGCGCGCACCGGAAACACTGCCGGAAGCTGCCGCCCTTAAAAACGACCTGCCGACCGATCAGGAGAAATCCTTATGACAGGCGTCTCCCAAGCTTCCACCCACGAGCAGAAACCGACCGAGGCCAGCAAGAATCGTCCGTGGCTGAAGTGGGCCAAACGTGCGTTTACGCTGTTCTTCTTCATCGCCGTGCCGGTCCTGCTGTTCACGCTGATGAAGAACCTCGACTGGAACGAGGTGATGCACGCGCTGGAGTCCTACAAGCTCAGCACCCTGGCGCTGGGCTTCGTCATCGCCGCTGGCAGCTACCTCACGTACTGCTGCTTCGACGTCCTGGCCCGGCGCTACACCGAACACAAATTGGCCATAAAACAGATCATCCCGGTGACGTTTGTTTGCTATGCCTTCAACCTGAACCTGAGTTCATGGGTCGGTGGCATTGCGCTTCGTTATCGCCTGTATTCGCGGCTGGGCCTGGACGTGCCGACCATCACCCGGATCCTCAGCCTGAGCCTGATCACCAACTGGCTGGGCTACATGCTGCTGGCGGGGTTTGTCTTCGCGGGTGATTTCGTCGACCTCCCGGAAGGCTGGAAGATCGGCGACACCACGCTGCAACTGATCGGCTTCGTCTTGTTGGCCGTCTGCCTGGCGTACTTCCTGGCCTGCCGTTTCTCCAAAAAACGCACCTGGACCCTTCGCAAGCAACAACTCGTCCTGCCCTCACTCAACCAGGCACTGCGCCAAGCCTTGCTGGGCGCGCTGAACTGGGGACTGATGGCGCTACTCATCTATGTCCTGCTGCCGGAAAAGGCCTTCTACCCGGCCGTGCTCGGGATATTGCTCATCAGCAGCATCGCCGGCGTCATCGCCCACATCCCCGCCGGGCTTGGCGTGCTCGAAACCGTCTTCATCACCCTCATGCAACACCAATTCAGCAAAGGCCAATTGCTGGCCGCGCTGATCGGCTATCGAGTGATCTACTTCCTCATCCCGCTGATGATTGCGCTGGTGGTGTATGTGGTACTGGAGAAGCGCGCGAAGGCCATGCGGCTCAGGAATGAAGGGCAGTTGTGAGTGGGAAGGATGACGCGGGAGCTCGGGGGCTGATGATTTTGCAGTGAGGCGTCGTAAATAAATCAGTCGCTCAACTCAGTCCAAAAAAATGTTGCCCGGACTGGCCCCTTCCCGGCTAAAGCCAGTCCTACAAAAACACCGCGTTCACTCAGTGGAACCGGTGTCGGGTGACGCAGAGCGTCACGGTATGCATGCCCACGCGGAGCGTGGGCACGATCAGCGAAGATCCTGAAATCGCCAGCGCCTGAACTGGCCTCTTCCCGGCTAAAGCCGGTCCCACTAAAAGCATCCCATGCGCTCAGTGAGACCGGCTTCAGCCGGGAAGCCTTTGATCTGCTTTTGATCTTCATACGCAAGAGGTCCAAGCGACGCCAATCGCGACTTGGGTGCAGGCTGAACGTAGGTCTCGCGGAGTGGGCCGAGCCGCATGGATGCGGCGAGAGCTGCCCCCCGCCATGGATGGTGGATGGCAGCGGGCCCACGGAGCGAGACCGGAGTGAAGGAACCCCGAGGTACGAGGGGCCCAACCGAGAGCAAGCACCCTTGGTTACTTGGGGTGCTTTTCCAAGTAACTCGCCGAAGGCGAAACAGTCTGCCCCCAGGCAGACGCCCTTGATCTTGATCTTGAAGATCAATCCCGCCCAGCGAACATCCTCACGGCATCCACCGCATCATTCGTCCCCGAACTGATCTGCACAATCGCATCCCCCGCCTGATCCGCCAGATCCACACCCTTCACCGCCGTGCTCCGCGTATTGTCCATACTCACAATCGCCTGCCGCGTCTCGGTCTGAATCACCTGAATCATCTCCGAAATCTCCTGCGTCGAACGGCTCGTGCGTCCCGCCAACTGCCGAACCTCATCGGCCACCACCGCAAAGCCACGGCCCTGATCACCGGCCCGGGCCGCCTCGATCGCCGCATTCAACGCCAGCAAATTCGTCTGATCCGCAATACTGCGAATCGTATTCACGATCGCCGTGATCTGCTCCGACCGTTCACCCAGCTGACCAATGATCCGCGACGAATCATCGATATTCTGCGAGATCTGACGCATCTCACTGGCCGCCTGCTGGATCACCAGCGTGCCCTGCTCGGCAAACTTCTGCGTCTGCACTGAAATGTGATACGCCTGCGCAGCGCTGTGGGAATCCTGCTCGTGCTTTTCGATGCGCGCGGTCACGTCCGACGCAAACTTGACCACCTTCCACAGCTTGCCAGCGGCGTCGTACACCGGGTTATAGGACGCTTCCAGCCAGAGCGTCTGGCCGTGCTTGCCGACGCGCTTGAACTGATCGCTGAAAAACTCACCCTTGTTCAACCGACGCCAAAAGTCCTGGTACTCGGTGCTTTTGGTGAACTCAGGGGGGCAGAGCAACTTGTGGCTTTTACCCAGCAGCTCTTGCCGGCTGTAGCCCAGCAAGCGCAACAGGTTGTCGTTGGCAGCGATGATCGTGCCGTCCAGATCGAACTCGATGACTGCCATGGCGCGGTCGATGGCCTGCAGCTTATTGTGGGCTTCGCTCTCGGCTTCAAGTTTGGCGGTGACGTCCATCGCGTATTTGACCACCCGGGTGACCTTGCCGTCCGAGTCCCTGACCGGGTTGTAATTGGCCTCCAGCCATACGGTGCTGCCATCGCCCGCCATGCGCTGGAACCTCGACGAGACGAATTCGCCATTGCGCAGGCGCGACCACAATTGCGCGTACTCGGGGCTGCGGGCGTGCTCCGGCGTGCAGAACATGCGGTGTTCCTTGCCGATGACCTGCTCGGGCCGGTAGCGCATGGTTTTGAAGAAGTTGTCGTTTGCCTTGAGCACCACACCGTTCAGATCGAATTCGATGCTGGCCATAGAGCGATTGATCGCCTCCAGCAGACTGGCCTGATGGGCGACGGTCAGTCGCAGGTCCTGGATGATTTTGTTCTTGGACGAGTCGAAAAACATGATGGCGGCTCAGGCAAATGGATGAGGAGCGGTCCTATCCATGACCTTGCGAGCGCGAGGCAGCTCAGATGCGTATTCCGTGTGCAGTGCAGCGGATCATCACGCACGTGATGTTAAAAAGCTATACCAAAGTTATACAGCTCGTCGGTTTTGTACAAGGTTGTCTGATGTCAGTCCTCGAACCCCGCCTGTTCGGAAATCTCGTCCACCTTCAACTCCAGGCGGTAGGCCACGGCAATGAACAGCGCCTGACACAAACACAGGGTGGCGCTGAGGGAGCGAAATGCAAATGAACTGCCTTCGTTGACCAGCAGCACCGCATTGGCGCGCTTGGCCAGGGGCGACAGATTGCTGTCAGTAATGATCAACGTCTTGGCCTGATGATGCTGGGCGATGCGCAGGCAGTGCTGGGTTTCCTTGCCGTAGGGCGTGAAGCTGATGGCGATCACCAGATCGTTGGCGCGTACGCTGCGCATCTGCTCTCGATAACTGCCGCCGAGACCGGAAATCAGATGGATGCGCTTGTTGGTGTGTTGCAGGTTGTAGACCAGATAGTCGGCGACGGCGAACGAACGTCGTACCCCGACCACGTAGATATTGTCGGCGTTGACCACCAGGTCCACGGCGTTCTCGAAGGCCTCGTCGTCCAGTTCCAGCGCAAGCCGCTCCAGCCCCGACAGGGTAGCGTTCACGCATTCGCGGGCCAGGTCGCCCGCGCTGGCCTTCTGGGATTTGTTGGCGATCATGCTGCGTATGCGTTGCTGGTAGTTCTGCACCGGCGTGGCTTTGTGGGTGTAGGCCTCGCGGAACAGCGCCTGCATTTCGCTGAAGCCGCTGAAGCCGAAGCGCTGGGAGAACCTCACGATGGCGGAAGGATGCACTTCGCATTCCCGAGCGATGTCGCTGATGCGGTCGACCATGATCCGGTCGCTCTGCTGGCTCATGTAGCTGGCAATGCGCTTGAGCTGGCGCGGTAGGCTTTCGTAGTCGGCCGTGATCAACTTGAGCAGTGCATCGGCGGTCTCCGGCGCGGTAACGGCCGTTGCACCGCCGGCTCCGGTATCGGGCGAGCCTGGCTGATCAAGGCTGGACATAAATGCGAATCCTTTGGCGGGGTGGTGCGTTGTGGAGTGTTCGGGACGACAGGCAGGCAGTTTTGCAGGCTGCGACCCGCATTGCAAAGTGGAATAAATATTCCACATGAAAATAATTTAGAAAAATCCATTGATCAAGCCCCGGCGGCGTTCTAGTCTGCATCCACGAACTCGCTTGCATGCACCTCGCTTTCAAGCGAGGCCATGAGCAATCAAATCAATAACAATAAAAGAAGAGGGGCCGGCATGGGCCAGACTCGTTTTGCCACTGGGCGTCAGCTGGACGTGATTTGTTTCGGGCGCCTTGGCGTCGATCTCTACGCGCAGCAGATCGGCGCGCGCCTGGAGGACGTGAGCAGTTTCGCCAAATACCTCGGCGGCTCCTCCGCCAACATTGCGTTCGGCACCGCACGGCTGGGCGTGAAGTCCGCCATGCTGACCCGCGTCGGCGACGATCACATGGGCCGGTTCCTGGTCGAATCCCTGGCGCGGGAGGGCTGCGACGTCAGAGGCATTAAAGTCGACAGTGAACGCCTGACCGCCATGGTCCTGCTCGGCATCAAAGACCGCGAAACCTTTCCGCTGGTGTTCTACCGCGAGAACTGCGCCGACATGGCGCTGCAACCCGAAGACATCCACGAAGCGCAGATCGCCTCCAGCAAGGCGCTGCTGATCACCGGCACGCATTTCTCCACCGATCAGGTGTTCCGTGCGAGCAGTCAGGCGCTGGATTACGCCGAAAAACACAACGTCAAACGCGTCCTCGACATCGATTACCGCCCGGTGCTGTGGGGCCTGGCCGGCAAGGCTGACGGCGAAACCCGCTTCGTCGCCAACGACACCGTCAGCCAGCACGTGCAACGCATCCTGCCGCGCTTCGATCTGATCGTTGGCACCGAAGAAGAATTCCTCATCGCCGGCGGCTCGACCGATTTGCTCAGTGCCTTGCGCCGGGTCCGCGAGCTCAGTGCCGCGACCCTGGTGGTGAAGCTCGGGCCCCAAGGCTGCACGGTGATTCACGGGGCGATACCGGAGAAGCTGGAAGACGGCGCAATTTACCCCGGCGTGCGCGTGGAAGTCCTCAATGTGCTGGGCGCGGGCGACGCGTTCATGTCCGGCTTCCTCAAGGGCTGGCTTAACGACGAGAGCGACGAGCGCTGCTGCCAGTTGGCGAATGCCTGCGGTGGTCTGGTGGTATCGCGCCATGCCTGCGCGCCGGCCATGCCCACGCTGGTCGAGCTGGAATACCTGTTCAACAGCCCGGTGCCGATTACCCGACCCGATCAGGACGCGGTGCTGCAGCGACTGCACCGCGTCAGCGTGCCCCGTCGGGAATGGCAGCCGCTGTTCATCTTCGCCTTCGATCACCGGGGGCAACTGGTAGAACTGGCGCAAAAGGCCGGGGGCGATCCGGCCTGCATCGGCCAGCTCAAGCAGTTGTTCGTTCAGGCGGTCGCCCGGGTCGAGGCCGATTTGCACAGGCGCGGCATTGCCGCTGATGTTGGGGTGCTGGCGGATCAGCGCTTTGGTCAGGATTCGCTGAATGCCGCCAGCGGCCGCGGCTGGTGGGTGGCCCGGCCGGTGGAAGTGCAAGGCTCGCGGCCGCTGGCATTCGAGCATGGGCGTTCGGTCGGCAGCGCGCTGCAAACCTGGCCGCAAGAACAGATCATCAAGTGCCTGGTGCAATACCACCCGGATGACGAGCCGATGCTGCGACTGGAGCAGGAAGCGCAGTTGTTGGGCCTGTATCAGGCGGCGCTGGCCAGCGGTCACGAACTGCTGCTGGAGGTTATCCCGCCCAAGGATCATCCTTCGACTCATCCGGACGTCATCCTTCGTTCTCTCAAGCGCCTCTACAACCTCGGCATTTACCCGGCCTGGTGGAAAATCGAGTCGCAGCCCGCGGAGGTCTGGGAACAGCTCGATGCGCTGATCCACGAGCGCGATCCGTACTGCCGAGGCGTGGTGTTGCTGGGGCTGAACGCGCCTGCCGAAACCCTCGCGGCCGGTTTTCGTCAGGCGGCGAAAAGCACCACCTGCCGTGGGTTTGCCGTAGGCCGCACGATTTTTCACGAACCGAGCCGAGCCTGGCTGGAGGGCGAAATCGATGACGCGGACCTGATCACGCGGGTGCAGAGCAATTTCGTGTTCCTGATCGAGTCCTGGCGCGACGCCCGGGCTTGAAGTCAGAACCTGAGGACTGTGCGTTCAGTTGAACGTGATAACAACAATAAAGGTGCAGCCATGCCCGCTTCTGCAATCCGAATTGGCATCAACCCGATTTCCTGGAGCAACGACGACCTGCCGGCCCTCGGCGGCGAAACGCCTCTGAGCACTGCGCTCAGTGAGGGCAAGGAGATTGGCTATGAGGGCTTCGAGCTCAACGGCAAATTCCCGAAGACCGCTCAAGGCGTGGCCGATGTGTTGCGCCCGTATGACTTGGCGCTGGTGTCAGGCTGGTATTCCGGTCGACTGGCCAGCCGTTCGGCGGCCGAAGAAATCGACGCCATCGCCAGTCACGTCGAACTGCTTAAACACAACGGCGCCTCGGTGCTGGTCTATGGCGAAGTGGCCGATTCGATTCAGGGCCAGCGTATCCGGCTGGTCGAGCGGCCGCGCTTCCACAGCGCCAGCGCCTGGCAGGCCTACGCCGACAAGCTCACAGAGCTGGCCCGGTTTACGTTGTCCCATGGCGTGCGTCTGGCCTATCACCACCACATGGGCGCGTACGTGGAATCGCCGCAGGACATCGACACGCTGATGGCCCTGACTGGCGATGAAGTCGGCCTGCTGTTCGATTCCGGCCACTGCTATATGGGCGGCGGCGAACCGCTGCAGTTGCTGAGCCAGCACATTGATCGCGTCTGCCATGTGCATTTCAAGGACGTGCGCAAGCCGGTGGTGCAGCTGGCGCGCAACAACTTGTGGAGCTTTCCGGACTGCATCGTCAACGGCACCTTCACCGTGCCCGGCGATGGCGACATCGATTTCGCCGCGCTGCTGGACGTGTTGATGCAGGCCGGTTACCAGGGCTGGCTGGTGGTCGAGGCGGAACAGGACCCGGCCGTCGCGCCGAGTTATGCCTACGCGAAGAAGGGCTACGAAACCCTGCGCACGCTGCTGGCCGCCGCGCAGGTGAACAGCGTGGCTAACCAACAGAACGCACTTCAACATCCCCTTGAACAGAGGAGCCTGTGAACATGAATCTTTTGGTCAAGAGCAAGCCGGAAGGGCGCGACGTGGTCGCGCTGGCCGACGGCGTGCTGACGTACGTCGGGTTCTCCGCCCACCGATTGAGCGTCGGCGAACGGTTGCCGGTGAGTACGGGCGACAAGGAAATCTGCCTGGTGCTGCTCAGCGGCCGCATCAGCGTCAGCGGCGAGGCGCCGGGGCAGGGCAGTTTCAGCTGGGAAAACCTCGGCGATCGGCAGTCCGTGTTTGAGGACAAATCGCCCTTCGCCGTGTACCTGCCGCCGGGCAGTCAGGCCGAAGTCACGGCGCTGAGCGCGGTGCAGATTGCCGTGTGCGCTGCGCCGGGCGATGCGTCCAAAGACCTGCCGGCGCGCGTGATCACCCCCGACACGATGAAACGCAGCGTGCGCGGCCGGGCCGCCAACACCCGTTACGTCTGCGACATCCTCCCCGATTCCGAACCGGCGCATTCATTGCTGGTGGTGGAGGTGCGCACGCCCTCGGGCCACTCGTCGAGCTACCCGCCGCACAAGCACGACACAGATGATTTGCCGCACCAGAGCTTCCTCGAAGAAACCTATTACCATCAGGTCAACCCGCCCCAGGGCTATGTATTCCAGCGCGTGTACACCGACGATCGCAGCATCGATCAGGCCATGGCCGTGGAGAACAACGACCTGGTCACGGTGCCCAAGGGCTATCACCCGGTCACCGTGCCGTACGGCTACGAGTCCTATTATTTGAACGTGATGGCCGGGCCGAAGCGCGCCTGGCAATTCCATAACGATCCGCAGCACAGTTGGCTGCTCGACTTGTAATTCCCCGCTTATTTTAAGGAGCCCGCAATGAGCACTGCCCCAATCATCGGCCACTACATCAACGGCCAGATTCACGACAGCGCCGAGCGTTTCAGTGATGTGTTCAATCCGGCCACTGGCGCCGTGCAGGCGCGGGTGGCGCTGGCGGAGCTGAAGACCGTTGATGAAGCCGTCGCCGCGGCCCAGGCGGCGTTTCCCGCGTGGGCGGATCAGTCGTCCCTGCGGCGTGCGCGGGTCATGTTCAAATTCAAGGAATTGCTCGACCAGCACCATGACGAGCTGGCCGCCATTATCTGCCGCGAGCACGGCAAGGTGTTTTCCGATGCCAAGGGCGAAGTGGTGCGCGGCATCGAGATCGTCGAGTTTGCCTGTGGCGCGCCGAGCCTGCTGAAAAGCGACTACAGCGACAACATCGGTGGCGGCATCGACAACTGGAACCTGCGTCAGCCACTGGGCGTTTGCGCCGGCGTCACGCCGTTCAACTTCCCGGTGATGGTGCCGCTGTGGATGATTCCCATGGCGCTGGTCACCGGTAACTGCTTCATCCTCAAACCTTCCGAGCGTGACCCGTCGGCGAGCCTGCTGATGGCGCACCTGCTGAAACAGGCGGGCCTGCCGGATGGTGTGTTCAACGTGGTGCAGGGCGACAAGGTGGCCGTGGACGCGCTGTTGCAGCACAAGGGCATCGAGGCGATTTCGTTTGTCGGCTCCACGCCCATCGCCGAATACATTCATCAGCAGGGCACTGCACACGGCAAACGCGTGCAGGCCCTCGGCGGTGCGAAAAACCACATGATCGTCATGCCCGATGCCGATCTGGATCAGGCCGCCGACGCATTGATCGGCGCGGCCTACGGTTCGGCGGGGGAGCGCTGCATGGCGATTTCCATCGCTGTGGTGGTGGGCGACGTGGGGCAGAAACTCATCGACAAACTGCTGCCGCGCATTGATGCGCTCAAGGTCGGCAACGGCATGAACGCCGATTCGGACATGGGCCCGCTGGTCACGGCGGTGCACAAGGCCAAGGTCGAGGGTTACATCGCCCAGGGCGTGCAGGAAGGCGCGAAGCTGATCGTCGACGGGCGCAACTTCACCGTGCCGGGTGCGGAGCAGGGCTTCTTCGTCGGCGCCACGCTGTTCGATGAGGTAACGCCGGAGATGACTATTTATAAGGAAGAAATCTTCGGGCCGGTGCTGGGCATCGTCCACGTGCCTGATTTCGCTTCGGCGGTGGAGCTGATCAACGCCCACGAATTCGGCAACGGCGTGTCGTGCTTCACCAGCGACGGCGGCATCGCCCGGGCGTTCGCGCGCAACATCAAAGTCGGCATGGTGGGCATCAACGTGCCGATCCCGGTGCCGATGGCCTGGCATTCGTTTGGCGGCTGGAAGCGCTCACTGTTCGGCGATCACCATGCCTACGGCGAAGAAGGCCTGCGCTTTTACAGCCGCTACAAGAGCGTCATGCAGCGCTGGCCGGACAGCATCGCCAAGGGTGCGGAATTCAGCATGCCGACGGCGAAGTAAGGAATTTGCGCTGGCCGTCTGTCGTAGGTGGTCAATGTGGGAGCGAGATTGCTCGCGAAGGGGCTCGGACATTCGCTAAATCTTCAGCGGCTGGAATGCCGTCTTCGCGAGCAAGCTCACTCCTACAGGGGATCGCGGTAAGCAGACGAAGCAATCACCTCTAATAACAACAAGGTGCAAGCATGACCACGACTCGATTGACCATGGCCCAGGCCCTGGTGAAGTTTCTCGATAACCAGTACGTCGAGGTCGACGGCGTGCAGAGCAAGTTCGTCGCCGGGGTGTTCACCATTTTCGGCCACGGCAATGTGCTCGGCCTGGGCCAGGCGCTGGAGCAGGACAGCGGCGACCTCATCGTGCATCAAGGGCGCAACGAACAGGGCATGTGCCACGCCGCCATGGGTTTTGCCAAACAACACCTGCGGCGCAAGATCTACGCCTGCAGCTCATCGGTCGGCCCCGGCGCCGCCAACATGTTCACCGCCGCGGCCACCGCGTCGGCCAACCGCATTCCGCTGCTGTTGCTGCCCGGCGATGTCTACGCCAGTCGCCAGCCCGATCCGGTGCTGCAACAGATCGAGCAGTTCCACGACCTCAGCATCAGCACCAACGACGCCTTCAAGGCCGTGAGCAAATACTGGGACCGCATCAACCGCCCCGAGCAATTGATGAGCGCCGCCCTCAATGCCATGCGCGTGCTCACCGACCCTGCCGAAACCGGCGCCGTCACCCTGGCGTTGCCCCAGGACGTGCAGGCCGAAGCCTACGACTACCCGGATTCCTTCCTGCAAAAACGCGTGCACCGCATCGACCGCCGTCCGCCCACCGAGTCAATGCTCAATGACGCCGTTGCGCTGCTGAAGGGCACACGCAAACCGCTGCTGATCTGCGGTGGCGGCGTGCGCTATTCCGGCGCGGCCGCCGAGTTGCAGGCGTTTGCCGAGCGCTTCGGCATTCCGTTCAGCGAAACCCAGGCGGGCAAGAGCGCCATCGTCTCCGCCCATCCGCTGAACATGGGCGGCATCGGCGAGACCGGCACCCTGGCGGCCAATACCCTGGCGCGAGAAGCAGACCTGATCATTGGCGTCGGCACCCGTTACAGCGACTTCACCACCGGCTCGAAATCCCTTTTTCAAAACCCTGACGTGCAGTTCCTCAACCTCAACGTCGGCGCCTTCGATGTGCAGAAGCTCGATGGCGTGCAGGTGCTGGCCGATGCGCGCCTGGCGCTGCAGTCGTTGGCGACTCAGTTGGGCGACTACCGCGCGCAATGGGGCGATCAGCCACAAGAAGCGAGGGCTGCCCTGGATGCAGAGGTGGATCGGCTGTACGCCGTGGAATACCAGACCGAGGATTTCGAGCCGGAAGTCAGCGGCCACCTTGACCCGCAGGTGCTGCGCGACTTCATCGAGATGACCGGTTCGTGCCTGACCCAGAGCCGGGTGCTGGGGGTGCTCAATCAGCAACTGCCCGCGGACGCGGTGATCGTCGCGGCGGCCGGCAGTCTGCCCGGTGATTTGCAGCGGGCCTGGCGCAGCACCAGTGTCGACAGTTATCACGTCGAGTACGGCTATTCCTGCATGGGCTACGAGGTCAACGCCGCGTTGGGCGTGAAAATGGCGGCGCCGGAACGTGAGGTGTACGCGCTGGTCGGCGACGGTTCCTACATGATGCTGCACTCGGAGCTGGCCACGTCGATTCAGGAACGGCGCAAGATCAACGTGGTGCTGCTCGACAATATGGCCTTCGGCTGCATCAACAATTTGCAGATGGGCAACGGCATGGGCAGTTTCGGCACCGAGTTCAGGTATCGCAATCCCGAGACCGGTCAGCTGGATGGCGACTTCGTGCCGGTGGATTTTGCCATGAGTGCCGCGGCCTACGGCTGCAAGACGTACAAAGTCGGCAACGCCCGGGAGCTGGAAGCGGCACTGGCCGACGCCCGCACGCAGACCGTTTCGACGCTGATCGACATCAAGGTGCTGCCGAAAACCATGATCCATGGCTACCTGTCGTGGTGGCGCGTGGGCGTGGCGCAGGTCTCGACCACAGGCACGACTGCCGAAGCATACGAGCGACAAAAAACGGCGTTGGCCAAGGCCCGTCAGTATTGAACAGGCTCCAGCAGGAACAGGAATTCCACACATGAAAATCGGACTCATCGGCTACGGCAAAGGCGGGCGCTACTTTCACGCGCCGCTGATTTCCAGTCACCCCGGCGTGACGTTTGCCGGCGTGGTCACCCGTTCGCCGGAACGCCGCCAAGACCTGCGCAACGACTACCCCAAAGTCCCGGCCTTCGACAGCCTGGCCGATCTGATCGCCGCCGGTGTCGATGCGGTGGTGATCTCGACGCCGCTGGCCTCCCGGCGTGCATTGATCCTCGAGGCCATTGAACTCGGCGTCCCCGTGGTCAGCGACAAGCCCTTCGCGCCGGATGCCCAGGCGGCACAGGAACTGGTGGACGCCGCCGAACGCCGAGGCGTGTTGTTGGGTGTGTACCAGAATCGTCGCTGGGACTCGGATTTTCTCACCGTGCGCAAGCTGATCGACCAGGGCATTCTCGGCAACGTCAGCCGCTTCGAGTCGCGGGTCGAACGCTATTCGCCGTCCTCGGTGGGCAAGGAAAGCGGCGGCGGTATTCTCCGCGATCTCGGCAGCCATCTTGTGGATCAGGCGTTATTGCTATTCGGGCCGGTGAAGCGGGTGTATGCCGAGCTTGAGTTTGCGACGCCTGAGCAAAAGACCGATCACGGCTTTTTTATTTCCCTGACCCATGCCAACGGCGTGGTTTCGCACCTCTGGGGCAACTGCCTGCAAAACGCCCAGGGCCCGCGATTTCGGGTCAACGGTTCCCAGGGCTGCTATACCGTTGAGGGCCTCGACGGTCAGGAAGCTGCCGCGCTGGCCGGGTTGTCCCCCCGATCCGAAGGCGAACGCTGGGGCGTGGAAGAACATCGACGCTGGGGCTGGTTCGAGCAGGGCGAGCACCGTGAGCGGGTCCCGTCGGAGCGTGGCTGCTGGACCGAGTTCTACCGGCAGCTGCAAGACGCGGTGATGAATCAGAGGCGCAATCCTGTGGATGCCAACGATGCGGTGGCCTCGGCCAGGGTGCTGGATGCTGCGAGAATCAGCGCGATGGAGGGCAGGGTGGTGGTGCTGTGAAAAGCACACGCAGATGCCCTGTGACGCACTGCGCCACATCCACCATAGTCCGGGCTTGGCGCATCAAAACGAAAATAGAAATTAATTCTAAAAGCTGTTGAAGTAGAAATTATTTTCCAATAGAGTCCTTTCCAGGTTGCCGATTCTCGCCGTCAGCGCCTGAGGTCGGGTCTTCCGGCAGCAGGCCGAACGAGCGACACAAAAACAAGAAAGCCAATCGCAGACAGGTACCGCCGATGAACATCTTCAGATCAGCCGCCAAGGCTTGCCGTCCCTTCTTACTCGCGCTTCCCGCCCTTCGCCGCGCTGTTTCCCACGCAGCTTCCCACAGATTGATCCACGCAGCCCCCGCGTTCGAATCCGCCCTCGAAACCATCGCCCGCGTGCTCTGCGTTCAAAGCCGCGGCGTTGTGGTGTGCGGGGCATCGAGCGGGTCGGTCGCGCACCTTGCAGACACGGCGCCAACCGCTCCGCGCTGAGTCTCAGCACCTCCAGCAGTCGTCAGCCCTGCCATTACAACAACAAGAATCTGGAGAAAGACCGTTCATGAATACCCAAGTCCGTTTTACCTCACTCGCTCTGGCACTGATGCTGAGCAGCGGCGCCGCCCTGGCCGCCGACCTGAAGATCGGCGTGTCCATGTCGCAGTTCGATGACACCTACCTGACCTACATGCGCGAGGACATGGACAAGAAAGTCAAAGCCATGGGCGGCGTTGATCTGCAGTTCGTCGATGGCCGCAACGACGTGAACAAACAGCTCGATCAGGTGCAAGAGCTGATTGGCAAGAAGGTCGACGCACTGATCGTCAACCCCGTCGACACCGAAGCCACCGTAAAAATCACCAAGGCCGCCACAGATGCCGGCATTCCGCTGGTCTACGTCAACCGCCGGCCGGACGATCCGAAGCTGCCCGCAGGCGTCGCCTCTGTGACCTCCGACGACAAAGAAGCCGGTCGCATGCAGATGGAGTATCTGGCCAAGAAAATGGACGGCAAAGGCAATGTCGTCATCTTGCTCGGTGAGCTGGCGAACAATTCGACACGCGACCGCACCGCAGGGGTCAAGGAAGTCCTGAAAAACTACCCCAATATCAAGGTGACCCAGGAGCAGACCGGCGCCTGGCAGCGGCAGAAAGGCATGGACGTCACCAATGACTGGCTGACCCAGGGCGACGCGTTCAAGGCGGTTATTTCCAACAACGACGAAATGGCCATCGGCGCGGCCATGGCCTTGAAGCAGGCCGGCAAGAAGGGCGATGTGTTCGTCGCGGGCGTCGACGGTACGCCGGACGGCCTGAGCGCCGTCAAGAAAGGCGACCTCTCGGTTTCGGTGTTCCAGGACGCCAAGGGGCAGGGCGAGGGCGCAATCGATGCGGCCGTGAAGCTGGCGAAGAAGGAAACGCTGCCCGAACAGGCCATCCTGATTCCCTTCAAGCTGATCACGCCGGACAACGTCAACACCTTCAAATAACCGCTCATCTCAGACCGACTGACACCGGCAGAGCGTCACCGTGCCTCTGCCACCCTGTCACCCGAGGAGCCTGTGACCATGTTCGCTTCCGCAACCGCTGCGGCCTCAACCAACCCGCCCGTTTCCGGGACGGCGGACGACGCCGAGCACCCCTATCTGCTGGAAATCACCAACATCAGCAAGGGCTTCCCCGGGGTGGTGGCACTGGACAACGTGCAACTGCGCGTGCGGCCCGGCAGCGTGCTGGCGCTGATGGGCGAGAACGGCGCGGGCAAGTCCACGCTGATGAAAATCATCGCCGGCATCTACCAGCCCGACACCGGCGAAATCCGCCTGCGCGGCAAGCCGGTGGTGTTCCAGTCGCCACTGGCGGCGCTGCAATCGGGCATCGCCATGATCCATCAGGAACTCAACCTGATGCCGCACATGAGCATTGCCGAAAACATCTGGATCGGTCGCGAGCAGCTCAACGGCCTGCACATGGTCGATCACCGCGCGATGCATCGCTGCACGGAAGAATTGCTCGAACGCCTGCGCATCAACCTCGATCCGGAAGAAATGGTCGGCAACCTGAGCATCGCCGAGCGGCAGATGGTCGAGATCGCCAAGGCCGTTTCCTACGACTCCGACGTGCTGATCATGGACGAGCCGACGTCCGCCATCACCGAGACGGAGGTGGCCCACCTGTTTTCGATCATTGCCGACCTGCGCGCCCAGGGTAAGGGCATCATCTACATCACCCACAAGATGAACGAAGTGTTCGCCATTGCCGATGAAGTGGCGGTGTTCCGCGACGGCGCCTACATCGGCCTGCAGCGAGCCGACAGCATGAACGGCGACAGCCTGATTTCCATGATGGTCGGCCGTGAACTGACCCAGTTGTTTCCTGAACGCGACCAGCCCGTGGGCAAGTTGCTGCTGTCGGTGCGCGACCTGGCGCTGGACGGTGTGTTCGACGGCGTCTCGTTCGACTTGCACGCTGGCGAAGTGTTGGGCATCGCGGGCCTTATGGGCTCGGGGCGCACCAACGTCGCCGAAACGCTCTTCGGCATCACCCCGAGCACCCGCGGGGAAATTCTCCTCGACGGCACGCCAATCCGCGTCAGCGACCCGCACTTTGCTATCGAAAAAGGCTTCGCGCTGCTCACCGAAGACCGCAAGCTCAGCGGCTTGTTTCCGTGCCTGTCGGTGCTGGAAAACATGGAAATGGCGGTGCTGCCCCATTACGTGGGCAACGGCTTTGTCCATCAGAAAGCCCTGCGCGTGCTGTGCGAAGACATGTGCAAAAAACTGCGGGTAAAGACGCCGTCCCTGGAGCAGTGCATCGATACGCTGTCCGGCGGCAATCAGCAGAAGGCGTTGCTGGCGCGCTGGCTGATGACCAACCCGCGGGTGCTGATTCTCGATGAGCCCACCCGCGGTATCGACGTCGGCGCCAAGGCCGAGATCTATCGGCTGATTTCCCTGCTCGCCAGCGAAGGCATGGCGGTCATCATGATTTCGTCCGAGCTGCCGGAAGTGCTGGGCATGAGCGACCGGGTCATGGTCATGCACGAAGGCGAAATGATGGGCACCCTCGACCGCGCCGAGGCCACTCAGGAGCGGGTCATGCACCTGGCGTCCGGAAACCCGGTCCACTGAATTTCGGGCTGTTGAAGCTCCAATTCGAGCACTGCGCCACGCCCCAGTCGGGTCGAAAAAGAACAAGAGGCACACATGAAGATGAACGCGATGCTGGAAAACAAACCCGCGCTGGCGCCCCGCAAGCACAAGCGCCGGCTGCCCACCGAACTGAGCATTTTCCTTGTGCTGATCGGCATTGGCCTGATTTTCGAGCTGTTTGGCTGGATCGTCCGCGATCAGAGCTTTCTGATGAACTCCCAGCGGCTGGTGCTGATGATTTTGCAGGTGTCGATCATCGGCCTGCTGGCCATCGGCGTGACCCAAGTCATCATCACCACCGGTATCGACTTGTCGTCAGGCTCGGTGCTGGCGCTGTCGGCGATGATTGCCGCCAGCCTGGCGCAGTCGTCGGACTACACCCGCGCGGTGTTTCCGTCGCTGACCGATCTGCCGGTGTGGGCGCCGGTGATCGCGGGGCTCGGGGTGGGGCTGCTTGCCGGTGCGATCAACGGTAGCATCATCGCCATCACCGGCATCCCGCCATTCATTGCCACACTGGGGATGATGGTCTCGGCGCGCGGCCTGGCCCGTTACTACACCGGTGGTCAGCCGGTGAGCATGCTGAATGATTCCTACACGGCGATCGGCCAGGGCGCCATGCCTGTCATCATCTTTCTGGTGGTGGCGGTGATTTTTCACATCGCCCTGCGTTACACCAAGTACGGCAAATACACCTACGCCATCGGCGGCAACATGCAGGCGGCGCGCACCTCGGGGATCAACGTCAAGCGTCACCTGATCATCGTCTACAGCATTGCCGGTCTGCTGGCAGGGCTGGCCGGGGTGGTGGCATCGGCGCGGGCAGCCACCGGGCAGGCCGGCATGGGCGTTTCCTACGAACTGGACGCCATTGCCGCTGCGGTCATCGGCGGCACGAGTCTGGCCGGGGGCGTCGGGCGGATCACCGGCACGGTCATCGGCGCCTTGATTCTCGGTGTCATGGCCAGCGGCTTCACCTTCGTCGGCGTCGATGCCTACGTCCAGGACATCATCAAGGGCCTGATCATCGTCGTCGCCGTGGTCATCGATCAGTACCGCAACAAGCGCAAGCTCAAGCGCTAAGCTAGAGACGTGCTGCTTAAAGGGCCTGATATCAGGCCCTTTTCGTTTTTCATCGGTTTGAACCGATCAGGCAATGGCCGGTCAGACACCATCTGCCGCTTTTCGAGCGCACCCCGACCGGGCGAGCATGTGTTGAAATCCCGGCGCGACCCAATGCCGTCGGGTATTCAAGCCCTTGTTGGACGAATCCTGATCAATTATGTTGCCGAGTACCGAACCCGGCCTTAGACTGCCGCCCCTCGTAAATTGAGTGCCAAGTGGCGCTTCGAGACTACGGCGCTCTTTATGCCAGGTTGAGGCGCACCTTTGAGATCGCCTTAATGCACGTTTTTTTATAGAGAAATCAATGACCAAGGAAAAGTTGCTGGCGATGCCGGCCGATGACTACATGAACGCCGAGCAGCACGCGTTCTTCGTCGACCTGTTGCAAGCCATGAAAGTCGAAATCCACGAGCGCATCGAGCAGAGCCGTATCGCGATCGAAAGCCTGGACACCCCGGCTGACCCAGCCGACGCCGCTTCCGTGGAAGAAGAGCGTCACTGGCTGGTGAACGTGATTGACCGTGACCAGCGCATGCTGCCTCAGCTGGAAATGGCCTTGAGCCGCATCGCTGACGACAGCTTCGGCTGGTGCGAAGACAGCGGCGAGCCGATTGGCCTCAAGCGCCTGCTGATCAGCCCGACCACCAAGTACTGCATCGAAGCTCAGGAACGCCACGAGCAGATCGACCGCCACCAGCGTCAGGCGTGATCCCTCGGGTTCGACCGCCTGCAACGGGTGGTCGAGCCGTTCCATTGCGCACCGTCTGCTGCGCCCATTCAAGTTCCCCGTCACCGCACATTCCGACCGACTACCACCAATGACTCATGGCGCATGGCCGCTATTTGGGCGTCTAATGCTTTCACAATAATGAAAGCAGGGCAGGTCCCGGACATGGATGCGAAAGGTCATCACGCAGCAACACCCTCCCACCCCGCGCACGCGTCTGCTGACGGGCAGGTTCGTACCGGTTCGCGCTGGCTGACGCCCGCCCTGCAAAGCCTTGGTCTGTGCCTGCTGTTTGCGGCGATGGCCTGGGTCGATGTATCTGTCTATGTGAGTCTGCCCGTTGCGCTGTTGGTCTTGTGGTTACCAACGCTGATCGCCAAACGAACGCCAGAGACCGTGGCAGGTACGAGCGAAGACGGCATGACACGTCTGACCCGGGATCTGTCCCGAAGCACCAGTCACAACGCGTTGTCTGCTGCGGCCGTAGCGTTTTCCGTCAGGCAACTGGCGGGCAAGCTGCAGTCCCAGGTCAATGCGGCCGAGCAAATCGTCAGCAGCGCTGATGTGATGATCACCACCGAGCGCGCCACGTCGACCCTGAGCCAGCAAGCGCTCAGCGCCGCCAGTCAGGCGCGGGAGAGCAGCGGTGCCGGGCTCAGCGTCCTCAATGAATCCATTGGTCTGATGCACCAACTGAGTGAACGGGCCGACAGCAGCCGTGAACTGATCGAAGCGCTCAGCCAGCGCAGCGAAGACATTCAGCGTGTCACGGCGGTGATCCAGTCCATCGCCAGCCAGACCAATCTGCTCGCCCTGAACGCTGCCATCGAAGCCGCGCGCGCCGGTGAACATGGCCGTGGCTTTGCCGTGGTGGCCGATGAAGTGCGCGGGCTGGCCGGGCGCACCGCGACGGCGACCAATGAGGTCGGGGAGATGGTGGTTGATATTCAGCAGCGCACCCGTCAAGTGGTCGAGCAGATTCGCCAGTTGTCGGGCGACTTGAGTGGCGGCGTGGCCCAGGTTGAATCCACCGGCAAGCAGTTGGCGAACATCGCCGAGCTGGCCGTGGGCGTGGAGCAGCAGGTGGGTGAAATCGCACGGGGCGCCCAGACCAATCAGGAGCAATTGAGCAGCCTGTTCGTGGCCGTCGAGCAAATGCGCAGCGACCTTGCCGTCAGCGATGACCAGACCCGGCGCCTGGCGCAGTCGGCGTTGCAAATGGAAGAACAGGCGGAAACCATCAGCGAACGCCTGGCCCAGGTCGGCCTCGATGACTACCACCAGCGCATTTATGACCTTGCCCGGGAAGGCGCCGGCCAGATTGCCGCGAAGTTCGAGCAGGACATCGATCAGGGCCGGGTCAGCCTGACCGACCTGTTCGACCGCACCTATCAGCCCATCGCCAACACTTCGCCGGCCAAGTACCAGACGCGCTTCGACCGCTACACCGATCAGACGCTGCCGGCCATTCAAGAGCCGCTGCTGACCCGTCATGAAGGGCTGGTTTTTGCCATCGCCTGCACCCAGCAGGGTTACGTGCCGACCCACAATCAGGTGTTCAGCCGACCGTTGACGGGCGACACGGCGGTCGACGCGATAAACAACCGCACCAAGCGCAAATTCGACGACCGCACCGGCATCCGCTGCGGCAGTCACCAGCAGCCGGTTCTGTTGCAGACCTACACCCGCGACACCGGCGAACTGATGCACGATCTTTCCGTGCCCATCATCGTCAAGGGCCGGCATTGGGGCGGGCTGCGGCTGGGCTATAGGCCGGAGAAAAGTTGAATATCAAGCTGCAAGCTGCAAGCTTCAAGTGAAGAGCAATGAGCGATGATCGGGCGTCTTGTGGCTTGTGGCTTGTGGCTTGTGGCTTGCCGCTTGAAGCCTGCAGCTCTTCGAGGAGCGTTAGTTGTGCGACTTAGGCCCTTTAATTATTTAACCGTCCGATATTGGAGTAGGACGCGTCTGAAGTGCAGTTCCATCGGTTGACGGAGCGTCAACTGCGATCATCCTGTGAGTATATGTCCGAATATGTAAATGCCCTGTTCGGGACTCATGTCAGTACTCACGGATGAATCAAATGACAAAAATATCCAATACGCACGTAGCAAGCGATGCCCGCACCGACGCGCCCCAAGTCACCGTTCGCCTCGGCGTGTTCTTCGACGGGACCGGTAATAACCGGGTCAATAGCCAGATAGGCGCCGACTGCCAGGCCATGGCGGAAGTGAACGGTGGCGTGCATACAAAAGAATGCGGGGGTCGACACACTGACCCTGGCAGCAGTTACAGCAACAGCCTCACCAATATCGCGAGACTGGCCGGGTTATATGCACGCCAACGCAAGGCAATCATTAACGCCGATGGCGCTTATGTGTATGGCGCGGTGTATGTCAGTGGTGTTGGTACTACCTCTGGCGGGCGCGATTCCCGCCTGTCGGGTCAGGGCTTTGGGCGCGGTACTACCGGCGTGGTGGCGAAAGTGTCGTGGGGCATCAAAAAACTTGCCGACGAACTCCACATGTTTGAGAGCGATAACCCGGGTTGTGTCATCGGGGCGCTGGAACTGGACGTGTTTGGCTTCAGTCGGGGTGCGGCGTCGGCCCGGCATCTGGCCAACGAAGTGCTGAAAAAATCCCGGGGCGCGCTGGACCCGGTTCTCGATCCCCGCAAGCTGCCGCTGTCGGACAGCTTTTCATGGGCCAGTGGCAGCGTGCGGCTGAAGGTCATTGGGCTGTTCGATACGGTGGCCGCCGTGGGCGGGATTTCCGACCTGGGTAGCGTTCGGGATGCCGTCAATAAACGGGTCAATCTGTTTCTGCCGCCAGGGTGTGCGCAGCAGGTGCTGCACCTGGTCGCCGGCGACGAGCATCGGCGCAACTTCGTGCTTAACAGCGTCAAGCCCGACTGGCCCCGGGAAATCGTGCTCCCCGGCAGCCATTCGGACATTGGCGGCGGCTACCAGCCCCAGGAAGTGGAGAAAGTGTCGCTGTTCCGGCCTCGCCGCAGTCTGGTCACCGTCAATACGCCGTACGACGCCACAGACGCCTGGCTGCAGGCCCACGCCGAGCTGTCCACGCTCGATGCACAACGCTTGCTCGACCCTGCGGATGAAAGCGCCTCGCTGGGGGTGGAATGTTTCGAGCGGTTCGGCAGCACTTCACGAGGCGTCAAGACAGTCGTCGCGACAGTGACGCTGGAACGCCGTGTCTACAACCATCTTGCGCTGGTTTATCTGCGGGTGATGCACGCGCTGGCGAGCGAAGAGGGCGTGCCGTTCCTGCCCATCAAGGACTCCGCGGAAATAAGCCTGCCACCGGAGTTGCGTCCCATTGCCGCCAAGCTGCTGAGTCACGCTAAAGGTGAGGGCGGTGCGTTGAGTGATGCCGAGCAAACCCTGTTGTACCGGCGCTACATCCATCGCTCGGCCCACTGGAACAACGCCCGACGCGACGCGCTGGTGGACGGGTTGTTCGTGCATGCCCCTGCGCTCGAAGGGCGGCAGATGTTTACCAATATTGGTCAGCCCGGTTATCCACAGTGAGCAGAGCGCATCAAACCAACCGGTGGCGATGATGGCGGATCAGGAAAAAAAATGACGGCCTCCAGGGCCGTCATTTTTATACGTGCGACGTGTCAGGTCGGCGTGTGCAGCAAAACGTTCAGCTCGTCGACGATGGGCGCCCAATCGTCATCCAGCTGGATTTTTTCCTTGAGCAGCGCACCTTGATTCGGCGTCCAGAACTCGGCTTCGGACACTTTCACACCTTCAGGCAGCTGATGCTCGGAGACGAATGCGTCGATGCTGGCCTCATCGGACTCCAGCCCCAGTTGTTCAAACAACAGCTCAAGCGACGGTGTCATGATTTCCATTTTTTCTCCCGGACGGGTCGAGGACCCGGATTGGCGTGGTCAGTAAGTAACCTTCTGTAGCATGGGAGTGCCCGGAACGGACAAGAGTTCTAACTGATTGCCTGCAGGGCCGCCGACGCACCACGCGCTTTTAGCAGGACTGGCGTTAGCCGGGAAAGCGTCAGGTGTCACACCGCGAAATCGAGGGTGTCCAATCAGGCTTCTTCCCGGCTGAAGCCGGTCCCACTAAAACATCCCATAGCGTCTTGCTGTGTGGAGTCAGGCCAACTGAAACAGCCTACGGCGTCAAAAACGTCATCACTGCGGACGAAAGGGATATATCCCCTATAGACTCACTGCCGGTAGAATCCATGCACACGCCAGCGTCCGGTTTCAGGGCGCACCCTTTCTCGTTTCTTTCTCGCCCGGTTCGCTGTACGGACGAGTTCCTATCATGTTGGGAGTTTGTACATTGGCAGTAGGTAATCTGGATACCCATGCGTTATTCGTGCTCGGCGACGTGCGCGCAAAGTTGGTGAAGCTGTTCCAGGCGCGATTCGTTTATGTCATCGAACAGTCCCCTGAAGGCATCTACATGTCTGAGATCGACACCGAAACCGCACTGGTGGTCGATGACAAACCCGGGCTGGACTTAAAGGTGGGCGACCACTTCCGTGCTTCGGTGTTGCCCAGCCGCGAGGGCGGCAAGTTCGAAATCCGTTTCCGTGACATCAAGATGACCATCTACGGCCTGGGCGAATACGCGTTTGTCGAAGTCCCCGAAGGCCACGGCATCGTCTTCAAAGAGTCCCACAGCATCTTCATGGTGTTTGCCTCCCACGAACAGATCCAGTCCGGCCTGAGCAAAGTCCTCAAAGCAGCGACCGCCAAAGCAGCCAAATGGCGCAAGGGCGAACTGACGTTCAAGGCCAGCGAATAAGAGCACCCCTTCAGCAAAACCTGCACATGGAACGCGCCCACATCCCCCACGTACCAAGCGGCGGGTGACGGGGCCGCCTGCGCGCTGAAAATCCGCAGACCGGGCTCAATGCCCCTGCTGTCTGCCGTCGCTGACCTCGGGTGGCACGTCGTCACCGGCCATGCGCTTGCGAAACAGCCCGGTGCGCGCCAGCAGCAAAGTGGTCACGGGGACGGTGATTGCGAGCAGGATCGGGATCAGCCAGGCATGCAACACGGGCTCATCCTTCAGTGCCGAGAAGTAGACGATCGACGCCAGCGCCACGCACCATGCGCCGAGGGTCGAGGCCAGCGCGGGCGGGTGCATGCGCTGGAAAAAGTCCTTCAGGCGCAACAGGCCCAGCGCGCCGATCAGGCCGAACAGGCTGCTGAGCACCAGCAGGGCGGCGGTCAGCACTTCGACCCAGAACGGCAGAACCTGCAACGAATTCATTCGATCACCTCGCCGCGCAACAGAAATTTGGCCAGCGCGAATGAGCCGACGAAGCCGAACAGCGCGATCAGCAGCGCGGCCTCGAAGTAGGTGTCACTGGCGTAACGAATGCCCAGCACCAGCATCATCAGCATTGCCAGGATGTACAGGTAGTCCAGGGCGAGTACCCGGTCCTGCGCCGACGGGCCTTTGAACAGCCGGATCAGCGTCAGGACCATGGCAAGGGTGAACACCGACAGCGTAAACAGAATCGCGTTTGTGAGCAGGGCGCTCATTGGAAAATCTCCATCAGTGGCCGTTCGTACGTGCTTTTGAAATGCGCGATGAAGCGCGCTTCGTCGTCCAGGTCGAACACGTGCATCAGCAGCACGCTGCGATCCAGCGCCAGTTCGGACCAGACCGTGCCCGGCACCACCGTGCAGATCATCGCCAGCGCCGCCAGACCGTGGGCATCGTGAAGCTCCAGCGGGACCTTGACGAAAGCCGAGCGGGGCGGACGACGCCCTGCGCGCAGCACGCCCCAGGCGACGGCCAGATTGGACACCACCACATCGCGACCGACCAGCAGGAACAGGCGCAGGGCGACACCGGGTTTGCGAATTCGCGACGGCGACGGGCGCAACGGCGCGAAAATGTAGGGCGCGAAAAAGCCGAGCAGTGCGCCCAGCAGCAGGTTGCCCGGGGTCAGGGACAAATTGAGCAACAGCCACAAACCCCACAGGCACAGCGATAACAGCGGCGCGGGAAACAGGCGCTTCATGGCTGCACCTCCGCCGCTGCCGAAGCAGGCCCCGGTATCGGTCTGGCTGCCTTGACTGACAGCACGTATTGCTGCGGATCATGCAGCGCCTGTGCGGTGTCCTGGGTGTAGTGCAACAGCGCTTGAGCCTTGAACGTCAGCACAATGGCGCAACCCACCAGCAAGGCGATCGGCAGGCATTCGTTGAGCCGCAGCAGCGGCGCCGCGTGTTCCTGAGGCGTCCAGAAACGCTTGATGCCTACACGCACAAACGCAAACAGCGACGTCAAGCCGGAAATAATCAGCAGGGCCACCAGCGTCCAGCTGTCGCCACGAATGGCTTCGTCCTTCGCCACATCAAGGCCCAGCGGATTGAGCAGGGCGCTGATCAGTGTCAGCTTGCCGAGGAAACCTGACAGCGGCGGCATGCCGATGATCAACAGCGCGCAGGCGATGAAACTCAGGCCCAGGAACGCCATGGTCCAGGGGATGACATGGCCGACCACGGCTTTTTGTTCGTCATCCAGATTCGTGCCCGGCACCGGGTGCAACGACTCCAGCGCCTTGGGCAACTGGTCGGCGTCGTCGTCGAGGGCGATGTCATTGGCCGAGCGCGAACGTTCGATCAGCTCCGCCAGCAGGAACAGCGCGCTCAGCGCCAGCGTCGAGCTGACCAGATAAAACAGCGCGCCAGCGGTCAGGCTCGGCTGCGCGAAACCGACCGCCGAGAGCAGAATGCCCGCCGACACCAGAATGCTCAGACTGGCCATGCGTTCCAGGCGCTGGGCAGCCACCACGGAAATCGCCGCCACAGTCACGGTCGCCATGCCGCCCCAGATCAACCAGTCCCCGCCGAAGAACGCCGAGGCGCCGGCCTGACCGGAAAACAGCAGCGTCCACAACCGCAGCAGTGTGTAGAAGCCAACCTTGGTCATGATCGCGAACAGCGCCGCCACCGGTGCGCTGGCAGCGGAATACGCTGGCACCAGCCAGAAATTCAGCGGCCACATGCCGGCCTTGGCCAGAAACGCGACCGCCAGAATGGCCGCGCCTGCGTGCAGCAAGCCCAGATCGCCGTCCGGCACCTGAGGAATTTTCACCGCCAGGTCGGCCAGGTTCAGCGTGCCGGTGACGCCGTAGATCAGCGCCGCGCCGATCAGGAACAGCGACGAGGCCAGCAGGTTGATGGTGATGTAATGCAGGCCCGCCGAGACCCGCGCCCGTCCCGAGCCGTGCAGCATCAGGCCGTAGGATGCGGCCAGCAGGACTTCGAAGAACACGAACAGGTTGAACAGGTCGGCGGTGAGAAACGCGCCATACAGCCCCATCAGCTGAATCTGAAACAGGGCGTGGAAACTGGCGCCGGCGCGATCCCAGCGGGCGAGGGCGAAGAGCAGCGCGCTGAAGGCGACGATGCCGGTCAGCACCAGCATCAATGCTGACAAGTGATCGACCACCAGCACGATGCCGAACGGCGCTTCCCAGTTGCCCGGCAGGTACACGCCGATGGAGCCGGTGGTACCGGTTTTCTGCACCCACATCATCAGCGTGATGGCGATCGCCAAGCCCAGGCCGGTGGAGAACAGGTTGATCCGCGCTTTCAGCGGGCGGTGTTTCTCGCCGAGCCACAGCACCAGCGCAGCGGTGAGCACCGGCAACAGGATCGGCGCGACGATCAGTTGATTCATCACACTCATTCACCCAGCTCCCGGCCGTCGACGTGGTCGTTGCCGGTCAGGCCGCGCGACGCCAGCAGCACCACCAGAAACAGCGCGGTCATGGCGAAGCTGATGACGATGGCCGTCAGCACCAGCGCCTGGGGCAGGGGATCGGTGTAGTTGAGCAGGTCCTGGGGCACGCCGTCCTTGATGATCGGCTCCTTGCCGATGAACAGGCTGCCCATGCTGAAGATGAACAGATTGACGCCATAGGACAGCAGGCACAGGCCCATGACGACCTGAAAGGTCCGTGGACGCAGGATCAGCCAGACGCCGGAGGCGGCGAGCACGCCGATGGCAATGGCGATGACTTCTTCCATCAGATGGCTCCTTGTGAAATCGGGCTATCGGCCGGGACCGGTTCAATGGGCTGCGGCAGTGACGTCGGGCGATGGCTGCGCACCGACTGGTGAGCCAGCGCCGTGAGGATCAACAGGGTCGAGCCGACCACCACGGCGTACACGCCGATGTCGAAAAACAGGGCGCTGGCGATGTGCAGGTCACCCAGTATCGGCAGGACCACATGCGCGGTGTGGGTGGTCATGAACGGATAACCGAGGGCCATCGAACCCAGCCCCGTCGCCAGCGCGAAGAACAGACCGGTGCCCATCCAGCGCAACGGCCGCAGGCTCATGTTGGCCTCGACCCACTGGGTGCCGGCGACCATGTATTGCAGGATGAACGCCACCGACATCACCAGTCCTGCGACGAAACCGCCACCCGGCTGGTTATGCCCGCGCATGAACAGGTACATCGACACCACGAAGGCCACTGGCAGCAACAGGCGCACCAGCACCGCCGGCACCATCATGAAGCCCAGTGCCGTGTCGGCAGCGTGACGCGGGTTGACCAGATCGGTAACCACGTCACGGGCCAGCAAGCGCTGTTGCGCTGGCAGGGCAATGCTCTCTTTCGGCGGACGGAAGCGGCGCAGCAGCGCGAAGACGGTCAACGCCACTACCGCCAGCACGGTAATCTCGCCGAAAGTATCGAAGCCACGGAAGTCCACCAGCATGACGTTGACAGCATTGGTGCCGCCGCCCTGGGCCAGGGCGCGACTCAGGTAAAACTCGGAAATGGCGTTCGGCGTCGGCCGCGTCAGCATCGCGTAGGACAACACCGCCATGCCTCCGCCCACCGCCACGGCCAGGACGAAATCGCGGATCCTGCGCACCTTGGCCCGGCGTCGCGCCTGGGACGGTGGCGGCACGTTTTCGTTGCGTCGCGGCAGCCAGCGCAGGCCCAGCAGGATCAACACCGTGGTGACGACTTCCACCGCCAGTTGGGTCAGTGCCAGGTCCGGCGCGGAGAACCAGACAAAGGTCACACAGGTCATCAGCCCACAGACGCTGACCATGGTCACGGCCGCCAGCCGGTGATATTTGGCCTGCCACGCAGCGCCGATGGCGCAGGCAATCGCGATCAGCCAGAGCATCACAAAGACGCCGGAGCCGGGGATCTTCGGTCGATCACCCCAACTCAGCCCGCTCTCGTACATTGGCACGAAACCGGCGACCAGCGCGGCCAGAACCATCAAGAACAACTGCGCCTGCAAACGACGTGTGGTCAGCAGCCTCATCAGTCGACGGGCGCCGCGCATCTTCCACACCAGCACGCGCTCGAACATGCGCTTGCCGTTGAGACGCCACATCAGCGGCGGCCCATTGACTTGCTTGCGCTTGATCGGGCCGCGGAGCAACAGATACAGAACGATGCCAGCCGCCATGGCGATCAGGCTCATGATCATCGGCGCGTTCAACCCGTGCCAGATCGCCAGGCTGTATTCGGGCAATTCCCCGCCCACCACCGGCTGTGCCGCAGCGGCCAGTAACGGGCCAACGGAGTGCGTAGGAAAAATGCCGACGATCAGGCAGGCCAGCACCAGCAGTTCCACCGGCAGGCGCATCCAGCGCGGCGGCTCATGGGGCGTATGGGGCAGGCGCGTGGCTTTCGGGCCGAAAAACACATCGACGGTAAAGCGTAGGGAATAGGCCACGCTGAAGATACCGGCGATCGTGGCGATCACCGGCAGGGCGATTTCCACCCAGTCGGTCGAGGTGATGAACACCGTTTCCGCGAAGAACATTTCCTTGGACAGGAAGCCATTCAGCAGCGGCACCCCGGCCATTGACGCGCTCGCGACCATCGCCAGTGTCGCGGTGTAGGGCATCAGCTTGATCAGCCCACTGAGTTTACGGATGTCGCGGGTGCCGCTTTCGTGGTCGATGATCCCCGCCGCCATGAACAGCGACGCCTTGAATGTGGCGTGGTTGAGGATGTGAAACACCGCTGCAACGGTTGCCAATGGACTGTTCAGGCCCAGCAGCAGGGTGATGAGCCCCAGGTGACTGATGGTGGAGTAGGCCAGCAGGCCCTTGAGGTCGTTCTGAAAGATGGCCGAGTAAGCGCCGATCACCAGCGTGCAGGCACCGGCGCCGCTGACCATCCAGAACCACTGTTCGCTTCCGGACAGCGACGGCCACAGGCGCGCGAGCAGGAATACCCCGGCCTTGACCATCGTCGCCGAGTGCAGATACGCCGACACCGGTGTCGGTGCCGCCATGGCGTGGGGCAGCCAGAAATGGAAAGGGAATTGCGCGCTCTTGCTCAGCGCGCCGATCAGAATCAGCGTCAGCAGCACGGGGTACAGCGCGTGGGCGCGGATGGCATCGCCCGAGGCCAGGACGCGATCCAGGTCATAGCTGCCGACGACATGCCCGAGCAGCATCATCCCGACCAGCAGCGCCAGGCCGCCCGCGCCGGTGACCATCAGCGCCATGTAAGCGCCGCGTCGAGCGTCGGCGCGGTGGTGCCAGTAGCCGATCAGCAGGAACGAGAAGACGCTGGTCAGCTCCCAGAAAAACACGATTTGAATGAGGTTGCCGGACATGACCAGCCCGAGCATGGCGCCCATGAACGCCAGAAAAAACGAGAAGAAGCGCGGCACCGGGTCGTCCGGCGACATGTAATAACGCGCATACAGCGACACCAGCGCGCCGATCCCCAACACCAGCATCGAGAACAGCCAGGCAAAACCGTCCAGGCGCAGGACGAAGTTCAGGCCCAGGCTCGGCAGCCAGAAGAACTCTTCTCTGATGACCCCGCCGTGAGCGATCTGTGGATACCACAATGCCACCTGCACCGCGCCGATCAACGCGATCAGGCCGGCGAGGAGGGATTCACTGTTGCGTGCGTTGTGCGGCAAGAGCGCCGCCAGACAGCTGCCGATGAAAGGCAGAAGCAGTAGAACTATCAGGGACATAGGCTTCTAATCTGCGGAGAAATGTCAAGGATCATACGTGCCGGGTCCGGGATGACCAAACGCCAAGATGTCGCAGAATCCTACAAAGTTTGTAGGCAGCAGCGTAGTTGACAGTCTGTGTCGCGTAAGGTTGGCGGCTATCTGCCCTATTGTGGGAGCGAGCTTGCTCGCGAAGGGGCCGGGGCAAAGTGCCGATTGGCGACCTGTACCGATTAGGCGACAATGCCGGCCTGTTTTCGGAGCCCCCCCTCATGTCTGATTCGATCACCCCCATGTCTGATCCCATTGAAAGCCCCGCCGTCGATGCCGTCCTCGACGCCACCGGCCTCAACTGCCCCGAGCCGGTCATGATGCTGCACCAGAAGGTGCGTGACCTGCCGCCCGGCGGCTTGCTGAAAGTGATCGCCACCGATCCGTCCACCCAGCGCGATATCCCCAAATTCTGTGTGTTCCTCGGCCACGAGTTGGTGGACAAACAGGCCGGTGACGGTGAGTTCCTCTACTGGATTCGCAAAAAGCTCGACTGATCAGGTTCTGCCTCCGCTGACGCGTTTCGCATCCCGCTGGCTCGTCGGGGCGCTGGCGCCTACACTGCGGCCACTCCAGGAGCCCTGACATGCGCATAGTTGCCGACGAAAACATTCCCTTGCTCGATGCTTTTTTCGCAGGCGTTGGTGATATCCAGCGTTATCCGGGCCGTACGCTCGACCGCGCCGCCGTCGCCGAGGCCGATATTCTGCTGGTGCGCTCGGTGACCCGGGTCGACCGGGGATTGCTCGAAGGGACGCCGGTGCGCTTTGTCGGCACTTGCACCATCGGCACCGATCACCTCGACCTCGACTACTTCAAGGAAGCCGGCATTCAATGGTCCAGCGCCCCGGGCTGCAACGCCCGTGGCGTGGTGGACTACGTGCTGGGCAGCTTGCTGACCCTGGCGGAAATCGAAGGCGTCGAGCTCTCCAGCCGCACCTATGGCGTCGTGGGCGCAGGGCAGGTCGGCGGTCGCTTGATCAAGGTTTTGCGAGGCCTGGGCTGGAACGTTCTGGTCTGCGACCCGCCCCGACAGGCCAGCGAAGGCGGCGATTACGTCAGCCTCGACGAAATCATCGCCCGTTGCGATGTGATCAGCCTGCACACACCGTTGGATAAAACCGGCGACACGCCCACCTGGCACCTGTTCGACCGCGTCCGTTTGCAGCAGCTCAAGCCAGGTGCCTGGCTGATCAACGCCGCGCGCGGCCCGGTGGTCGACAACAGCGCCCTGCGCGAAGTGCTGCTGGAACATGAAGACCTGCAAGCGGTGCTGGACGTCTGGGAGAAAGAACCGGCGGTCGACGTCGAACTGGCCGAGCTGTGCGTCATCGGCACGCCGCACATCGCCGGCTACAGCCTCGACGGGCGCCAGCGTGGTACGGCGCAGATCTATCAGGCCCTGTGCGCGCACCTCGGCCAACCGGCGAGCATCAGGCTTGAAGACCTGCTGCCCAAGCCTTGGCTGGCGCAGGTCACTCTGGATGCCGCCACCGACCCGGTGTGGGCGCTGAATACGCTGTGTCGCGGCGTGTACGATCCTCGTCGCGACGACGCCGATTTCCGCCGCAGTCTGGTGGGCGATGCCGAGAGCCAGCGGCTGGCCTTCGATGCGTTGCGCAAGCATTACCCGCCGCGTCGGGAAATCGACGGCCTGCAGGTGCGCATCAACGGCGAGTCGGCGGCCCTGCGTCAGATCGTCGAGGCCCTGGGCGCGACGGTTGTGGGCGGCTGATCGGCGCCCATAAAAAACCCGGCAACCGGGCCGGGTTTCAAGCAAATCTGTACATCAATCTTGTTTTTCGGGCTGCACCCAGTACTTCTCGCATTCCTGGCAGGCTGCCTGAACCATTTCTTCAGTGATCAGGATTTCCTGCCCGTTTCTATCGAGAATCGCGCCGCCCAGTTGCAGCTCGGGTTGAGGGCGGAACACGGGTTCTTGATTGCTGCTGCTGTGCAAGGTCATGGCCTGTCTCCTCATCAGGTACGTGCGCGTCGATAGTAATCACGGCTGCATGACCAGGCCGTGACAGCATTCCTTGACTGAAACCCGCCTGCAGAGTTCAGCGAAAGCTGACGAGCGTACACGGGGAGGGAGGTGTAGGCTCTGCGGCTGATTCGTCTACCGGGTGTCTTCCATGGCTTCAGTCTTTTCCGGCCGTCAGCGGCATGCCATTCGTCTTGCCCTGCGCATGATCGCGCCGTACCGCAAGCAAGCCATCGGCGCGTTGCTTGCACTGGTGGTCACTGCGGGCATCACGCTGTCCATGGGGCAAGGTATCCGGCTGATGGTCGATCAGGGCTTCATGACCCGTTCACCGACCCTGCTCAATGAAACCATCGGCCTGTTCATGGGGCTTGTGGTCGCCCTCGCGGTTGGCACCTTCGCGCGCTTTTATCTGGTGTCGTGGATTGGCGAACGGGTGGTCGCTGATTTGCGCAAGCAGGTGTTCGTCCACCTCGTCAGCCTGCATCCCGGTTTCTACGAGAACAATCGCAGCTCGGAAATCCAGTCGCGCCTGACGGCCGACACCACGCTGCTGCAATCGGTGGTCGGCTCGTCGCTGTCGATGTTCCTGCGTAACGCGCTGATGGTCATCGGCGGCATCATTCTGCTGTTTTTCACCAACCCCAAGCTGACCAGCATCGTGGTTGTGGCGTTGCCGCTGGTGATCGCGCCGATCCTGATTTTCGGGCGCCGTGTGCGCAGTCTGTCGCGGGAGAGCCAGGACCGCGTCGCGGACGTCGGCAGCTATGTGTCCGAGGCGCTGGGGCAAATCAAGACCGTTCAGGCCTACAACCATCAGGAGCAGGATCGTCAGCGTTTCGCGCAGACCGCCGAGGACGCGTTCGAGACGGCGCGCAAACGAATTCTGCAGCGCTCGTGGCTGATTACCCTGGTGATCGTGCTGGTGCTGGGCGCGGTCGGCGTAATGCTCTGGGTCGGCGGCATGGATGTGATTGCCGGTCGTATCTCAGGCGGCGAGCTGGCGGCGTTCGTGTTCTACAGCTTGATCGTTGGCAGCGCGTTCGGCACCCTCAGCGAGGTCATCGGTGAGATGCAACGGGCAGCGGGCGCTGCTGAGCGCATCACCGAATTGCTGCAGGCGCGCAGCGAAATCACTGCGCCCGCCAGCGATCTGCTCACGCTGCCCGAACGTATCAGTGGTCGCCTGGCGCTGGAAAACCTCAGTTTCGCCTACCCCTCACGGCCGGAGCGCAATGCCGTGGACGGCTTGAGCCTGACCGTCGACGCGGGGGAAACCCTGGCGCTGGTCGGGCCTTCCGGTGCGGGCAAGTCGACGCTGTTCGACCTGCTGCTGCGCTTCTATGACCCGAAACAGGGGCGCGTGCTGATTGAAGGCATGCCTGCCGAACGCCTCGATCCGCTGGATCTGCGCCGTTGCTTCGCCTGGGTGTCGCAAACCCCTGCGCTGTTTTTCGGCTCGGTGGAGGACAACATTCGCTACGGCAACCCGGCGGCCAGCGTCGAGCAAGTGGAAGCGGCAGCGCGGATTGCCCATGCCCATGAGTTCGTTCAACTGCTGCCACAGGGTTATCAGACCCATCTGGGGGACGGCGGCATGGGCTTGTCGGGCGGGCAGCGTCAACGTCTTGCGATTGCTCGGGCCTTGCTGGCCGATGCGCCGATTCTGCTGCTCGACGAAGCCACCAGCGCACTGGATGCCCAGAGCGAGTACCTGATTCAGCAGGCACTGCCGACGTTGATGAAGGGCCGCACGACCCTGGTGATCGCCCATCGGCTGGCGACGGTGCAGAACGCAGACCGCATTGCGGTGATGGATCAGGGGAAATTGGTCGCGGTGGGAACCCACCGTGAGCTGATTGCCAGCAACCCGCTGTACGCGCGGCTGGCCGCCTTGCAGTTCAATGCCGGGGTGGAGCAGGTCGACTGAGTGCCGACCTGAATCTGCGTATCAGTCTTTGCGGTATTCACAGAGGTAGGCGGTTTCTTCGGTCGCTTCGACGTCGAATTTGACGTTCGCCGGAATCTTGAAATCCGTGCCGGCTTCGAAGGTTTCCCAGTCATCAGCGCCCGGTAGCAGCACCTTCAGCTCGCCTGAAATCACATGCATGATTTCTCGGTCGCTGGTGCCGAAGTTGTATTTTCCGGGAGCCATGACGCCGATGGTCGCGTCGCCTTCTGCTTGCTTGAAGGCGATGGATTTGACGGTACCGTCGAAATACTCGTTGACCTTGAACATGGCTGATCTCCTTGGAAAGGGCTGGAAAAGGCCGGACAGTATGCCGAACGTACAAAAGGCCGTCATCCGCTTTGGTAAATGCGCCACCCTTCAGCCTGGCATCACCAGCGGTAACAGGCGTGCGGTATTGCGCGCGTCCGACAGTGCCCGGTGTTGCGGACCGTTGAAATGCATTCCCGCCAGTTGCAGCGCGGTGTTCAGGCCGCAGGGTTTTTGCAGGTGACGTGCTTTGGCGAAACGTTGTTTCAGGTTGATGTGGGGCAGGGTCGCCAGTTCGCTGGTGAGCTGGTGCTGACGCCAATCCTGTTGCAGCTGCTGACGGTCGTAATCCCCCCAGCTTGTCCAGGCGACCAGCCGCTCCCGGTGTTGAGCAATCCAGCGTTCGAACTGTGGCCATACAGCGGGCAGCGTCGAGGCGCTGTCGATGAAGCTCTGCTGAATGTGCGTCAGCTCACGGCAGAAGGGCGTCAGCAACGGCCGGCGTACGGGCCGCACGAAACGTTCGAAATGATCGATTTCCCGCCCGTCCTGATTGACCAGTGACGCACCGATTTCGATGATTTCCATCTCCGCCACCGGCCATCCGCCCTCTTCGGTGGTGGCCTCCAGGTCTATCACCAGCCAGTAGGACATCTTCAACTCCTGTTTCGTAACCTGCGGCAGCGCCCTGGAGCGTAGCCAGATGACGGCCGTCACGTCCAACTGCCCGGCGCAGATGATCCATGATTGGGACTCGTGACATGCCGGAAGGTTTGCCGGCGCAGCGTCTTTTGTAGTCCCTGACGCGCATATGGCCGGGACAGCGCTTGCCTGGCCAACGCGCCTCGGCATAAATTGCATGTGCGTCCGATCCTCATATAAAGCGCGGCGCGGTCGATAACGCAAAGGACACGGACAGCTTCAGCGCTTTTGGCAGGACCGGCTTCAGCCGGGAAAGGGCCGGAAAGGCCGCAAGGGAAAGGGGGCAGCAAGGCGCAAGGAGGGCGAGAATTGGAACGACAGAGGTGATTTAGCCTCCGTTTGACCGTTGTCTAAATGATCGCGAACGCATAGCTTACGCACTCCGTTTCGCCTGAGGTGCCCTGTCTTGATGTCCACGCCGATGCGGATGGCTTTTAAAACCCTGCTGTTCACGACCACAACACTGTGGGCCTGGCAGGCGGGTGCGACGCAGATCGTGCGCATTGGTGCGGCGCATTTTCCGCCGTATACGATTCGTCCCGAGCGCGGCGAAGACACCGGATTGCTGCCGCAGATGATCAGCGCACTGAACGCGATGCAGAACGACTACCGCTTCGAGGCAGTGCCTACGTCCATCCCGCGCCGGTTTCGCGATTTCCAGCAGGCGCGCTTCGACATGGCCATTTTCGAAAACCCTGCCTGGGGCTGGAAAGGCATTCCCCATCAAGATGTCGACATGGGGCTCGAAGACGCCGAAGTGTTTGTCGCCCACCGGTTGCAGGGCAGGACCCAGACGTATTTCGATGAGCTGCACGGCAAGCGCCTCGCGCTGTTCAGCGGCTATCACTATGCGTTCGCGCGCTTCGACGCCGACCCTAAATTTCTGGCCGATAACTACAATGCCACGCTGACCTATTCCCACGACAGCAACCTGCTGATGGTGCTGCGTGACCGCGCGGACATCGCGCTGGTGACGCGCTCCTACCTGAGCACGTTCATGTCGAACAACCCGCAGGACGCCGAACAGTTCCTTGTCTCGGACCGCGTGGACCAGGTGTATCGGCACTATGCGCTGCTGCGCCCGGATGCGCCCATCAGCGGCGAGCGCTTCAGCGAATTGCTCCGGCAGCTTCGGGAGAACGGGGAAATGTTCAAGATCTTCCAGCCGTTTCGGATCGCTGTGACACCGCAGGCAACTCATCACGCGGTGGCTCAGGGCGAAGATAGGGAAAGGGACTGACGAAGGCACGCATTACCGGCTGGGGACGCGCGGCGGGTTATTGGCGGGTGATTGGCGGATGATTGGCGAGCACTTGGTGGGAGCGCGCTGAATGCGCGCTCCCACTATGTGCTTGAACGATGTTGGTCAGCGTCGCCAAAGTGACTCAGCGATCTCGCGCTTCTTTTGCGTCCATCTCGGCATTGCGCTCGTGGACGCGTTTGAGTTGTTCATCGGTCAGGGGCAGTTTCTTCGCTGAATCCTTGAGCATCAGCAGACCGCCGACGATCGAGCCGATTGCAACGAGCAGAATTAACCAGGCATACCAGGGCATAACGCTCTCCTTCTTGTGATAAGGGTTGGAGCAGCGACGCTGTCCAGTGGTTCAATTGTAGGAGATGCCCGACGCCTGGCGCGCATGGGGCAGGCATTTACCGATTGCCGGGTCCCGCCCTGCAAGATGTTCGGCTACAATGCGCGCCGATTTCGACTTGCCAGAGAACCTGCTCATGTCCGCCTGCCAGACCCCCATCATCGTCGCCCTGGATTTTCCGACCCGCGAAGCCGCGTTGAACCTGGCTGATCAACTGGACCCAAAACTGTGCCGCGTCAAAGTAGGCAAAGAGCTGTTCACCAGCTGCGCATCGGACATCGTTGAAACCCTCAACGCCAAAGGCTTCGAGGTGTTCCTGGACCTCAAATTCCACGACATTCCCAACACCACGGCGATGGCGGTCAAGGCTGCCGCTGAAATGGGCGTCTGGATGGTCAATGTGCATTGCTCCGGCGGCCTGCGCATGATGGCGGCCTGCCGTGACGTGCTGGATCAGCGTACCGGCCCCAAGCCGCTGTTGATCGGGGTCACCGTGCTGACCAGCATGGAGCGCGAAGACCTGGCCGGGATCGGTCTGGACATCGAGCCCCAGGAGCAGGTGCTTCGGTTGGCGGCGCTGGCGGAAAAAGCCGGGATGGACGGTCTGGTGTGTTCCGCGCTGGAAGCTCAGGCGCTGAAAGCCGCGCATCCGTCGCTGCAACTGGTGACGCCGGGCATTCGCCCCGCCGGCAGCGCGCTGGACGATCAGCGCCGCATTCTAACGCCGCGCCAGGCGCTGGATGCAGGCTCCGACTATCTGGTCATCGGCCGCCCGATCAGCCAGGCGGCCGATCCGGCGAAAGCGTTGGCAGCGGTGGTGGCAGAGCTGGCGTAAGAACGTCGAGCCTTGTGGGAGTGAGCTTGCTCGAGAAGGCAGTATTTCGGCCGCTGAATATTTAGCGCCTAAACCGGACTCTTTACGAGCAAGCTCACTCCCACAGTTTTGATCGGCGTGAATATCGGCAAGCAGCGTCAAGTCGTATGAGAGAACCATCGAGCAGACGCCGCGCGGCCGGGAATTAAACTCGGTCACTCCCACTCCCACTGCCGCGCGCTTTGCAAATCACGCTGCGGTCTCTAGCTCAAAAGCCGCTGCGTTTCAGGATCGAGTCCATGCTTTCCTTCGACGGTCGACCGTAGAATTTCAGCAGTTCTGAAGCACGGTTGGTAAAGAACCCGTCCACGCCCTGTTCGCTGATCGCTTTGAAATCCACGGCGTCATCCACGGTGTACGGGTGGACGATCATCCCGCGATCATGGGCCATCTTGTTCATCCACGGCTGCACCAGGTCACTGTAGCTCTGGTCACCGCCGTTCTTCAGCGCTGCAGACGGCCCGGTCCCTACGGCGCCGTGGGCCTTGGCCCAATCCATCCAGGCGGCGAACTCTTCTTTGGATTTCACCTGCTGGCTGGCGTAGAAGCTGGCTTTGTCCTTGGCGCCCGAATCCTTGAACGTCTTGCCCGAAGCCGTTTCGATAGAGCCGTCACCCAGCCACAGCAGCAGGACTTTCGGCGTGTCGGGCATGGCCTTCTGCAGCAACTCCATGCTTGGCTTTTCAAAGGTCTGCAGCACCACGCGGCCGGGCATGTGGGCGACGTTGACGTAGCCTTTCTCGGCGGCAGGACGCTGGCTCAGCCAACCGCGCTGATCGAGCTTCTTCTTTAAATCTTCTTCAATGCCCGGAAACTGCGCCGGCACCTTGGTTTCGATGTACAGACCGGGCTTGTTCTTTCCGCCTTCAGCGATGTCGATGACCTCATCCAGCGTCAGAATCTTCAGCCCGGCGTAGGTGGCGCGGGCGCGATCGGGGTAGGCCTTGTTGAACCAGGAGCCAGCGTCCAGGCGCTTGATTTCTTCCAGCGTAAAAGTATTCAGCGGGTCCTTGGCACGTTGCGGGTAGACCTCCGCGATATTCGTCGTGCGCTCCAGCGTGTTGTCGTGCAGCGCGATGAGCACGCCGTCCTTGGTGCGCTGGATGTCCATCTCCAGGTAATCCGCGCCCAGCTCGCGAGCCAGGGTGTAGGAAGGAACCGTTTCTTCGGGTGCATTGAACGATGCGCCACGATGGGCGATCACTGCTGGCCATGGCACGCCGATCTTCGCCGCCAGCGCCCGACCCGGTTCCTTGCCAGTATCAGCGGCGGCCATGGCCACGGCGGATGACAACAACACACCGGCAATCGCGGCGCCGCTAATCGTTCTGGATAATCCTTTCAACATGGTTCTGACGTTCCTTTTCTGCATGTCCGTTCATGGCGCAGCCGTTGCCGCACCGCGTGGCACATCGTTTTGTCGTGAAAAATCAGGTGTCGCAGGGCTCAGACCTTAAACAGCAAAGCGCATAGTGGGCAATCAGGATTGTCGTTGTGAAGGGGGTTACTGTCGGTTTGAGTGGCATCGAGCGCTGCCAGTTTCCGGGACCTTTATGACATTGAGATGCTGACGGAAGCTAATCGGGGCCTATGTCTCGGCAACTTTCTTGCGCGGTCGCCCGCCTTTCGCCCCGTTAGCCTTCGAAGCGGTGGCTTTTGCCGCACTGACGCGCCGCCCGTTCCGCGCCGCGATCAGGCTACTGGCAACGCCCATGAGCGACTCGCTGGCCGAAATCATGCCCGAGATCGACATGTGCAAATCGCGATGCTCGAGGCAGATGGCCTTGCCGCCGAAGCCCAGCTCGATCTGCTCGAACTCTTTAAGTGAGAGCTCGCGCAGCTCGGGGTAATTGGCGACGGGGAGGAGGAGGGCTGTCTGGTCCGAAAACCCGATGGCCAAGGCATTTAACTCACCCAGAAAGCGCAATGTCGTCGCCTGAATGTTCGGCGTATTCCGCTTGCGTCCCTGATCGACTTGGTTGAGGACGCGCTGGGTAACGGGCTGATCATCACGCTCCTGCGCTTTAATGGTCTTCATAACTCAATCTCCAGTGGCTCGACGTGTCCGGCGAGGTACAGCAGCGTTTTGTAGGTGTAAGCGTCATAGGTACCTTTGACGATCTTCGATATCTGAGGCTGATCAAGGAGAGTGGAGACGACTTCATCGGTCCTTGAACTCCATCCCATATTCTCCAGGCAGAGCGTGCTGCGGCTACGCCACCAGGTGTCCCTTGCCTTGCGCAGATTATCTCGGCGCTTGATAACTCGACGTAATTCTTCCAGCACACGGACGCACGGCTCGTTTTTTGCGGGAGTCACGTCCCAAAGCCTCACGCTGTTATGCCAGAAACTGAATAAAAACCGCGCGTCCCACTTGCTGGTGCCGACGTGAACATGAGGTGGACAATGCTCATCTCTCGTAAAAACCGCGATCACGAAACCCTTATGACTGCACACCCTCATCTTTAACCCATCCGTTAGGTTTTTAGTTTACTCACCGATTGTCATTTTTGCGAACGTCCTGGTGCCGCATTTGCTCCAAAGACGACTGACGGATTGTCCTGGAATCGGAGAGTTGAACGTGGATCAGCGCAATGAGCCAGAACTCAACCACCACAAAAATTGACCGGCGGCCGCCGATGGTTGCGCGACGTTCGGGCATGGTGTGTTTTTTTTGAAGTAGGAACCCTGCCCAACCGCTCTCACTCGCGCTACTGTCAGCACCACGAATTTTGCCTGGCGGAGGGATGATGAAAACGGTGTTGGTGCTGGTGGAAAACGTGAACATGTATTTGCCGATTCTGGAAAGCAGCGGCTTTCGCCTGATTCTGGCGCCGACGCCGGCAATGCGTGCCGAGGCGGTGGCGAACGGGGGCGAGGAGATCGACGCCGTGCTGACCCGCGGGCCGCTGGGGTTCACTGCCGAGGAAATGGCCGCGCTGCCGAAACTCGGCATCATCTGTGTGATTGGCGCGGGCTACGAACGTGTCGACCTCGAAGCCGCCGAGGCGCGGGGCATCGTGGTGACCAATGGGGCAGGGGTGAATGCCCCGACGGTGGCAGACCACGCGATGGCCTTGCTGCTGGCAGCGGTTCGCGACATTCCCCAGGCCGACGTATCGGTGCGCCGCAACGAATGGCGCAAGGTCACACGGCCCTCGTTCGCCGGCAAACGCCTGGGCATTCTCGGCCTTGGTTCGGTCGGGATGGCCATCGCCAAACGCGCGCAGGGGTTTGACATGGTCATCCACTATCACAGCCGTTCGCCGCGCGCGGGCGTGGATTTCAACTATTGCGCGACCCCGCTGGCACTGGCCGAAGCGTCCGACTTTCTGGTGGTGGCGACGCCGGGTGGCGGGTCGACGCGGCACCTGATCGACAAGGCGGCCATCGCAGCGTTGGGCGCTGACGGCTTTCTCGTCAACATCGCGCGTGCCAGCGTCGTCGACACCGATGCGCTGATCGATGCGCTCAAACAGGGGCGCCTGGCCGGGGCGGCCCTGGACGTATTCGACGACGAGCCCCACGTCCCCGATGCCCTGAAAGCGTTGAACAACGTGGTTCTCACGCCGCACTTGGCGGGGTTGTCGCCGGAAGCGTCGCGCGACACCGTGAAAATGGTCGCCGACAACCTGCTGGCGTTTTACGCCGGGCAGCCGGTGTTGACACCTGTTCACAGCTGACGATCAACCACAGAACCCTCCCTGACAAGAACAAGGAACCGCGTATGTCTCAATCTTCGGTGTTGAAAGTCGCTCTGGTGACGGGCGCCGGCAGTGGCATTGGCCGTGCCGTAGCCCTTCAACTGCTGGCTGACGGTTTTGCCGTGGTGCTGGCCGGACGTCGGCCCGAGCCGTTGCAGGCGTTGGTCGATCAGGCCGAGGCTGCCGGACAGCAGGCGCTGGCGGTGCCGACGGATGTGCGAGACCCGGCCAGCGTCGAAGCGCTGTTCGCGACCATTGAAAGCACGTTCGGTCGACTGGACGTGTCGTTCAATAACGCGGGCATTGGCGCACCGGCCGTGCCGATGGACGAGTTGTCGGTCGAGCAGTGGAAGAACGTCATCGACACCAACGTCACCGGGGTGTTTTTGTGCGTGCGCGCCGCCTTCGGCTTGATGCGGCGTCAGGTGCCTCAGGGTGGCCGGATCATCAATAACGGCTCGATTTCCGCGCACACGCCCCGGCTCTTCAGCTCGCCTTATACGTCCAGCAAACACGCCGTGCTGGGCCTGACCAAAAGCACCGCGCTTGACGGTCGGCAGTTCAACATCGCCTGCGGCCAGATCGACATCGGCAACGCCCTCACCGAAATGACTGATCGCATGACCAAAGGCGTGTTGCAGCCCAACGGCGAGCTGCAGGTCGAGCCGACCATGAACGTGCAGCATGTGGCCGACGCGGTGAGCTACATGGCCGGGCTGCCATTGTCCGCCAACGTGCTGAACATGACCGTCATGGCCAGCGGCATGCCGTTTGTGGGCCGCGGCTGATCATCGGTTCAAGTGGTTGCGTTGTTTTGTCCAAAACCTGGTGGGATCCGTCCAACCTGGCTAAGCGATCAATCGTCACACTCAACCCATGCCGAGCCACCTTGAATCGAGGACACCGCCATGACCGAGTTCGTTATTGCCCCCGTTGCCACACCGTCCCTGGCCGTTGCCGGGACTGCCAGCCGCTTTCCGATTCGTCGGGTTTTCTGCGTCGGCCGCAATTACTCCGATCACGCCCGGGAAATGGGCCATGACCCTGACCGCGAGCCGCCATTCTTCTTCATGAAGCCGGCTGACGCCGTGGTGCCCGCCGAAGGCCACATCGCTTACCCGCCGCTCACCGAGGACCTGCATCACGAGATTGAGCTGGTCGTTGCGATCGGCAAGGACGGTGTGAACATCGACCCGCAGGACGCCCTGACCCACGTCTGGGGCTACGGCGTCGGTCTGGACCTGACCCGCCGCGATTTACAGGCGCAGGCCAAGAAAATGGGCCGGCCGTGGGAGTGGGCCAAAGCATTCGACGCCTCCGCGCCCGCCACGCCGCTGCGCCCGGTCAGCGAGATCGGCCACCCGGAAGCCGGTGCGATCTGGCTCGACGTCAATGGCGAGCGCCGCCAGCGTGGCGATCTGTCTGACCAGATCTGGGCGGTCAGGGACGTGATCGCGTACCTGTCGCAATCGGTTGGGGTCAAGGCGGGCGACCTGATCTATACCGGAACGCCAGCCGGGGTGGGCGCGTTGCAGCGCGGCGATGTGGTCAGCGCCGGGATCGAAGGCCTTGCCGAACTGAGTGTGACGATTGGCTGAGCCCAGGTTCAAGCCCGCCTGAGAATCCTTTGGTTCGGCTGCCGCCGTTGCCCTACCATGGGGCAGTCCGAACCGGCGATTTCAGGTGTTTCAGCGATGGCCCATCCCTCCCGCATCCAGACCTATGGCATGCAGCAGCGCAGCGACCGCATGGATTTCTACATCCGTGACAAGTCTGCCCGACCCGCGCTGACCGCGCCCCATCGTCACGACTATTTCCAGATCCAGATCAACCTCGGCGGCGACACCGTGCAGCACATCGGTGGCGCGGTCAGGCCGTTTCCGCGCAACACCCTGGCGTTCATCCTGCCCCATCGCCTGCACGTGATTCCGCACCCGGAAGAAAGCAATTTTGTCGTCATCAACTTCTCTCAGGAATTTCTCCTGCAGCACCTGCAGTGCGACCCGATGGACCTTGAAGACGTGCCCGTCGCCGAGGCGCCTGAACTGGCGCCGTTCCGCTTTCAGGAACATCTGGATTTCACCCTCGATGACACCGATTTCGCCGAAGTGACCGCGCTGCTGGCGCAGATGCGCGTCATGGATCGCGCCAGGCAGTTGGGCTCAGGCGCCATCCTGCGGGGATGCCTGCTGCAATTGATCGGCGCAGTGTGCAATCGCTACGAAGCGCAGTTGCTGGCGCTGTCGGCGAACAAGGCTGAGCGGCGTGGACGGCGCGACGCGATGAGCCGGGTGACCGACTACATTCGCGAACACATCGCCGATCCGGCCATGACCCTTACCGATGCGGCGGCGGCGGCCTTTCTGTCGCCCAATTACCTGACCCACCTGCTGCGCAAGGAAACCGGCAACAGCTTTTCCGAACTGGTCCTGGAGCGGCGTATGCGGCTGGCGCGGACGCATTTGATGAACAGCAGCAAACCCTTGAGCCACATCGCCGAAATCTGCGGGTTTACCGACGAAGCGTATTTCTCGCGGCGCTTCCGCAAAGCCCACGGCATGCCGCCGGGACAGTTTCGCCGGGAGCGGCGGGGTGGTTGAGAGGGGTTGGCGAGTTGTTGATCGGTTGCACTCCACATCTATCTTCAGCGAACGCGGCCCTTGTGGGAGTGAGCTTGCTCGCGAAGGCTGCCTTCCATCCGCCAGTCATTTAGCAGATGTACCGGCCCCTTCGTGAGCAAGCTCACTCTCACAGGTTTTTGTTTCGCAGGCGCGAGACACTTTTTTATAACTCAATCGCCCTGGTCAGTTCGCTGAACAACGCCGACACCGAGCGCAGCGCCCGGCAATCCGGCCGCGTCAGCAGCCACAGCCCGGTGTCATGCCCTTCGATTGCTTCGCTGATGGGCTGAACCTCGCTGTCCTTCAGCATGAAATCCGGCAGGGCTGCTACGCCCATGCCTGCGCGCACCAGTTGGGCCACGGCCAGCATGGAGCTGCAGCGGTAGGCGAGGTTCACGCCGGGCAGCTGCTGCCGCCGCCACATCACGGTCGGGTGATCAGGGAGGAAATCGTCGGGGGCGATCCAGGCCATGTCGTCGAGGGCCAGATCACCGATGCGTCCCGCGTAGGCCGCGCTCGAACAGATCCGATACGCAACCGTGCCCAGTCGAGTGCCAACCAGATGCTCAGGCGGTGTGTTGGTCAGCCGTAGCGCAATGTCGGCGTCGCGGCGGCTCAGGTTGGCGAAGGTGCTGGAGGTGTTCAGCTCCAGACGCAGGCCCGGGTAATCCGGCATGAAACGGCTCAAGGCGGGAAGCAGCAGGCTTTGCAATACGGCTTCCGTGCAGGTCAGGCGCACGGTGCCACTGACAACCTGTCGGCCCTGCTCAAGGCTCAATTGCGCCAGCGCCAGGGCGTTCTCGGCGCTTTCGGCCTGCTGGGCGAGCGCGAGGGCTGCGCTGGTCGGCACATACCCCGCACGGCTCTTGTCGAAGAGCGCCGTGCCCACCGCTTTCTCCATCCGACGCACTGCGCGGAATACCGTCGAGACATCGACCTTCAGCAGTTCAGCAGCCTTGGCCAGCGTCCGCCCACGCACCAGCGCTAGGATGAGGGTGAGGTCGGCATGATTGATTCGATAGTGCGCGGCTGCATTGATCACTTGCCTGGACGCCAATTCTGATTGCAGAGCGACAAGCTTATAGTCGCCTCCGGACCTCATGCAAAGCGTTTTGATATCAGGGAGCACACATGACTCAAGGGCAAAAAATCCAGATCGCGTTGGTAGGTGACTACGACGTGAGCGTGCCGGCACATCAGGCCATACCGGTGGCGCTGGACAGGGTGGCGAGCGAAACCGGGCTCGACGTTCAGGCAACGTGGGTGCCGACGACGGAGATCGGGGATGGCGTGGGCTTGCAGGCGTTCGATGGCATCTGGTGTGTGCCGGCCAGCCCCTACCGCAACATGGACGGCGCGCTGACGGCAATTCGTTTCGCCCGCGAGCGGCAGGTTCCCTTCCTCGGCACATGCGGCGGCTTTCAGCATGCGTTGCTGGAGTACGCGCGCAATTATCTGGGTTGGGCCGATGCCGAGCACGCCGAGACCGCGCCGGAATCGGAGAACGCCATCATCACGCCCTTGAGTTGCTCGCTGGTCGAAGCCTTCGCGCCGATCCGTCTGCGGCCGGGTTCGCGGGTTGCCGCCGCCTACGACGCGCTGGAAACGCAGGAGCGCTACCGCTGCCGCTATGGTTTGCGCAAGGAACTGGAGGCCGACGTGTTTGCCGGCCCGCTTAAAGTGTCGGGCTATGACGAAGACGACGAGGTCCGCGCGATGGAGCTCGACGGTCATCCGTTTTTCGTCGCGACGTTGTTTCAACCGGAACGCGCAGCGCTGGAGGGCAGCACCCCGCCACTGGTGAAGGCGTTTGTCCTGGCCTGCGCGGCGGAGTTGATTTGACATGATGATGGCAAACACCTTCGGCGCGCCGCATTACGCGGTGATCTTCACTTCGGTCCGCACTGAGCTCGATGCACAGGAATATGACGACGCGGCCCGGCGGATGCTCGAACTCGTTCGTCAGCAGCCAGGGTTTCTCGGTGTGGAATCGGTACGGGGCGAAGATGGGCTCGGGATCACCGTGTCTTACTGGGGGAACGAGGCCGCGATCCTGGCGTGGAAGCAGCATCCGGAACACCGGGAAATCCGCGAGCGCGGCCGGTCGACCTGGTATCGGCGATGCACCACGCGGGTTTCCAGGGTGGAGCGGGAATACAGTTTTGGGTGTTGACGCGCACTCTTAACCTGTCGTTTTGACACCGCGGTGTCACGCGGCAAACACGGTGCCTGTGGGAGTGAGCTTGCTCGCGAAGACTGTCTTCCATCCGCTAAATGACCTAGCGGATGTACTGGCCCCCTTCGCGAGCAAGCTCGCTCCCACAATAGCTTGCGCCAACCCCGGTAATCTGCGGCGAGCGCAGCTCACATTCCCGGCTAAAGCCGTTCCTACTTATCCAATCAAGGCATGACCGGCGGGATGTACGCCAACGTCGTGCCCAGCACCCACAACAGGAACAGCACCAGCGGCGTATGCACCAACAACTGCACGAACGAGAAGCCGATCAAATCCCGCGCCTTCAAGCCAAGCACGCCCAGCAGCGGCAGCATGTAGAAGGGGTTGATCAGGTTCGGCAGCGCTTCGGCGGCGTTGTAGATCTGCACCGCCCAGCCGAGGTGGTATTTGAGGTCATTGGCGACCTGCATCACGTACGGCGCTTCGATTATCCACTTGCCGCCACCCGACGGGATGAAGAACCCGAGAATCGCCGAGTACACGCCCATCAGCAGCGCATAGGTGTCGTGGGAGGCGATGCTGGTGAAGAAGGTCGAGATGTGGTGCGCGACGGTTTGCGCATCACCGCCCTTGACCGTGGTCAGCAGGGCGGCGATCGACCCGTACAACGGAAACTGGATCAGCACGCCTGTGGTGGTCGGCACGGCGCGGGCGACCGCATCAAGGAAGCTGCGCGGACGCCAGTGCAGCAGCGCGCCGACCATGATGAACAGGAAGTTATAGGTGTTCAGGCCGGAAATCGCGGTGATTGCCGGCTTGGTGCTGAACTCGTTGTACAACCAGCCGGACGCCAGCGCGACCATCAGAATGATCAGCAGCGGGCTGTATTCCAGCCATTCCCCCGGGCGGGTGCGCGGCGGCAGCGGTGGCAGGCTAAAGCTCGGGTCAATCCCGCATTCCTTGGCATCGCGGGCGTTGGCCGGGCCGGGCGCTGTGGCGTAGGCGACGATGATCGAGACCACCACCAGTGCGAGCAGCATCACGCCGGACTGCCAGAGGAAGATGGTCTGGGTGAACGGAATCACCCCGGTGATCGCCAGGATCGACGGCGGCAGGCTGGCGGGGTTGGCTTGCAACTGCGCGGCGGACGACGACAGTCCCAAAGCCCACACCGCGCCGAGTCCTAGATAGGCGGCAGCACCGGCTGCGCGGTAGTCCATTTTCAAGTCAGTACGCCGCGCGAGGGCCCTCACCAGCAAGCCGCCGAAGACCAGCGACAAACCCCAGTTGAGCAACGACGCCACCATGCTGATCAGCGCGACCCAGGCCACGGCCGAACGGCCGTTTTTCGGGAGGCGGGCCAGGCGGTCGATCAGCTTGACCGCCGGCGGCGAACTGGCGACGACATAGCCGCCGATGACCACGAAGGCCATTTGCATGGTGAACGGGATCAGGCTCCAGAAGCCGTCGCCGAAGGCTTTGGCGGTGTCGGCGGGTTTGGCGCCGATGACCAGCGTGGCGAGGGTGACGATGACCACGGCCAGGGCGGCGAACACCCACGAGTCCGGGAACCAGCGTTCCGCCCATTTGGCGCAACGCAGGGCAAAGCGGGCGGAGCGGCTTTCTTCGATGTCGGCGGCCACGTGTGTTACCTCTTTTAGTTATTGTTCAGGTTTTTTGGACGGCGGTTTCAAGTGTTGACGGTGACGCGAAAAGCACCGCTTCAGATACAGCAAAGCCCCTTCATCGCTGAAGGGGCAGGGCGGTCTGACGAAAGGTGCGGGTGTGGCAAACGCTTAAGCCGTGGCGGCAACGTGGGGCATGACGCGGGTCCTGCAGAACCGCGCCATTGCCGGGCTGATCAGAACGTCATTTCCACCACGTCATCCGGCACGATCAGTTTGCCGGCAGTCTTGGCGATGATTTCGTCGACGGTCACGCCCGGTGCGGTTTCGCGCAGCACGAAAGCGCCGTTTTCGATCTCCAGGTAGGCGAGATCGGTCAGCACTTTCTTGATGCAGCCGGCGCCGGTCAACGGCAGGCTGCAGCGCGACAGCAGCTTGGAATCGCCGTCCTTGGACGCATGGGTCATGGTGACAATGATGTTCTCGGCGCCGGCCACCAGGTCCATCGCGCCACCCATGCCCTTGACCAGCTTGCCGGGGATCATCCACGAGGCAATGTTGCCTTCGACGTCCACTTCGAAGGCGCCGAGCACGGTCAGGTCGACGTGGCCGCCACGGATCATGGCGAAGGATTCGGCCGACGAGAAAATCGACGCGCCCTTGCGCGCGGTCACGGTTTGTTTGCCGGCGTTGATCATGTCGGCGTCGATGGTCTCTTCAGTCGGGAAGGCGCCCATGCCGAGCAGGCCGTTTTCCGATTGCAGCATCACGTCGATGCCGTCCGGAACGTAGTTGGCGACCAGGGTCGGAATGCCGATGCCCAGGTTCACGTAGAAGCCGTCTTGCAGTTCGCGCGCGACGCGCTGTGCCATTTGTTCGCGGGAGAGTGCCATGGTCTTGGGTCTCTTTTATTCTGTCCGGCTCGTGGGACGCCGGAGATACAAAGGGGGGAATCGGTTCGAGTACGACGCTGACGTCAGGCTTTTCGGACGGTTCGCTGCTCGATGCGCTTCTCGAACGTGCCCAGGATCACGCGATCGACATAGATGCCGGGAGTGTGGATCTCGGTGGGCAGCAGCACGCCGGGCTCGACGATTTCTTCGACTTCCACCACGGTGATCTTGCCGGCGGTGGCCACGACCGGATTGAAGTTCTGTGCGGTGTGACGGTAGACCACGTTGCCGAAGTGGTCGGCCTTCCAGCCTTTGACGATGGCGAAGTCGCCGGTGATGGCTTCTTCCAAGATCACGTTGCGGCCATTGAACTGGCGGGTTTCCTTGCCTTCCGCAACGGGGGTGCCGTAGCCGGTGGCGGTGTAGAACGCAGGAATGCCGGCGCCGCCTGCGCGCATTTTTTCCGCCAGGGTGCCTTGGGGGGTGAGCTCGACTTCCAGCTCGCCGCTGAGCAACTGCCGCTCGAACAGGGCGTTTTCACCGACGTAGGAGGCGACCATTTTGCGAATCTGCCGGTCTTCCAGAAGGATGCCGAGGCCAAATCCGTCGACGCCGCAGTTGTTGGAAATCACCGTCAGGCCTTTCACGCCCATGCGCTTGATTTCGGCGATGAGGTTTTCGGGAATGCCGCAGAGTCCGAAGCCGCCGGAGAGCACGGTCATGTTGTCGGTCAGCCCGGCGAGGGCTTCAGCGTAGGTTGCCACGCGTTTGTCGAGTCCAGCCATGGTGAGATCCCGCCTTATTTGTAGTTGTGTCCGACAATGTAAGCATCGGAGAGCATTGGCCGCATCTTCTCTCGCGTGCACTGATTTGTTAATTTTGTTTTTTTGATTGATTGATAAGTAATCCAAATATATGAACGTGAAGCAGCTTCGGGCGTTTCTGGCAGTGGCGCAGTGCTTGAGTTTCGCTCAGGCCGGCGAACGGCTGCATGTCTCGCAACCCGCGTTAAGCCTGACCATCAAGGCGCTGGAGGAAGACCTGGGCGGGCAGTTGCTGACCCGCACTACGCGCAATGTCAGCCTGACGCCCGAGGGCGAGGCCTTGCTGCCGCTGGCCCGGCAGCTGCTCGCCGACTGGGACAACACCGAAGAGCTGCTGCGACAGCGTTTCACCCTGCAGATGGGCAAAGTGTCGGTGGCCGCCATGCCGTCCTACGCGGGCAATTCGCTGCCGATCGCGCTGAAGATTTTTCGTGAGCGCTACCCACGGGTAAACGTCGCGGTGCACGACGTGATCAACGAGCAGGTGGTGGAAATGGTCGGGCATCGGCGCGTCGAACTGGGCATCGGCTTTGAGCCCGAAGCGGGCAACAACCTGATCTTCACGCCGTTTTACATGGATCGTTTTGTAGCGGTGGTGCCGAAGGATTCGCCACTGGCCGCACGCCGCGAAGTGAGTTGGGACGAGCTGCTGCGTCACGACTTCATCACCCTGCAACGCCCGTCCGCCGTGCGCTTGCTGCTGGAGCAGGACCTGCACAGCCAGCACGGCAAGCTGTCGGTGGCGTTCGAAAGCCATCAGCTGTCGACAGTGGGCCGCATGGTCGCCAATGGCCTGGGCGTCAGCGCGGTGCCGTCGCTGTGCATCGCGCAGATGGAAGAACTCGGCGCCCGCTGCATCGCATTGGAAGGCCCGCGCATCGAGCGTCGTATTGGCTTGATGACCCAGGCGGACCACCAGTTGTCAGCCGCCGCTCAGGGGTTGCGCGAGGTGCTGATTGAATGCGCGCGTGACTCAAATGCTGGTTTCGCGAGCAAGCTCGCACCCCCAGCGTGATGCTGCGGTTCAAGTAGGGGCCGGTGGCGAAACGGCCAGATCCTGTGAAAAATTTAACTGCGACGCAATGCCGCATCCGGTATGGTTCGGCCGGTTGAAACATATTGTTTCAAACCTTCCTGAAATAAAAACCGAACGATAAGGGGTTCCGCGTTGGATCTGTCGTCTGCTGCCTGGGTGTTTCATGACACTCGTCTGATCATCTGCTGCCTGATCGCCATTGCCACCATCATCGTGCTGATCAGCGCCACCAAACTTCCGCCGTTTCTGTCGATTCTGGTGGGCACATTCATCGCAGGGATAGGCGCGGGGTTGCCAGCGGAGGCAGTGGCGAAGGCGTTCAGCAAGGGCGCGGGCGGGATTCTCGGTGAGGCCGGGATCATCATTGCCCTGGGTGCCATGCTCGGTGCGCTGATGGCCGAATCGGGCGCGGCGGATCGCATTGCCTCGACGCTGCTGGGGCTGGGCAAGGGCAAGGCGCTGCCGTGGGTCATGGCCCTAGTGGCCATGGTCATCGGCCTGCCGCTGTTCTTCGAAGTGGGCCTGGTGATGATGGTGCCGATCATCTTCGTCATGGCCCGCCAGTCGAATCAGCCGCTGCTGAAAATCGCGATTCCGGCGCTGGCCGGCATGACCACGCTGCATGCGCTGATGCCGCCGCACCCGGGGCCGCTGATCGCTGTCAGCGCCTTGCACGCCGATCTGGGCCTGACCATGTTGCTGGGTTTCTGCGTGGCGGTGCCGGCGGTGATTCTGGCCGGTCCTCTGTACGGCAACTGGCTGTCAAAGCGCATGCACATCGAGGAACCGGCAGAGCTGGGCGAGCTGTTCTCGGCCAAACCCAGCGCCTCCCGCCAACCGAGCTTCGGTATCTCGTTGTTGATCATTCTGCTCCCGGTGATCCTGATGCTCGGCAGCACCTTGGCGAAAATCGCTATGGAGCCGGAGAGCAACATTGCGCTGACGCTGAAATTCCTCGGTGAGCCGCTGGTGGCGTTGGGCATCGCGGTGCTGGCGGCGACGGTGTGTCTGGGCTGGGCCAACGGTATCTCCCGCGAGCAGGTGGGCGGCACGCTGCGTAAGAGCCTGGCGCCGATTGCCGTGCTGCTGTTGACCATCGGCGCGGGCGGCGGCCTGAAGCAAACGTTGCTGGACGCCGGCGTCAGCCAGACCATCAGCAAAGTGGCCGAAGGTGCGCACATGCCGTACCTGCTGCTGGCGTGGCTGATTGCGGTCGCGCTGCGTCAGGCCACCGGTTCGGCCACCGTTGCGACCACCACCACGGCGGGCATTCTCGCGCCGATGATGGCCGGGCTGGCGCCGGTTGAAGCGTCACTGGTGGCGCTGGTGATCGGCGCAGGCTCGGTGTTCTTCTGCCACGTCAACGACGCCGGGTTCTGGATGGTTCGCGAATACTTCGGCCTGCAACTGAAGCAGACCATCTGGGTGTGGTCGGTGCTGCAGACCATCGTGTCGGTGGTGGGGCTGATCGGCACGTCGCTGTTGTGGCACTTTCTGGTCTGACGATCTTCCGGTCTCACGCAGATCCATGTCGGGGATCCCCGTCGTGCGAACACCGTAGATGTGGGAGCGAGCTTGCTCGCGAAGGTGGCGTGTCAGGCGATTGATTCGTCGCAGGCAGAATGCATTCGCGAGCAAGCTCGCTCCCACAGGATCTGCGCCGGCAGATACATCTTCGGTGTGATTATGATCAGAGCCCGCAGGTTCTATGCAGGCAGATGCACCGGGGCAACCCCGCATACGCGCCAAACCCGATAGCCACTATCAAGACGACTGATTTCTGCTGGAAAGGCCCGGCGCGTAGCCTTGGCTTCATTCCAGAAACGAGCCGAATGGAGGCTCCAATGAACCGTCTTCTTGCCCTCTCCCTGTTACTCTCCGCCTCCGTTCTCGCCGGTTGTGCCGCTGGCAGTCATCCTGAACTGCGCCCCTACAGCGCAGAGGAAACCCACCAGTTGGCCCTCGAAGACCTTAACCGTCGCGGCTTGTCCTACGACGAATTTCAGGCCCGCAAAGCCCAACTGATGGAACAGCCACAGCTGCAACGCGCCCACGAGTTCGATAACCGTGGCGAAGTGAACGCCGAAGTCAGCTTCCCTTCGAAAGCACGTCAGGGTTAAGTCGAAGGCTTACAACGCCAGCTTCAAATGCCCGCCCGCTTCCTTGTGACGCGCCTGGGTCCGGTGTTGCAGGCCCAGTAAGAAGTGATCCAGACCGTCATGCAGACGCTGGGTCAGCAGTTCATCCAACTCACCGCCCAACGCGTTTTCGCCGTAGCTGATCTGGCTGTCGATGGCGAACACGCCATGCAGCACTTCCTGGCATTTCAGCGCGGACAGCACTGGTTTCAGTGCGTAATCCACCGTCAGCATGTGGGCGATGCTTCCGCCCGTGGCGATCGGCAAGACCACTTTGCCGTGCAGTGAACGCTCCGGCAGCAGGTCGAGCAACGTCTTCAGCGCTCCCGAAAACGACGCCTTGTACACCGGCGTGCCGATCAGCAAGCCGTCGGCCTTCGCCACCGCTTCGATGAAAGCCACGACCTGCGGGCTGTCGAACCTGGCGTACAGCAGATCCTCGGCAGCAAAATCCTGAATGCGCACACCGTTCACGTCCACGCCACGGTCCTTGAGCCAGTGCGCGGCATGTTGCAGCACTACGCCCGAGCGCGATCGGGTGGACGGGCTACCTGAAATCGAGACTACTAACATGGGTTGTTTCCTTAGGGTCAGTCACCCGAGGTGCAAGGCACCGAGCAGGCCGCGTTCAACGCGAAAGTAATGGGCGTGATGACCCTTTGCCAGGACTGAAGCAGCATGCGTGCCAGCGCTCTCCATCGCCCGCCGCCCCCGTCAATCCAGCGAGCACCCACAGCTGCAATCCTGCCAACCACCCCAAACTGTTGATCCAGGCGCACGCGACTGTTGATCCACTGTTTCCCCAGCAACACTTGCCGCTGCCAAATTCAATCCAAAAAAAATCCCCGCAGTCGGACCACTGCGGGGATTTCTCTGTTGCTCTGGTGCGCGGCTGTCAGCTTGCAGCTTCAAACTTGCCGCTTGAAGCTGCCTGCCCTATCAATTCCTGAACATCGCACCCGTCTGGATGATGTTGTTCGAGCCCAGCAACTGGCTCACGTAACGGCTCCAGCGAGTGATGTTGGCCGGGCCGACAAACACCACGTCCTGGGCCGCCAGCTCGAAGCCTTTCGCCAGCGCATAACTGGTCGGCTTCTTCGCCGCCAGGTGAAAAACCGTCGCACCGTGGGTGGCATCCTGTGCACGAATCACATACACCGCGTCGCCATCTGCCGCATCGGGGCTCAGGCCGCCGGAGGTGCCGAGGGCTTCCAGCAACGTCACGCTGGTGGTGCTGAACGAGATCACCTGTGGGCGCTGAACTTCGCCCAGTACGTAGATCTTGTTCTTCGAGTTGCTGTTGAGGTGCAGGTAATCGCCGTCCTTCAGGAAGATCTTGCTGATCTGCGAATCCTTGCGGTTCAGCGAGTCAACGTCGATCACGTAATCCTTACCGTCGCGACGCAGGGTCAGACCGGCAAGGTTGGCGTCGGTCGAATCAAGACCGGCCTGGCTGATGGCCTGAACCAGGCTCAGCGGAATGTTGGTGATCGGTTGCGGGCCCGCCGATTTGAAGGCACCCGAGAGCAGAACGCGCTGGCTGTTGTAACGCAGCACTTTGACGTCGACTTTCACTTCGGTGTACTGCGGTGCCAGACCCATGCGCAGTTGGTCGCGGATCTGTGAAACGGTCTTGCCGGCGGCCTGGATACGGCCCACGTACGGGAAGAACACGGTGCCGTCGTTCAGCACTTCGCGGCTGTTGGCATCCAGTTGTTCCTGGGAGCCCGGCGCGGTCAGTTCAGGGTGTTCGAACACGGTCACCAGCAAGGCGTCGCCGGGGCCTACGACGTATTCAGGCGTCTTGTAGCTCAGCAATTCCGGGGGCAGCGGTTTGGCCGCTGCGTCCGCGGTTTTCTGCTGCTGCGCAAGCGTGGCGGGGGTGATGTTGATCAGCGTGACCTCGGGACCGTCGGGGTCTTTGTCGGTGACATCGCTGTAAGACATGTACTGACCGGGGGCGAATGCGCAGCCTTGCAACACCAGACTGGAAAGCAGCACGACCGCTAACGTTACTTTCATATGAATGTTCCTTCTAATCCTAATAGGTGCGTACTGGCACCGCAGTGATTTCTTTGCATCCCTTACTTACACCGAACATCGGATCACATTCGCTCATGCACCCGTGCACCTCCCGCCGAGCTTACTAGCCCTTGGCCATGTTTGTTGTAATTGGCAGATTTTTTTTAAAAGGCGTTCTTGTTGACGAAGCCTTTGAAGAGCGTCAGCAGGATGATTTTCAAGTCCAGCCAGACCGACCAGTGCTCGATGTACTGCAGGTCGAATTCAACGCGTTTCTGCATCTTGTCCAGCGTGTCCGTTTCGCCACGCCAGCCGTTGATCTGTGCCCAGCCGGTGATGCCCGGCTTGACCTTGTGCCGCAGCATGTAGCCCGACACCTGCTTGCGGTATTGCTCGTTGTGCGCCACGGCATGGGGGCGCGGGCCGACGACGGACATATCGCCGAGCAGCACATTGAAGAACTGCGGCAGCTCGTCCAGCGAAGTGCGACGCAGGAAAGCGCCCAGCGGCGTGATGCGGCTGTCGTTGCGCGTGGCCTGGGTCACCACGGCGCCGTTTTCCTGCACGCTCATGCTGCGGAATTTCCAGACCATGATCGGCCGACCGTCCAGGCCATAACGGCGTTGACGGAACAGCACCGGGCCTGGCGAGGTGAGCTTGATCGCCAGAGCGATCAGCATCAGCGGCAGGGCGATCATCGTCAGAATGATGCTCGACAGCACGATGTCTTCCAGACGCTTGACCACGCTCCACGCGCCATCCATTGGCGAGTCGAAAATGCTGATGCTCGGCAAACCGTTGATGCTCTCGCTGCGGGCGTGCAGCAACTCGAACATGAACACGTCGGGGATCACGTAGACCGACGCGGTGGTGTCGCTCAAGCCTTTGATCAACTCCTGCAGACGCGCTTGCGCGCCCAGTTCGAGGGTGATGTACACCTTGTCGATCTTGCCGTCGCGGGCGTCCTGGATCAGTTGATCCAGATCGCCCAGCACCGAAATGCGTCGGCCGATGCGCGCCAGGTCGATCTGCTGCGGCGCTTCGTCATAGAAACCCAGCAGGTTCAGGCCCATCCACGGCGCGCGTTCGATGGACATTGCCAGGCGTTCGCCGCAATGGCCGGTGCCGACAATCGCCACGCGGCGGGTGTTGAAACCCTGGGCGCGCAAAGTGTGCAGCACGCTGCGGATCGCCAGGCGATAGCCACACAACGCCACCAGCACGACGGCAAACCAGGCCATCTGGCTGTTGTTCGCCAGATCGTCGGGCTGCAACAGCAAGTAGTCGACGAACAGCAGCAGCACGAAGGCCAGGCCCCAGTAATTGGCGACCTTCAGCAGCTCGCGCGCAATGCGCTCGCCACGCCACGAGCCGTACAACTGGTGGTATTCGGCCAGCCAGTGAAAGGCCACCGCCGCCAGCAGAATCTGCATCCAGGCTTCGCTGCTCATCGGCATACCGGTGAGCAGGTTGACGCCGTAACCGCCAACCGCGATGACCGCCAGATCGAGCAGCCGGTGAGCGACGGACAGCGACGATGAATGGGCATGCAGGATGCCCCTTAATGGAGTGCGCATAGGCTGGGCTCGCTCAGACGGATTTGATCGGAACAACGCGGGCGGAAAGGTCGTTGCTGACCAGTGTCGGCGCGGTCTGGACCGGCCGGATGTGCGCAGGCTGGCGGCTTTGACGAGCTGCACTCAGGCGGGTCTCGACGAACTGGCGCATTTCCAGTTCGAAGCGGGCTTCGCTGAAGCGTTCGGCGTTGGTCCGGCAGGCTTGTGCGGTGATGCGTGAACCGTTGATCTCGAACGTCTCGACGGCGGCCATCAGCGACGCCACGCTTTGCTCCGGGTAGAGCACCCCGGTCGGCTGCGGATGATCCAGCCCGCAGACCGTTTCCACCACGCCACCCTTGGCGAACGCGATGACCGGCGTGCCGCAGGCCTGGGCCTCCACCGGGCTGATGCCGAAATCTTCTTCGGCGGCAAACACGAACGCCTTGGCGTTGCTCATGTGTTCCTGCAACACCGCAAACGGTTGATAACCCAGCAGTGTGACGTTCGGCGCGTTGACCGCAGCGGCCTTGGCCTTTTCCATTTCCGGACCGTCTCCGATCACCACCAGACGCTTGCCCGGCATGGCCGCGAAGGCTTCGATGATCATCGGCATGCGCTTGTACGGCACCATGCGCGAGGCGGTGAAGTAGTAATCCTGCTTCTCTTCCTGCAGGGCGAAACCGCGGGTGTCCACCGGCGGGTAGATCACCGTGGATTCACGGCGGTAGGCCTTGGTGATGCGCGCGCCAATGAAGTGCGAGTTGGCGATGAAGTCATCGACGCCTGCGGCCGTGCGCTGATCCCACATGCGCATGTAATGCAGGATCATCCGCGCCACTTTGCCTTTCAGGCCGGTGCTCAGGTTCGCCTCTTTGAGGTACTGATGCTGCAGGTCCCAGGCGTAGCGGATCGGCGAGTGCACGTAGCTGACGTGCAACTGGTCCGGGCCGCACAGGACGCCTTTGGCCACCGCGTGGCTGCTGCTGATGATCAGGTCGTAACCGGACAGGTCCAGTTGCTCGATGGCCATCGGCATCAGCGGCAGGTAGCGCTGGTATTTGGTTTTGGCCTTGGGCAGGCGCTGTATGAACGTGGTCTTCGCGACTTTGCCGCCCAGCTGTGCGCGGTCCTCGTCGCTGAGGAAATCGATGACGGAGAACAGGTCCGCCTCGGGCCAGATTTTGATCAGCGATGCCAAAACCCTTTCGGCACCGGCGTACGTCACCAACCAGTCGTGGACGATTGCAATCTTCATTGAAATTCTCTGCATTAACGGCTGAGGGACGCCCGGTACGTCGAGCCAGGCTCGCGAGGGCCATCCCATGCCTATCCATGTGCGCAGGCGCTAAATCAGACGCTGACAGGCTGCGTCTCGGCGTTGCGATTATTAAGGCGTTTTCCGAGCTGTATGAAAGGGTGTTCGATGTAGCGGAAGCACAGATGGGCAGCGCCCAGGGTCAGCACTGTCGCGACCATCGCCACCAGCAGGCCCGGTGCGTCGGTGCCGCGCAGCAGGAATTCGCTGAGCATGCCCATCGACGGGTGCAGCAGGTACAGCGAGTAACTCACTGCGCCCAGCCAGACCAGCGCCGGGTGGTTCAGACGCACACTGCGGGTCAGCAGCACGAAGCTGACAATGGCCACGGCGTAGGTGAAGCAATAACGGCCCCACGTTTCGCCGGTGCCCATGTCCTTGCTGTAAGCCATGATCAGCGTCGGCGGTAACAGCACGGCGAAGGCCACGAACAGCATTTTCAGGTTCCGCGTCAGCGCCGGGCTGTGTTCCGCCAGCAACCACTGGCGCCACACGGAGCCAAAGAACATCAGCGACAACGCGAGTGGAAGGGCCACCGGCAGTTTGTGTTCAGTCAGCGCGCGGGCCACGCCCATCGCCAGCGCTGCGAGCAGAAACACCAGCGAACAGCGCGCCCGGAACGCCAGGTCATACAGCTTGCCGGCGATGAACAACGCCAGGCACAGGCCGTAGAACACCAGTTCGATGAACAGCGTCCAGTACAGGCCGACCACGTCGTCGAAGCCCAGCGCCGCCTGCACCATGGTCAGGTTCGCGACGATCTGCGGCCAGGACGGCAACGGTGCGCCGCTCAACTGAAGCATCAGCACAAACAGCACCAGTGACAGCCAGTAGGCCGGGTACAAGCGCATGAAGCGTGAGATCAGAAAACGCCGGGCGCCATCGGGGACCGGCTTCAGGCTGTAGGGAATCACTACGCCGCTGATCATGAAAAACCACAACACCCCCAACTTGCCGGGGTCAATCAGGTAATCCAGCACCCAGACGTGACCGATGACCGGTGCATACAAATGGGTGAAAACCACCATCAAGGCGGCGATGCCGCGCAATGCGTCGAGATAGGCAAGGCGTTTCATGGCAATGCCTCAGAGCTTGCTGGAAGATTCGCGACCCAGGGCATCGCTGCCCTGGCTACTGCGCCGGTCTCTGGCCGGACTCAGCAGCGCGTCGATGCGTTGGGAAACCTGGCGTGCCGACTCTTCCCAGGAAAACCGCGCCACGTTGTTCAGTCCGCGCCGGCGCAGCGACTGGCGCAGCGGCATGTCCGTCAGGATGCGTTCCATGGCGGCGGCCATGTGCTCAATGTCCAGCGGGTCGAAATACAGCGCGCTGGCCTGCAGCACTTCAGGGATCGACGCCGCGTTGGCCGCCAGCACCGGGCAACCACAGGCCTGTGCTTCCAGGGGCGGAATGCCGAAGCCTTCGTACAGCGACGGAAACACAAACGCCGTTGCGCCCTGGTACTGGCTGATCAGTTCGTCATCGCTCAGGCGACCCAGAAAGCGGATGCGCGGGTCACGACTGGCCAGGCGTTGCAGGTTGTCGTCGCTGAAAATCCCGCTGGCGCCACCGACGATGCGCAGCTGCAGATCATCGTGGCCGCGCAGCAGCAGGAACGCCTGAATCATCCGGCTGAAATTCTTGTGGGCGCTGGGCGAAGACACCGCCAGCAGGTAATCCTGTTGCTCTTTAAGGGGCGGCCCCGGTTGAAACGCACCGCTCACGGCATTGGGCACCACGAAGATTTTCTTCTCCGGGAATTTGTAGAACTGCGAGATCTCGCCCTTGGAGAAGGCGCTCACCGTCAGCAGCGACTTGATCCGCGACAGCATGATCGGCGTCATGGTCCGGTAGAGCAGGCGAAAGGTGCGCGTGTAGCTTTCCGGGTGACGCACATAGGTGACGTCGTGGTGGGTCGCGATCTGATTGCCGTACAGCAGCGGCGCGGTGCTGCACAGCGAAATCAGCAGCGGGTTGCCCTGACGGCGCAGGTACAGCGGCAGGTCCAGTTGCTCCCACAGGTGGCCGCTGTGACTGCCGATGCATTGCACGTCGAGGGCTTTGGCGCTCTCGTGCATCTGAATGCCGTGGGGGGCCACAAACACCACGTCGTCGCGCAGTTGCTTGAGGGCCAGGCAGATCTGTTCGGCGAAGCGTTGAACGCCACGCAATTCCTGGGTCAGGAAACGTGCATTGATCACAATCATTGTGGTCGACCTGTAGAAGAGATAAAGGGGTCGTGCGCAGGCGCCTTCAGCGCGCTCAGTCAAGAGCCGTCAGCGCCCTGAATGAAGGGGCGCTCGAAAGGCGGGCCAAAAAAAAGGCAGAATTCAGGGCAAGGCAAACAGTGCCGGGCGTGTGCCCAGGCTTATTATTTTCGGGAAGTCATCAATCGGCACTTGCGCCGAGCAACGCCCGTCGTTGCAGTTCCAGGGGATACCGCTGTCGACCTGCCCCCGTTGTGGCTGGCGAGTGTCGATGTATTGCACGTTGCCGCGCAGCACACTGCTGGCGTCGACCTTGATCGATCGCGGCAGCCCGGCGGTCCAGGCGACCATGATCTGCTCTGACCCCTTGGCGAATCGCAGCAGGTATTGCGAGTCGATTTCGCGACTCTTTTCAGCGTCGTAGCGGAACTGATGCAGCGTCGGGCTGATGGCCTTCAGCGTCAGGTACGCCTGCTTGATGCTCAGGTCCTGATTGAGCAGGCCGAAGTTCTGCTCAGGATCAGTGCCGTCGGGACCGTCGTTGAGCAGGCCGTTCCACCACATGCCCTTGATGTTGGGCATCGTCTGCGCAAGGAAGAAACTGCGCGCCAGGAACGCTGCCTGGGTCTTCTCGTCACCGCCGCAACGCCCGTCGTTGCTGGGCCAGCCCATTTCGGTGAGGTACAGCGGCACCGGGCCTTTGTTGCGGTTCCTGTCCGTCAGGTCCTCGCTGATTCGTCGCAGCCAGGCAATCCAGTTTTCCGGGGTGTTGCGCTCATCCGAACGGCAATACACATACGGATGAAGCGACAACCCGTCGACATGGTTCAGCAGCCCCGATTCCACCAGCCGGTCGGCGAACCCCAGGTCCATGCCCTGACTGGTCACGGCGCCGGCCAGAATCACCATCGGCCGCTGGTTGGCGCGAATGCGCTTGGCCGTTTGCTCGATGAGCAGGCTGTAGTCCCTGGCGAACGCCGGGTCGACCGGGTTTTCCTTGTCCCACTCGTTCCAGATTTCGTAGAAGTCCACGCTGTCGGTGAGCTGGCGGGTGACGAAGCTGGCGTAGTTGCCGTAAGCATCGCGCACCGAAGGTTTTCGCGGTTTGGCGTAGTTCTCGTAAAACGGGTTGCCGTAGCCCAGCACCAACAGCGGTCGCAAACGGTTTTCCTGGGTGGCGCTCAGGAATGACTGCCACGAAGGCTCGATCTTCAACGATCCTCGTCGGGGCTCGGCGCTGGACCAATAGGCATCGTCGCGCACCGAGTCGACACCCGCCGCTTTCAGCAGCTGCAACGCGCGGACGGAGGTGCCGGGCTTGTTCATCAAGTGCGTGTCCACGCCGATGATGAACGCTTCGTCCGCCCGCGTGATGCAGCTGATCAACAAACCCAGCAACAGGACCGCCGAGGGTCGTCGTAACCGGGGCAGGTAAGGGATAAACATGGCTTGTCTCAATGAAGAGGCACGGTCCGGAGCGCTTGCTCAGGTAGGTCGCGGGCCGTCGGCGGTAATGTCGGCATCGCGTACAGGCATGCCGCTGTGTTCAAACGGGGTGCGGCAGTGTCTGCCGGTTGCGCTGGGTGACATCGTCCAGCAGCGTCTGGTCGAAAATACTTTGGTAACTGTCGAGCATCAGCTCCAGGTTCAGTAACGACGCCACGCTGACCCGCGCCTCACCGCTCAGACGCGCCAATAATTCCGGGTTCTGGTGCAACCGCAACATTGCCTGGCCCAGTGAGTCGGGATCCTGCGGGTCGCACAGCAGACCGTTGAGGGGGTCCTGAATGATTTCAGGCAAACCGCCCATGCGGCTGGCGATCACCGGCACCGAGTGGGCGCAGGCTTCGACGGCAACCATGCCGAACGGCTCGTTCCACAGCGAAGGCACCACGGCGACGTCGATCTGGCGGTAGAACGTTTCAGGCGTCTGATAACCGACGAAGCTGATCTTCGACGAATTGGCCAGGGCCTTGAACGTGGCTTCGTCATCCGTCTGGCCACGTCCTGCGATGTGCAGCGTGGCGTCGAAGGGCAGTCGCTGAAATTGCTCGATCAGCCAGGCCACGCCTTTCTGATGGGACAGCGTGCCCATGTAGCCGAAACGCAACGGCGCTTTTTTCACTGCGAGATCCGTTTGCCGCCGCTGATGGGGCGAGGCGGTCGGCGGTGTGAACGGGCTGGCGTTGTGCACGACGTACTGGCTGGCGTTGCTGAAATATCCGCGCAGCTGCAGCTTTTCAAGAATGAAGCGACTGACCCCGACCACCGCCGCGACCTGCGCCGACCGAACATCGTGGCCCTTGCGAAAGGTCTGGCAACTGCCGCATTGCTGCTGGCAGCATTGGCCGCGTTTGAACATGTTGCTGCTCGGGCACATCAGGTACATGTCATGCAGCACCTGAACGATCGGCAGCTTTGCAGCGGTGATCTCGTCCCAGACCGACACCGACCAGCCGGCCAGGTTGTGGCAGACCACCAGTTGCGGCTGCTCGTTGCCGATGACCTTTTTAACGTAGCTGCGCATCGCGCCGTTGTAGCGGTCGCGCAGATGCCAGCCCAGGCGCGCCAGACGGCCAGGCCGCTGCGCACCGAAATGCCAGTAAAAGTTTCGCAGGCCGGCGCGGTAGACCTTGACGCCGTTCACCGCCTCAACGCTCAAACCTGCGTCGGGACCGGTCACCAGCACGCTGACTTCACAGCCCCGCTGCTGCAGGCCCTCGACGGTACGCTGAAGAATGATTTCCGCGCCGCCTCCAATGTGAGGGGCATACAGGCTGCTGATGAACAGTATTTTCATAATGGATACGACTGATTCAGACCCAGTACCCCGGACTCACCGTCACGGATGGCTTTTTCGATCAGGCCCAGGCGCTCCTCGGCACCGCGTCGCTTGGCGATCAGCCGCAGCAGGCGGAAGAACACCCAGCGGTTGAGGCCGTACAGCAGCGACGAATTGGCCCAGATGTTCTTGTCGAACCAGGCCTGGTTGCGCGCGCCGTAGTAGGCGCGCAAGTCCGAGCCGCCCAGCAGGAAGCTCTCGTAGATGTTGTTGGTGCGCGCCTTGATGTTCCACGAGCTTTCCAGATCATCGAGCAAGGCATCCGGCACCAGGAAGATCCGGCCGCCACCGGCGGTGATGCGAAAGGTGTATTCGCTGTCGTCGGCATAGAGCATCAACGCATCCAGCGGCAGGCCGATGCGGCGATACAGGTTGCGATGGGCGAGCAGGCCGCCGTAAGTAGCGAATGGCAATTGCACCATCGGCAGTTTGCGATGGGGGCTTTGCGGCGCGCCCCATGGCAGGCGACGCCAGACCTTGTACGGCAGCTGCGCGATGTGAAAACCGAAAAAGCTCGAACGGCGCTGAATGGCGAAGCGATTCGGCACGCCGGCGGCGATATCCGCCTGATGGGTCGGACGAAAGCCCAGTACGGCGGCCTTGTCCTCGCCGTCGACGCGTTTACGTTCTTCGAGCACCTGATGCAGCGTGGCAATGGCGTTGATGGTCGGCGCGTTGTCGTCGTCCATCAGCCAGATGTGCTCGGCCCCGGCGTCCAGCGCGGCCTGAATCCCCACTGAATAACCCCGCGCAGAACCGGTGTTCTCATGCATGTAGATCACGCTGACCTGGTTCGGCCAGTTGCGGCGCAGGGTGTCCAGCGGCGCGGTGGATGCGTTGCTGACAATGATCACGCGGTCGATCAGCGGGCTTTCCAGCGAGCGGCTGACCAGCGTGTGCAGGTAGTTGAAACGATCACCATAGGTGAGCGTCACCAGTGTGGTTTTCTGGGTCATGGCGAGTTCCGGGCGAAGGGGGGTCAAGAGGCTGAAAGCATCAGCCCCGTGGGAATCAGGATGTGTGGGTCAGAATGTGTGGATCAGTACGGACAACGCTAACGGCTCACGCCTGCGCTTGCATCCGCGACAGGCTGCTGACCGGCAGGGTGACCTTTTGCTCGCGTTGCAGCAGGTTGAGCAGAATCACCGCACGTTCATCACCGTCGGCGGCGAGGAAGATCGCTTCGACGTCGTTGAAGCCCTCGGCCGTGACCCGCACCGTTTCGCCTTCTTGAAAGGCGACCCTGGCCGGCGGCGCCAACAGACGCTGGCGAATCTGCTCGATCAACGCATCCTGCACCGGAACCGGCATGCCGCCGAACGTAACGATGCGCGCCACGCCCCGGGTCGAGCGGATCGGGTACCAGTTGTCGCTGGCCTGGTCCATGTGGATGAACAGGTAACCGGGGAACAGCTCTTCTTCGGCTGGCGCCCGTGAGCCGCGTTTTTTCTCACCGTGCTTGACCGGGCGGTAGCACTCGAACTGCTGACGTTGCAGGTGCTCTGCCGCACGTGCTTCCTGACGGGGTTTGGTCTGGATGAGGTACCAGCGCGCGGAGCCACCGGAGCTATTGACGACTTCAGACATACACTTCACTCCACTGCGATCCGGTGCGACCCGGTCAGGACAACGTCAGGTTTTTGCGCCAGCCCGTGCATCATGACGGGCCTTGCGCAGGGTGGATTTTTGTCCAGCCCGTATTCGGTCAACAGTTGCTGCACCTGCTCGACGCAGTTGAACATCAGCACATCAATAATCGACAGGTTGGCGACGAAAGGTTGCCCGAACTGCCGATACGCCACGGGGTTCATCCGGAAAAACCGCACCAGCAAACCGTTGCGGGCAAAGTGATCACGGTCGTAGAGCACCGAGCCGCCTTCCGGGGTAATGAACGTGGTGGCTTCAAACGTGTGAGCGATGCGGATAATGCGCTCTTGCTTGTCCGCAGCGCTACCTAATATCAGGTCCGAGCTGCGCAGGATCGGCGTCACGATGTGGAGATAAGCACACATTTCACGGATGGCGTGTTCGGCATACAGCGCGATGTTCTGCTGGGGGAAACGGATCAACCGTTCCAGCAGCGGCATGACCTGCGCGAAGTAGGGCGCCTCTCGGTAGTTCTCGGCGAGCAGATCGATCAGCCGTGGCGCTTCATCGCTAAAGTGCTCACACAGTTGGCGCTGATTGATCTGCAGCTGAAAGCGGTCTTTCTTCAACGGAAAGCTGATCAGCCTGGCCGCGCCGTTGTGCAGGATGCGATTGCGATTGACCCAGCCGGACCGCACATACTGCAGATCATCTCCCAGGACGAAGACGTCTGCAGCAGCGATGAGCTGAAAGTAGCCCAGGTACGGGAACAGATAGGGCTGCATCACTGCAAGGGTCCTGGCCATGTGTTTCTCCTTGGCGTGCGTGTCGATTTACTTGCGGACCGTGGTGTAGTCGTAACCGTATGCGGCGCAGTCGTAGTCGGCGGTCGACGCCTTGCGCAGGACGCCGTTGAAGATCGCACCCTTGATCAGAATGCCGTTGTGCATCAGGCGGCGCTTGCACGCTTCGATTTCCTTGGCCGTGCTCAGGCCGAAGCGGGTCACCAGCAGGCAGGTGCCGGACTGACGGCCGACCAGCGTGGCATCGGTCACGGCCAGAATCGGCGGGGTGTCGATGATCACCAGGTCATACAGCGGCGACAGCTCGCTGATCATTTTGTTGAAGTTGTCGTGCATCAACAGCTCGGACGGGTTCGGCGCCGCGTAACCGCAGGAGATGAAATCCAGGTTCCGCACTTCGGTGTGGTTGATGACTTCCTTGCTGCCCAGACGCGCAGCGAGGGTGTCCGACAAACCATGCTTGGGCGTCAGGTTGAACATCTTGTGCAGGTAGCCTTTGCGCATGTCGGCGTCGATCAGCAACACGCGTTTGCCGGTCTGCGCGATGATCACCGCGAGGTTGCTGGAGACGAACGACTTGCCCACGCCCGGCGTCGGGCTGGAAATCATCAGCACATTGTTGCGGGCTTCGAGCATGGCGAAGTGCAGGCTGGTGCGCAGGCTGCGCAACGCTTCGATCGCCAGTTCCGTCGGCGCGCTGACGCTCAGCAGGCGTGGCTCCTTGCTTGTCGAACGGCTCTGGGCGGCCTTTTCCATGCGTTCCTGCAGTCGCGAATACGGCAGCGACGCGTACACCGGCATGCCAAGGTTTTCGATGACTTCCGGGTTGTCCACGCCGCGGTAGAACGCCTGGCGCACGAACACGGTGGCAACGGCCAGCAGCAGGCCGATCAGGGCGGCGACCAGCACGATGATTTTGCGCATCGGCTTGACCGGCTCTTCGACGTTGGCGTCGGCGTTGTCGATGATGCGGACGTTGCCGATGCTGCCGGCGCGCAGAATGTCCTGCTCCTGGCTCTTGTCCAGCAACAGGGTGTAGGTCTGCGAGGTGACCTGCATGTCCCGGTTCAGGCGCAGCAGCTCTTGTTGCGTGGCCGGCAGGGCTTCGATCTTCTTCAGCAGCGCAGTTTTCTGTGCTTCAACCTGGCCGATCTGAGTCATCAGGGCGCGGTAGGTCGGATGCTCCGGCGTGTACAGACGCTCGACGTCGACGCGCTTCATTTTCAGGTCCGACAGGGTGCCTTCCAGCTTGACCACCTGATCCAGAACCGATTTGGTCTCAACGCTCAGGTCAACCGACTTGGCGCCCATCTGGAAGTTGTTCAGCGCGATTTCCGACTGTTCCAGCTGCTTGCGCACGGCAGGCAGTTGCGAACGCAGGAATTCCAGACGCTGGGCGGCTTCGGCCGAACTGCGCTCGACGTTCTGGCGCACATACAGGCGACTGACTTCGTTGAGGATGCGCTTGGCCAGTGCCGGGTCGGGGTCCTGAATCGACAGGTAGACGATCCCGGAGTCCTTGCCCGCTTCCATGATTTTCAGACGATCCTGATAATCCAGCGCGGCGGTCAGGGTGCGTTGACGCACCACGGTGAACTCGGTGCCCGGACGGGCGTTGAGCGCAGCCACCTGGATCTTGATGCCGCTGCCTTCGACGGTCTGACCGACAGGGCCGCTGAGCAGTTTATTGCGGTCTTCGTCATACAGGGTGAAAGTGCCCGGTTTGCCCGCCACCATGGTCATCTTTTCGCCCAGCAGTGCGTCCGGCACGTCCAGCTGAAAGACGTCGATTTTTTCGCCGCCCCAGGCGTAGCTGTTCAGGCCGAACATCGGATCGGCCAGCGCGCCTTCACGCTCGGGCTTGAACCGACGCGCCATGTAGCTGCCCAGGCCCGGGATGTATTTGGGCTTCTGCACGATGTACAGCTTGAGGTCATCGACGACCTTGCCCAACACCGCGCGGGATTTGATCAGCTCGATTTCGGTGGTCGCCTGGGAAACCGACAGCGGCTTGCTGGAGACTTCGGTGCGACCCTCGATGCCGACTTTGCGCGGCTCGATCTGAATCATCGCGTTGGCCTGGAAGATCGGCGTGGCGAGAATGGCGTAGGTGGCGCCGAGCAGGACGCAGATGCCGACAATCGACGCAATCAATCCTTTGTGATCGAAAAGTGTGCGCAAGATAGTCGCCAGATCGATCCGGGAGTCCTGGACCTCGTCCAGAGAAGTACGGTTCATAGCGGTCATTTATCTTGGATCTCCTGACTGAAGATAAGGAAGCCAGTCGTCGACGCAACGCGAAAGCTGCTCGTAGGTCTGTTCAAAGGCTAGTTTCGGGCGCCGGTAGGGGTCGGCGATTTCCAGCGCTTGTTGCCATTTGCCAATCAGAAACGTCTTGCCGCGTACCTCGGGGGCCAGCTTGAGGACGCTCTGGGTCTGACGATGCTCCATGACCAGAATCAGCTCTGCTTCGTGGAGCATCTGCCGATCGATCTGACGGCTTCGATGTCTGTGGGCGGGGACGTCATTGACCAGCAGCACGGCCTGAGCCAGCGGGTCAATGGTGGAACTGAGCATGGCGTGGGTCCCGGCCGACGAGATCTGGACGCGCGCGTTCGGCACCCGTTGTCGGAACATGGCTTCGGCCATGGGGCTGCGACAGATATTGCCGACGCAGACCACCAGTACGTTACTGAACATGACCTTTGCTGAGGCTCGTCATCAGTCTCTTGCTGATGTTGGTGCTGAAGTTCTGCCCGACTGCCAGGAGCGTCTGCATTTTGCGCTTCGGGGTAATCGCCGACAGCGAATACTCGACCAGCTCCATCAGGAAGTGCTCATACAGCTCCTGATTGCCGAGCCGGTTGTAGTAGTTGGCCAGGGCGCCGGAGGTCTGCAGCGCCATGTGCAGCTTGCGTTTGTTGGAGCGCATGGAAAACACGCCCCCCGGGTGCAACCGATACATCGCCGGCTTGACCTCACCCATGAATTTGCCCTTGCCGTAGGCACCGAGCAGCGACCACCAGACCAGATCGTTGAGTGGCGCGGCGCGCAGTTCGGGTGGCAACGAATCGAAGACGTTGCGGAATACCGTAGTCAACGTCGAGATTGGCCGCGCCTTCTGCAGCTCCAGCGCCGTGGCGTCCCCGCGCAGCTTGCCTTGCAGCTGAATAGGGTACTGGCCGCTGATGTCGAAAGGGATCGCGTCGTGGTAGGTCAGCACGTAATCCGGGTTGTTCTCGAGGAAGTCCACCTGGATCTGCAGCTTGCGCGGGTCAGTCCAGTAATCGTCGCCTTCGCAGTAGGCGATGTAGCGGCCACGCGCTTCGCCGAACAGGCGCGGCACCGGCGGGTTGTTCTGCGAGTACTGATTGGTCTCGTGATAGAAGGGCCGGATCAGCGTCGGGAAGCGCTTGGCGTAATCGGCAATGATGCGGGCAGTACCATCCGTGGAGGCATCGTCGTTCACCAGGATTTCGAAGGCGAACGTGGTTTGCTGCATCAGGAAGCCTTCCAGCGTCTGCGCGACGTAGGCTTCCTGGTTGTAGGCTGGACAGACGATGCTGACCAAGGGCGCGGCGGACGGCGAGGTGCTCGTCTTATTGCTATTAGCATCCATGGCTTGGGTACTCGGAGTTAAACACTGGGTTTGCTGAACAGAACGGAAATCTTCATGACCAGCGGCTTGTAGCTGGCGGCCACAATCAGCAGCGTGAGCAGGCCGCTGACGGCCAGACCCAGGAAGATGCTGATGCGGTTTTCATTGGCGATCAGGCGTAGCAAGGGCTCGGTGATCGCAAGGCCCACGCCGGTCATCACGCTGATGCGGATGATGTCGCGCAGCCATTGGCTGTGAATGCCCGGGGCCAGGCGCTGGTGGACGATGACCGGCCAGACGGCGAAGGACACGACGCGCAACACGAACCAGGCGATCGCCGCGCCGTAAGCGCCATAGCCACGGATCGCCAGAAACATCACTGGCACCGTGATCAGCGCCGAAACGATGCTGTACCAGACATGCAGGTGCATGCGCCCGTAGGCATATTGCAGGTAGAACTGGAAAGCGCTGACGGCCATGATGGCGCTGCCCAGCGAGTACCACGGCAGAATCGTTCGGCTCCAGTCGGCAGCAGGGCGATCCCCTGACCAGGCAAAGACCATTTCGTCGGCGTGCAGCGCGATCAGCGCCGCGAGCGGAAACAGGAACGTGCACACAAACCGATTGGCCGCCAGATACAGCTGATGCATGTCGTCCCGGCGCCCTTCGGCCATCAACACGGTGAGGCGGGGCAGCAGCGTCTGCGCCAGCGGGTTGGAGAGCATCATGATCCCGGTAGTGATCAGCGCCACCAGCGAGAAGTAACCATATTCATTGAGCGGCAGCAGCTCGGAGAGCAGCACCTTGTCGATCTGGGTCAGCACGATCCACAGCACCGCGGTGCCGGACATGCTCGCCGCGAACGGGATGATCGGCTTGACCAGATCCCAGTCAAAACCGGTCAGCGGCGATGGCGTCGGCATCTGCTGATAGGCACGGGCCGCGAAGATCACAGCTTCGATCAGGCCCACCAGCGCCTGGAATTCGAAGAAGTGCACCGGGTCGTTGGAAATCGTGCTCACCAGCAGCAGGCCACCGAAGTAGCGCAGCGTGGCGATGATCACGTTGGCAATGTTCAGCCATGCATGCTGTTCAAGGCCTTGAATCCCGCTTTTATAGAGCGTTGAAAACAAGCGCAGGGCGATAACGATGCCCATCAGCCCGATGCACTGCACCAGCGTCTCGGTCGACAATTGCTGAGCATTGAGCCAGTGCACGGCGATCCATTCGCTGCCGGCGTACATCGCCACGCAGCAGAACCCCGCCAGTGGCAGGAAAATGATTTCGAACGAGCGCAGCAGGCGGCCTGTGTAGCGATCCAGTCCCTCACTGCCTTGTCGATGCGCCACTGCCCTGACCAGACTTGGCGACAACCCCGCATCCAGCAATTGCAGCCAGGCCTGCAGCACTGAGAAGAACCCGATCAGCCCGTATGCCTCGGCGCCCATGTGGCCGAGATAGAACGGCATGATCAGGATCCCCACGAGCAGCGTGTAGGCCTGGCCTGCATAGCTCAACGCAGTGTTGCGTATGACTGAGCGCTTGGTTTGCATCGAAAGTCCTTCCGGCGAAACAGGTGAATGGCGCAGTGGCTGGCCCGGCGGTGTTACATGACCTGCGCGAGGGACGGCACACGGTAGGGCGAGTGGGCGCCGCTGGTTTCGGCGATCACCGTGCTGATCACGCGGTCCTGATCGTCGCGCAGCAGGCCCGGGTAAATCGGCAGGCACAACACACGCTCGCTCAGTGAACGCGAGGCGGTTTGTGCCGCTTGCGGCTGCAGGTATTCAAGGGTGTCCAGCGACGGATAGAAGTAGCGGCGCGGGTTGATCCCGTTGGTGTTCAGCGCTGAACGCAAACGCAGCAGTTGCTGTTCGTCGCTCAGGGCGATCGGGTAATAGCTGTGATTGAGCTGGCTGTTGTTTTCCGGCCGCTGCAGGTCGACGTAATCGCCCAGGCGAGTGGTGTAGCGGTCAGCGATTTCGGCACGTTCCTGAAGAATGTTCTCGATGTCGTCGAGAATGCACAGGCCCATCGCGGCGGAGAATTCGTTGAGCTTGGCGTTGATGCCGATGCCTTCGATCTTGTCGACGTCGACGATGCCGAAGTTGCACAGCAGGTGAACCCGGCGCGCTGTTTCGTCATCGTTGGTGATGATCGCGCCGCCTTCGATGGTGTGAAACAGCTTGGTGGCGTGGAAGCTCAGGGTGCTGATGTCACCCCAGTTGAGCACCGACTGGCCGGCGTGGCGCACGGCGAAGGCATGGGCGCCGTCGTACACGACTTTCAGATTGCGCCGACGGGCGATCTCTTCGATGCGCTCGACAGCGCACGGGTTGCCGAACACGTGGGTGCCGACAATGGCGGTGGTGTCGGAGACGATGCGGCTCTCGATGTGGTCGGGCGAGATGTTCCAGGTCTTGGCGTCGATGTCAGCGAAGATCGGTCGAATGCCTTCCCACTGCAGCGAACTGCTGGTCGCGACGAAGCTGAACGGCGTGGTCACTGCGCTGCCGCTCAGGCCCAGCGCGCGATAAGCGACCTGCAGGGCGAGGGTGCCGTTGTTGGTGAGGATGACGTGTTTGACGCCCAGATATTCTTTCAGGCGTTGTTCGAGCTCGCACACCAGCGGCCCGTGGTTGGTCAGCCAGCCGCGCGCATAAATGCCCTCGACGTAGCCCTTGAACTTGTCGATATCGCCCAGGTAAGTCTTGGTGACGTTGATCATCGAATTCTCCATTTCAGATGCAAAGCTTTTAAAAGGCTTTTGGGCAGTGATGCGGTGGCGCCGGTCTGACGCCGGGCCGTCAACGCCAGGTTCAAGGGGAATCAGTTGGGGGTGGATGCCGGCGGCGGGTTGCCTGCCTTGTTGCTCATCCGCCGCGCGCGGCCTTGATTGATTTTCAGGATCAACCGGGTGGCCAGGCTGCCGGTATGGGGGTCGCCGAAGTGGAAGAGGGCAGTGGCGCGCTTCACGTCCGGTCGGCAGGCCTGATTGGCGTGCAGGCTGCGATAGCCCCAGAAGAAATAAACGCTGCCCGGCTCCAGGCGCAGGACATACGGCTTGAGCCAGTTGCGCTGCATGCCCTTGATGATCCAGCCGCGGGTGATCTTGTTCTGCAGCAGGGCCTTCTCGATCACGTTGAACACCACCCATGAGCGCACCCGGCGGATATTCGGAAACAGCATCAGATCGCCGCGTCCTTCGCCTTCACTGGGGATGAACACCGGGATCAGTGCGGTCACCAGGCTGGCGTCGTAGTGGAAACTGTTGGATTCGCGCTTGCCCTGATTGCCCTGCACGCAGCGCAGCACCGGGAAAATGCGGTCACTGGCAGCGTCGCGGCGGGCTGCATGCTTGTAGAGGCGACCGAGCAGCGTCTTGAAACGCGGGTCGGACCAGTAACTCGCCAGCAGGCTTTCGCTCAGTGCCGCTTCACCGTGGTAGGCAAAGTATTCGCCCTGGTGTTTCTGCGCCTGTTCGTCAGTCCAGGCCCGCAACTGCTGCAGGTCCGTGTCAGGCACGGCCGCGTTCAGTTTTGCAAAGCCGTTGGTATCGATTTCGTCAGCCAGTCGCTGAACCAGCTGCTCATCCATGTCGAAAGATAAAGGCATTGCATCAGGCCCTCGTTGAGAGTGAGGAGTGCAGGGCAGGGGGTTAATTGCGCTTCAGGCACGCTACCGCCCGAATCTGCAGATCCTGCCGTCGTATTAATTAGGCGTGCATTCAAACAGCGGCTTCATTCAGCACTGGCCGACTAAAGCGTTGGGCAAAGCTACCGCCCCACCGAGCACATTCAGTAATTCGAAAAAGCCTTTCTTTGAACCAAAAACTGCCCACCGGCGCTGATTTCACACCGTTTGAATCGTCAACTTTTTGGGCAGTCGCAGGGTAATTAAGTCGGAATGCTCTCGGCGCACAGCTCTAGGGCCGCACTGCAAAAACGGGAAAACATTGGACGTGCCTATATATCGACGGAGGCGGCGTTTCTGTCAAATTATTTCGCCATCATTCTGTTAGATTTTTGATAAACGGGCCGACAGCATCTCTAAGTGGTTGATTTTATTGGTAGTCAATAAAACATCATCGCCCCGTCGTGGTGCGCGACGCTTTTTAGGCACTCCTGAAGACCACCTAACTGGCCGTCAAAAATAGCCGGAAAGACGTTTTTCCAACGTCAGAACTTGGGCGCGGGTGGGCTTAACGGTTTTATGGCGCTCAATGATTGAATCCCGTCATACAAACGTAATGGTGCGGTTGAGTAACTAATCCACTGAGCGGTAAGTGGTTAATTAAGCGACCACAGCGGTGTTGCAGTTTTATAGATGGAACTGTGTTCGGTTATATATAAATCGACGCGGGTGAAGTGGTTGATATGACGAAGCTTTCATCAGTGCGCCAGGAAGTGGATCCTACGCGCCCTTACTGCGCCCGACGGTGGAGGCGGCGCTGCGGTTGCTCAGCTTTGATCGCTGCTCCATTATCCGGGTCTGCGATGCAAACAATTCGGGTCACCAGGAGATTCAATGAATACGCAGTCGAAAACCACTGGAGTGGCGATGCAACGCCTTGCGCAGGCGCGCGCCCTGATGAGCCGTGAAGGCATCGACGCTTGGCTGGTGCCGTCGGCCGACCCCCATCTCTCTGAATATCTGCCAGGTTACTGGCAAGGGCGGCAGTGGCTGTCCGGCTTCCACGGTTCCGTCGGCACCTTGATCATCACCCAGGACTTGGCCGGCCTCTGGGCAGACAGCCGTTATTGGGAGCAGGCGAGCAAGGAACTGGCAGGCAGCGGTATCGAACTGGTCAAGCTGCAGCCCGGCCAGACCGGCCCACTTGAATGGCTGGCTGGCCAGGCAAAGGCGGATTCCGTCGTCGCTGTGGATGGTGCGGTATTAGCCGTAGCGTCGTCGCGTACGTTGGCTGCCAACTTGTACGAAAAAGGCGCGCGGCTTCGCACCGACCTCGACCCTTTAACGGAGCTGTGGAACGACCGGCCTGCATTGCCGGCCCAGCCTGTCTATGAGCACGCGGCGCCCCACGCTACCGAAACCCGCACCGACAAACTCACTCGACTGCGCACAGTGATGGCCGAGCGCGGCGCAGACTGGCATTTCCTCGCGACGCTGGACGACATCGCCTGGCTGTTTAACCTGCGTGGCGCCGATGTCTCCTACAACCCGGTGTTCATCTCCTTCGCCCTGATCGGCCCGAACAGCATCAATCTGTTTGTCGCATCAGAAAAAGTCGATTCCGCGCTGCGAAGCAAGCTGGAGCAAGACGGCATCACCCTGCATGAATACACACGCATCGGCACTGCGTTACGCAACGTGCCTAAGGACGCGCGTCTGCTGGTGGATCCGGCGCGGGTCACCTGTGGCCTGCTGGATTACCTGGACAGCGAAGTCACGCTGGTCGAAGGTCTGAACCCGACCACGCTGTTCAAGTCGCAGAAGAGTGCTGCCGACACCCGGCATATCCGCCAGGCGATGGAGCAGGACGGCGCGGCGCTGTGCGAGTTCTTCGCCTGGCTGGATTCAGCGCTGGGTAACGAGCCCGTCAGCGAACTGACCATCGACGAGAAGCTCAGCGCGGCGCGGGCCCGTCGTCCGGGCTACGTGTCCCAGAGTTTCGCCACCATTGCCGGCTTCAACGGTAACGGGGCGATGCCTCACTACCGCGCCACCGAAGAAGAGCACGCGCAAATCGAAGGTGATGGCTTGCTGCTCATCGATTCCGGCGGCCAATACCTGGGCGGCACGACCGATATCACCCGCATGGTACCCATCGGCACGCCGACGGCTGAGCAGAAGCGCGACTGCACGCGCGTTCTGAAGGGCGTCATCGCGTTGTCTCGTGCGCACTTTCCGCGCGGCATTCTTTCGCCGCTGCTCGACGCCATCGCTCGCGCACCGATTTGGGCCGAGGGTGTCAACTACGGCCACGGCACCGGTCATGGCGTCGGCTACTTCCTGAACGTGCACGAAGGCCCGCAGGTGATTGCCTATCAAGCCGCCGCTACACCGCAAACCGCGATGCAGCCGGGGATGATCACGTCGATCGAGCCGGGCACCTATCGGCCGGGACAGTGGGGCGTGCGCATTGAAAACCTGGTGATCAATCAGGAGGCGGGCAAGACCGATTTCGGCGAGTTTCTCAAGTTCGAGACCCTCACGCTGTGCCCGATAGACACGCGTTGCCTGGAAATCAGTTTGCTGACGAAAGAGGAGCGTGAATGGCTGAATGAATACCACGCTCAGGTCAGGCAGCGGCTCAGTCCCTTAGTGGGGGGCGCCGCGTTGTCGTGGCTGAACGGTCGTACTCAAGCGGTCTGATGCCACTGCCGCCGCTGTGTAGGCGGTGGCACCACGTGCGGGTCGTGTGCCTGGCGTCCTCTTTCTATATAGACGCCTTTGGCTTTCTTTATAGGCGCCGTTAGAAACCTGCCGGGTTAGCAGAGGGTGGTATGCCGGTAGCCGACTAGGGGTTAGTCGGCTTTTTGCACACAATGATCATGCTGCGGCTGGTGTACCCGGCCGGATTGAGACCGAGCGGGTAGCCTCCAGTGTCTTCGGCGCCGTCACCGGATTTGGCGATTACCCGATATTGCTTGGAAACGCAGGAGTTGGTCGCCATTTCATAGCACTGCTCCCATGAGGACGACAGCCCCGAGCAATTGATATGAATACCGCGTTTGCCCATGACCGGTTTAGATGTCGCTGCGCATCCAGCGACAGCCAATGCTGCCAGTGCCATCAAAAAGTACTTCATTCATATCCTTACCTGACCGGCACGTTGCGGTCAGTGACTATCCAGAATTCGCATGCTGCCGCCGACGTTCACGTCCGTGTGGAGAGGGCGCGCATGTTAAGGCGCACGGGCTAAACATCGCTCAATAGTGAGACAAATGCCAGTGACATCGTGTATCACGCCGATGGCGTTGCTCCCGCTCGCTTCTCAGAGCCGCATGTGGGGGGGCTCCAGCCTCACACTCCATATAGGAATCTATGAATAGAGGTCGGTTAATCAGCAAAGGCGGCGAATATCAGTGATTGGCGGTAAGTGAAAATAAGTGCTTGACGCCCCTCTGGATGTGTCTATAATTCGCCCCACTTCCGGCGCAGACGAAACGGAAAACTCCTTGATAATCAAAGAGTTGGACGAAGTAAGCAGCGAGGAATGCTTCGGTTCAGATGCTTGAATCGACAGCGGTGAAAAAGGCAGTTGACAGCAGGTTGTAACGCTGTAGAATTCGCCTCCCGCTGACGTGAGACGCCAAGTCGAACGAAGCGCAAGTGGTTGAAGTTGATCAGGAAACTTTGAAAACTTCTTAAAATAACCGCTTGACAGATACAAGAGACGCTGTAGAATGCGCGCCTCGGTTGAGACGAAAGATCTTAACCACC